>JBOHGT010000427.1:0-2190 GCA_050700385.1 Pseudonocardiaceae bacterium | reverse complement strand
GGGTGGCCTGGGCGTGGGGCTCCAGTTGGAGATGGCCCTCGGAGTCACGGGGGTTGGCATGGGACAACGGAACCTGGTCCAGCGCTGGCAGCGGAACTCCGCTGACCGTGAATGCGGTGAATCGGGCCGACGGTGGCGTGAATGGTGTGGAAGTTCGACCCGTCGTATTGGATCTGATCACTCCTCAGGTCCACCCGGGCTACCGTGCGTGCCATGGTGGACAGGGGCGTAGCCGTCCGGCTGGCTGAGGCTGGCTGGACTCCTCGGCAGTGGGGTGTAGAGATCAACCGGTTGCTGGTGGGGCGGGGACGGCGGGATCGGATTCATCCCACGGGGCCTTACCACTGGGTCAAGTCCGATCGTCCACCGAAGGACTCGGCGCTTGCCATCCTCGCGGCCGAAGCGTTGTCGATCCGGTTGGGTCGTCCGGTGTCGGTGACCTGTCTGTGGAGCGGGCAGGGCGGCAACCTGCCGACCATGGCCCCGGCGACCGAGGGCCTGCTCGGACCGGTGACCGGTGAGACGGTCCTGGCGGGCTTGGACCAGGTCGCTGGGGAAGGCGGCGTCTTTCTGCCTGCCAGCGCGATTCAGTTACTGACCGCCGTTCACGACGGAATCCGGGCACCCGGTCTAGAGCAGCCGGGTGTGTACGGAAGCGACCGGCTCCTGCCGCCGATGCTGACTGTCATCCGAAGTCACATCGCCGAGCTGCGCCGACTCGACGACCGGGCCGGGGGCGGAGCGGTCAGCCTGCGCTATGTGCGGGCCGAGCTCCGCGCAGTGCTCGACCTGCTCCGCCACGCCTCGTTCGAGGCTGCGGTCGGGCAGCAGCTACTGGCCGCGGCAGCAGAGTTGTGCCAGCTTACGGCCTGGATGTGGTTCGACGGCGGGGACGTCGGCAGGTCCCAGCGGACCTTCCTGCTGGGCGTCCGATTGGCTCGCGCCGCCGAGGATGACGACGTGCTGGCCAACATGCTCGGCATGCTGGCCTACATCACCGCTCACGGCAGCGAGCCACAGCAGGCCCTGCGGCTGGCCGAGCACGCCAATGTGCTTGCCCGCCGACGCGGACCGATGCTGCGCTCCCGCATTGCCGGACGACTGGCCACGGCGCACGCCGCCGCCGGAGACATCTACGGCTACCGGTCCGCTGCCGATGCCGCGCACGCCCAGCTTACGGACTCCCCACCCCGCGAAGCACCATCCTTCTTGTACTATCTGTCCGACTCCCAGCTCCGCGCGGAGTCCGGTCAGGCGTTGGTGCATCTCGCCGAGCGAAACCCCGCCCATCGTCGAGCTCTCCTCCACGAAGCGGTAGAGCATCTGATTCCCCTGACCGCCGCCGACCTGCGTCAGGACTATCAGCGCTCGGCGCTGCTGCACGGCTGCTACCTGGCCCAGGCCCACCTCGCCGCCCACGACATCGAGCAAGCCGCGCGGGCCATCTCGACCGCGCTCACCCGACTGCCGGCCGTGCAGTCGCGCCGCTGCGTTGCCCTGCTCACCGGGCTGCGGGCCTCGTTTGCGCGGCGGCGGCGCAACCCGTGGGCACGGGATGCCTGCGACCAGCTCGATGAGGCATTGTCACGTGTGTGAGCCGGATCAGTCTGCGCGCCGTCCCCTTCGACGACCCCGATGCCCGCACGCTGCTCAGCGAACTCTACCTCGACCAGCTCACCCGCTACGCCCGGGCTGACCCACCCGACGATGATTCCGGCGACTATGCTCCGCCCCAGGGGCTATTCCTGCTGCTCTACGTCGACGACCAGCCCGCCGGTTGCGGTGGGTACCGAGTCCACGACACCACCCGGGGTGAGATCAAGAGGTTCTACGTGCGACCCGAACACCGGGGGCGCGGGTACGGCCGGCGAATTCTGACCGCGTTGGAAGACCACGGCCGTGCGGTCGGCGCCACCTGCTTGTTGCTCGAGACCGGCGTGCGCAACGAGGCCGCGATCTACCTTTTCGGCTCCGCGGGCTACAGCCCCGTCCCCGGGTACGTGCCCAGACGTGACCAGCGCATCAACCGCGCCTTCGCCAAGTCCATTTCCCTTCCCCAGTGGTTATGACCAGCCGTGCTGCGCTGTCCAGGCGGAGGTCCGGGCTACTCACCGACTTACGCGGCGGCGCCGCCAAGGATGGCTGGACCATCCTCGACGACACGACCGCGCGGTGCTGGTCTGGTCACCC
>JBOHGT010000426.1:0-25430 GCA_050700385.1 Pseudonocardiaceae bacterium | reverse complement strand
TCTACCTGGGTGTGCAGGTGCAGACCCGCACGATGGTCGACCGCGCCGTGCAACGGGCCGCCCCGGTGCTGCGCCGGGTGTTCCCCACGGCGGTGGACGCCGAGCTCGTCGCGCTGGACGCCGAGGTGGAACACCTCGACGGGGTGATCGGCGCCTCCGGGCTGGAGGGCCGCCCGGTGACCGCCGAGGAGATGTCCTGGCTGATGCACCGGTCCTGCTCGCTGGGGCTGCCCGCACCGCGCAACCTGCCAGCGGTGCCCGGCTCCGTCTGGGAGCCCGAGGATCTGGCGAGCTTCACCGACGCCGCCGACTTCCACGCCGAGCCGTATGCCCCCACACTGACCGTCCGCGGTCGCACCGGTTCCAACGCCAACCTCACCCGCCACGTCGCCGTGCTCACCGTCGGCCAGATGCACGGCCTGGCGATTCCCGAGATCGACGACCCGTGGATGCAGCGCGCCGACCGGCTGGCGGCGTCGGTGGAGTGGTCGGCGCGGATCTACGTCCGCCGCCCCGAGGACGTTGCCGGCGAGTTGCAGCGCCAGATGAACAAGGTGCGCTCCCAGGTGCACCACTACACCGACGAGCACGAGATCGAGCCGCCCCAGTCGTTGGCCCGGCAGGCATCCCGGGTGCTGGAGATCGACGACGAGATGACGTCGGGGTTCACCGCGCTGGGTACGCGGGTGCGCTCGTGGTGGCGGCTGGCGGTGTCCGGGTCGACCGACCGCGACGCGCTGCGGCTGGCCCAGCAGCTGCTGGACCTGTACAAGCCCAAAGTCGCCATCGAGCACCCGGAGGCGCAGTACGCGTTGGCCCGGGAGTTCATCCCCGGCGAGCCGATGTCGTCGGGGGCCTACCTGCGCCGCGGCTCGGTGGTCTGGGCGGCCAGCGCGGTGCCCACCGCCACCGCCGAGGTCGGGGACCGGCGCGGCATCCTGCTCGGCGAGACCTGCACCGCGACACGCCGGCCGGTGGCGTGGGACCCGTGGATGGCCCAGGAGATCCGTGACTCCTCCGGGCTGTCGGCGATGGTCGCCGGGCTCGGTGGCGGCAAGTCGTTCCTCGGTGGGGGGATCGTCTACAAGACGCTGCGCGCCGGGGCGTGCTGGACGCTGCTGGACCCGTCGGGCCCGCTGGCCAAGTTGTGCGAGCTGCCCGAGCTGGCGCCCTACGCCCGGCCGATCAACCTGCTCAACGCCCAGCCCGGCATCCTCAACCCCTACCGGGTGGTGGCCGAGCCGGAGCTGTCGCACTACCTCGACGAGCCCGACCCCGAGCGGGCCTGGCGGCGGGAGAAGGCGCTGACCGCGGCGACCCGCCGCCGGCTGGTGCTCGACGTCCTCACCGGGCTGCTGCCCTACGAGGTGTCCCGGATGGCGCAGACCCGCATCGTGCTGTTGCGCGCCGTGCGGGCCGTGGGGGGCGCCCCCGACGCCGACCCCGGGCAGGTGTTCGAGGCGCTGCGCCGGGACGCCTCGGAGCACCACGAGCACGCCGTGGTCGTCGCCGACTTCCTCGACGAGATGCGCGAGCGCATGTCGCTGCTCATCCCCGAGTCCGGCGCCGATCCCTATACCGAGGTCCGGGACGACCGGCTCACGGTGCTGACCATGGCCGGGCTGGCGATGCCCAAGGACGGGGTGGGTCGCGAGCACTGGACCGACGCCGAGGCGCTGGGCGTCGAGCTGCTCAACCTTGCCGCGTGGCTGACCCAGCGTTCGATCTACGAGCGTCCCCGCGACGAGCGCAAGGGCGTCTGGATCGACGAGGCGTTCTTCCTGTCGGAGGTACCTACCGGGCGGGTGCTGATGAACCGCTTCGCCCGCGACTCCCGCAAGTGGAACGTCCGGGTGCTGCTGTCCTCGCAGATCCCGGCCGACTTCCTCAAGATCCAGGGCTTCGTGTCGCTGCTGGACTCGGTATTCGTCGGGCGGCTCGACGACTACGACGCGCAGGCCGACGCGCTGCGGCTGCTCAAGGTGCCCAGCGACGCGGGCTACGAGCAGGTGGTGGCCGCGCTGGGTCGCCGCCCGAGCGGGGCCCCCCGGCTGACCACCGAGCGCGACCGGGCGCCCCGGCAGTTCATCTTCGGCGACGGCGCGGGCGGCGTGGAGCGCATTCGGGTGGACTTCTCCGGCCCGCACCTCGAGCACCTCGCCGCGGCGCTGGACACCACCCCGGACGCACAGCGCCCGGACCCCCGGCAGCAGGCGGGCGAGCTGCCACCGGTCACCGTCCCGGACCCCACGTCGCCGGACTATCCCGCGCTCGACCACGGCGGCGACCCGGAGGCCGAGCAGGACCCCGAGCAGGACCCCGAGCAGGACCCCGAGCAGACCGGCCCGGTGCGCAGCCCCTCGGGCCGTGAAGACGCCGCATGACGCTTCACGGCGGGGTCGTGAGTGATGTCGGTAGCCCTATCCATTGGCAGGGCCACCGACATCACTCACGACCCTTGAAGCGGCGGCGGCGTGCCGTACTGCTGCTGCTGCTGGTGATGATGATGGTCGGCGCGCTGCTCGGCGCGCAGGCGGTGCTGGGCACCCCGGCCTGGGCGCAGTTCGCCGACGACTGCAAGGAGGCGCCGAACCCCGAACGCCCCGGCTCGGGCATGGTCGGAGCGCTCGACCCCACGCCGAGGGGCACCGGCGAGCAGGGCAGCGTCTACGCCGAGGTCGGGTACGCCGGTGTGGTGTGGCACACCTACGACCTCGGCTGCGGACCCTCGGGCATCCGCGACCCGGATGCGGTGGTCGGGACCTGGGCCGGCAACCAGCTGTTCAACGTGGCGAAGGTACTGGTCGGCGCGACCAATGGGCTGCACTACGCGCTGGCCGGCGGGGGACTGATGGCCCCGCTGGACGATCTGATCGTGTCCGGCACCGTCGGGTTGTACGACAATGTCTACGCCCCGTGGTTCGGCCTGGTCGCTGTGCTGCTGGCAATCGTGCTGTTCCGCTCCATCTGGCGTGGCGACCTGGCGACGGTCGGCCGGCGCACGCTGTGGGCGCTGGCGGGGATCTGGCTCGCGGCGGCAACCTACCTGACCCCGCTGCTCTACACTCAGGTGCTCGACGAGGTGCTCGTCGCGGGCAGCGAGCAGATCCGCACGGGCTTCCTCGACGAGGTGGGCATCGAAGCGCGCGACGCGCTGCCCACCCTCCTGTACCACCAGATCGTCTACCGCAACTGGCTGCGCGGGGAGTTCGGCTCGCCGGACGGGCCGCAGGCCGCCGAGCTCGGCCGCGACCTGGTCCGGGCGCAGGCATACACCAAGCAGGAGATCGCCGACGGGGCCGACCGGCCCGACTCCGGCGTCGCGGACCGCAAGAAGGCCGAGTACAAGGCCATCGCGGACCGCACGGGTAGCGCTTACGGCTACTTCCAGGGTGTCGACGGCAGCCGCATCGGCACCGGGTTCCTGGCCATGCTGCAGTCGGTGATGTTCGCGCTGTTCCAACTGCTCGCACAGGCCGTGCTGCTGCTCGCGCAGGTGCTGCTGCGGGTGGTGATCCTCATTGGTCCCGTGATCGGTCTCGTCGCGATCCTCTATCACGAGCTGCTGCGCGGGGTCGGGCGCGCGGTGGGCGCAGCGCTGCTCAACGTCATCGTCATCTCCGCGCTGGCCGCGCTGCACACGCTGGTCATGGTGTGGGTATTCGACCCGGCAGGTGGGCTGTCCGTGCTGACCCAGATGTTGCTCGCCGGTCTCATCACCGTGGTGATGCTGCTGGTCGCTCGGCCGGTGCGGCGGATGTGGCAGATGGTCGAGCTGTCGGTGAGCGCCGTGGGCGGCGCGCTGCCCACGGCCCCGCCCGGGGTGCTCTCCAGGCTGCGTCGCCGCCGGGCCGAGCCTACCGCGGCGGACCGGTTCTGGGACGAGGCTCGCGGGACCGACCCGGACCCGGCCGTGCCGGCCAACGGGGTGTCGCGGCGGGTGCGGCCGGAGGCCGGCGGGGCGGTGGTCGCGGTGGCCGAGCGACTGGACCGCGACGATGGAGCTGCGCAGGCGGCAGCGCCAGGCCCGATCGGGTCGAGACCGGGCGGATCCGGCGCCGCGGGTGCCCTGCCGGCCGGGCACGCCCGAGCAGGCGCGGCCGTGCCCGCGCTGCCCACCGGGTTCAGCTCTGCCGAGAGCCCCCGTGGCAGCCGGGTCGTCGACACCATGCCGGTGGTCGACCCCGGCTCGGAGCCCAGCGGCGACCAGGACGCGGTGCTCGTGCCGTCCCGCACCCGACGCCCTGCCGGCACGACGCGGCGGGCGGAGATGGAGGTCGTGGCCGGCCGCCCGGTGTGGGTGGTCTACCAGCCCTCCCGCGGCCTGGTCGTCGGTGATGGCGGCGACGCTGCCTCCCGGACCGCAACGGGCTGAGGGACTGCGTCGTGCCGATCAGGACGCACCGCGGCCGGGCCGCGGTCTACCGGAAGTTGTGGGGCTGGCCGGTGCGCTCCCCGCTGCACCTGGTCGCGACGCTGGTCGTGGTCGCGGGGCTCGGCGCAGGGATCGCGTTCGCCCTTCCGGAGGATCCCGGCACCCCTCGTGCGGTGGGCACCTCGAGCGCCGACCGGCCCAACCCGTTCGACCGGGCCTCCCGTGCCGCGGTACCCGGAGCCCGGGACGAGGCCCCCGCGCCGGCGCTGGCCGTCGCCGACTCGTGGGTGCGCGCCTTCGTCACCACCCCGCCCGGGATCACCTCCGAGCAGTGGGTCGAGCAGCTGCGGCCCTACACCACCGATCAGGTCCTGACCGAGCTGCAGTCGGTGGACCCGGCCAACGTGCCCGAGGCGCAGGTCACCGGGCCGCCGAGGACGGTGTCGTTCTCCGGTGGCTCCGCGGAGGTGGACGTGCCGACCTCCGCGGTGGTGGTGCGGCTGCTCGTGGTGCGCACGCCGGGCGGCTGGCGGGTCGCTGGCTACGAGCAGGCGGGCTGAGAGCGTGACCGAGAAACCCTGGAGGAGAGCGCGTGTACACGTCGGATCCCATCCCGAGGCCGGCCGGACCGCCGGCCTCGGCGACACCGCTACGTGACCACCTCGACCGGTCCCGGCACGGTGTCGACGATGCCTACGTGGTGCTCCCCCGCTCGCTCGCCGAGGCCATGCCGCTGCCCTGGCAGCAGCAGATGGCCTACCTGATCGGCGAGTTGCACTGCGCGTACGGGGACCTGCCGTGGCCGGTGTACCGGGTGGTGCCCAGCCGCACCGAGCGGCTCGTCGATCTCGACGAGGGCCAGCTGACCGAGGCCGGCTACCTCGTGGAGATCGACCAGACCGGGGAGCTGGTCTACCGGGATCGGGACGGGGGAGTGGTCGACGAGCCGGAGTCACAGCGTGTGCTCGTCTCCTGCCTGGACCCGATTCCCGCGCAGCACTACCGGTAGGTGTGCTCCGGCGCGGGGTAGGCGCCCGAGCGGACCTCCTCGGCGAAGCGGGACGCGGCGTCGGCCAGCCCGGCACCCAGCTCGGCGTAGGCCTTCGCGAACTTCGGCGCGCGGCCGCCCGGTGCCCGAAAGGCCGCCATGTCCTGCCATACCAGTACCTGAGCGTCGCAGTCCGGGCCGGCGCCGATGCCGATCGTGGGCACGCTCGTCGCCGCGGTGACCCGGGCGGCGAGATCGGATGGCACGACCTCGAGCACGATGGAGAACACCCCGGCGGCTTCGAGCGCCTTGGCGTCGGCGACCAGCCGCTCACCGTCCTCACCGCGGCCCTGGACCTTGTAGCCACCCATCGCGTGCACCGACTGCGGGGTCAGGCCCAAGTGCGCCATCACCGGGACGCCGGCTTCGACCAGTGCCTCGACCTGCGGTACGACCCGGCGGCCGCCCTCGAGCTTGACCGCGTGGGCGCCGGACTCCTTGAGGAAGCGGCTCGCCGTCCCCAGCGCCTGGGCGGGGGAGGCCTGGTAGGAGCCGAAGGGCAGGTCCGCGATCACCAGCGCGCGGCGGGCGCCGCGCACGACGCCGCGCACCAGCGGGATCAGCTCGTCGACGGTCACCGGCACGGTGGTGTCGTAGCCGTAGACGACGTTCGCCGCGGAGTCACCGACCAGCAGCACGGGGATGCCGGCGGAGTCCAGCAGCGAGGAGGTAGTGTAGTCGTAGGCGGTGAGCATGGGCCAGCGGTCGCCGCGCTGCTTCGCGGCGATCAGGTCCGGCACCCTGATGCGCCTGACCTTGCGGTCCTGCGGGCCGATCGGCCCGCCGTAGAGCGTGGATTCGACAGCAGCTGCGGTCATCGTTGACCGTCCTCCCTCGAGGCCGGGCGTAGCCGGTCCCCGGGTCGTGCGTGGCCTGACACCGCCAAGCGTGGCACCGGCGGGCGCTCCCGGCACCAGGGTGCGACGAGGTTCACAGCAGGTCAGCGAGGGGCGCGCTCCCGCCACGCGTTGGTGATGGGCAGCCGCCGGTCCCGCCCGAACGCCTTGAACGTGATCTTCGTGCCGGGCGGGTACTGGCGGCGCTTGTACTCCGCGGCGTCCACCTTGCGCACGATGCCCTCGACGAGCTCGGCATCGAAGCCGGCCGCCACCAGGTCGTCGAAGCCACGGTCGCCCTCGACGTAGCGGTCGAGTACCTCGTCGAGCAGCGCGTAGTCCGGCAGTGTGTCGGAGTCCCGCTGATCGGGCCGCAGCTCCGCCGAGGGCTCCTTCGAGATCGAGTTCGGCGGGATCGGCGGGATCTCACCCCGCTTCTCGGCCTCGGTGTTGCGCCACCGGGCCAGTGCCCACACCGTTGTCTTCGGCACGTCCTTGATCGGCGCGAACCCGCCGACCGCGTCACCGTAGATCGTCGAGTAGCCCACGGCGAGCTCGGACTTGTTCCCGGTGGAGAGCACCAGGTGGCCGTGCATGTTGGACAGTGCCATCAGCGTCACCCCGCGGCAGCGGGCCTGCACGTTCTCCTCCGCGAGACCGGTGAGCGCCAGCTGGCCGACGAACGCGTCGACCATGGCGGCGATGGGCTCCACGGAGTAGTGCAGGCCGGTGTGCTCGGCGAGATCGGCCGCGTCGGCGCGGGAATGCTCCGAGGAGTAGGACGAGGGCATCGACACGCCGTACACCGCCCCGGCGCCCAGCGCGTCGACCGCGAGCGCCGCGCATACCGCCGAGTCGATGCCGCCGGACAGGCCAAACACGACGGAGCGGAACCCGTTCTTGCGCACGTAGTCGCGCAGGCCGGTGACCAGCGCTGCCCACACCTCGGCCTCGTCGGGCAGCCGCTCGGCCGGCTGCGGCGCGGGCCGGGCATCGAACGGCGGCAATGGCTCGCTTGCGAGCACCACCCGCCGCACGTCCAGCCCGGCGAACCGGCCCGCCGCGCCGGCGGACCCACCCGGCAGGTCCAGGTCGAGCAGCAGGAGTTGCTCGACGAACTGTGGCGCGCGCACGAGCAGCCCGCCACGGCCGTCGACCACCATGGAGTCGCCGTCGAAGACCAGCTCGTCCTGCCCCCCGACGAGGTTCGCGTAGGCAACCGGCGCGCCGGCCTCGGCGGCCCGGCGGGACACCAGCGAGAGGCGCGCGTCGTCCTTGTTGCGCTCGTAGGGTGAGGCGTTGGGTGCGACCACCAGGTCCACGCCGGCCTGCCCGAGCGCGGTGACCGGCCCGCCGTCCTGCCAGATGTCCTCGCAGATCACGACGCCGACCTGCAGCCCGTGCAGCGCGAGCACGTCCAGCGTGCCGCCGGGGGTGAAGTAGCGCCGCTCGTCGAACACGCCGTAGTTGGGCAGGTGGTGCTTGAACTGCGTGGCCGCCACCCGGCCCCGGTGCAGCACCGCGGCGGCGTTGCGCGGGCCCGCTGCGTCCCGGTCCAGGTAGCCCACGACCGCGGCCAGCTCCCCGCAGCCGGCTCCGGCGAGCCGGGAGGCGAGCGACTCCAGCGCGCGGACCGACGCGTGGGCGAACGACTCCCGCAGCGCCAGGTCCTCGACCGGGTAGCCGGTGAGCACCATCTCGGGGAACACGACCAGGTGCGCCCCGGCGCGGGCGGCCTCGCGGCACCGTCCGGCGACGAGCGCGGAGTTCCCGCCCAGATCGCCGACGCAGGCGTTCACCTGGGCGAGGGCCAGCCGGATCTGCGGCATCTGCCCATCATCGCGCACCTGCCGAGCCGTGGGCTGGCACGATCGGCCCGTGCCCCGTCTGCTGCGTCACACCCGCCGTGCCCTGCTGCTGCCGCCGGTCGCCGTGCTCACCCTGGCCGGCTGCACCGCTGGCGACCAGGAGCGACCCGACCCGCCGGGGCCGGTGCCGGCCGGGCTGGAGCGCTTCTACGACCAGGAGATCAGCTGGGGCGACTGCGCGGAGTTCGCCACCACCCGCATCGACGAGCAGGCGTTCGCCGCGCCGGGCCTGGAGTGCGCCCGCGTCGAGGTGCCGCTGGACTACGCGCAGCCGGGCGGGCGCACCGCGAGCATCGGCATGCTGCGCCGGCCCGCGGCGGCCCAGGACGCGCGGATCGGCTCGCTGCTGGTCAACCCGGGCGGGCCCGGCGCATCCGGGATGAGCAGCGCGGCTGGGCTGACCGGCGCGGTCGAGGGCACCGAGATCGGCCGCCGGTTCGACATCGTCGGCTTCGACCCGCGCGGCATCGGGGCCAGCGAACCGCCCGTCGAGTGCCGCACCACCGAGGAGCAGGACGCCGAGCGGCTCGACAACGACCTCGACACCTCCCCGGCCGGGGTCGCGCAGACCGAGGCCGAGGAGCGCGGCTTCGCGCAGCTGTGCGCCGAGCGTGTCGGTCCCGAGGTGCTCGCGAACATCGGCACCCGCGACGTCGCCCGAGACATGGACGTGCTGCGTGCGGTGCTCGGCGACGAGAAGCTGAGCTACCTCGGCTACTCCTACGGCACCCGCATCGGCACCGAGTACGCCGAGCAGTTCCCGCGCAACGTGGGCGCGATGGTGCTCGACGGTGCGCTGGACCCCGACGAGGAGCTGGTGGAGAGCCTGGTCAACCAGGGGGCCGGGTTCCAGGGCTCCTTCGACTCGTTCGTCGACTGGTGCCTGCGGCAACCGGACTGCTGGACCCCGGGGCCGGCCCCGGACACCGAGCGGCAGTTCCAGCAGCTGCTCGCGCCGCTGGCCGCGAGTCCACTGCCGGTCGGAGACCGCCTGCTGTCCTACGACGACGCCGTCACGGGCACCCAGCAGGCGTTGTACTCCGACCAGCTGTGGTCGCTCCTCGACGAAGGGCTGACCGGGCTCGCCGCCGGCGACGGCAGCGTGCTGCTCGTGCTGGCCGACTTGTACTATCAGCGCGACCGCGACGACTACTCCAACAGCCAGGACGCCTTCATCGCGGTGCGGTGCGTGGACGATCCGCCGATCACCGACCCCGCGGTGTTCCGGGAGGCGGACCGGCGCTACCGAGAGGTCGCCCCGTTCCTCGACGACGGCAACCCACCCTCACCCGCACGGGACGCCTGCGCGTTCTGGCCGGTCCCGGCGACCGGCGAGCCAGGGGTGCCACAGGTCGAGGGCATCCCGCCGGTGCTGGTCGTCTCCACGACGGGTGACCCCGCGACGCCGTACCAGGCCGGGGTGGAGCTCACCCGGGCGCTGGGCGGCAGGCTGATCACCTTCGAGGGCAACCAGCACACCGTCGCGCTGTCGGGTGTGCGCTGCGTGGACGAGGCGGTGACCGCCTACCTGGTGGACGGGACCCTCCCGGCCGACGGTGCGCGCTGCGCGCCCTGACGGCCCCCGAGCAACACCGCGCCGGCCGCGCCGAGCACGCACACCACGGCGGTGAGCAGGAAGATCTCCCGGTACTGGGTGCGCAGCGCGGCCTGGACGGCGAGCTCGTAGTCGGCGAGCAGCCGCTGATAGACCTGCGCCGGGACACCGAAGGGCAGCGGGGTCGCGAGTTCCGCGGTGAGCGTGCGGAACCGGTGCAACCCCCAGGCCGACAGCGCCGCGACCCCGACGAGCATCCCGCTCATCCGGGCCACCACGACCGCGGCCGAGGCCACCCCGTGCCGGTCGGCGGGGACCGCCCGCAGCGCCGCGGCCGACAGCGGCGCGATCACCAGACCCAGCCCGAGCCCGGCGATCGCCAGGTCGGTGTCCAGCCGCGGCAGCACGCCGAGGTGGCGGGCCGCGAGCACGTCCGCGGGCCAGCCGGCCACGAGCACGTAGCCCGCGGTGGCCAGCACCATCCCGGCGACGGCGACCGCGCGGTTGCCGATGCGCCCGGACAGCACGCCACCGGCCAGCGCGCCCACCGGCAGCGCCACCAGGAACCGGGTGAGCAGCAGCGTCGCCCCCGGGGTGTCGCGGCCGAGCACGGTCTGCCCGTAGAGCACGACGTCGACCAGGGTCACCATGAGCGCCGCACCGGCGGCCAGGCTCACCCCCAGCGCGGTGAGGAAGGGCCGCCACACGACCCCGTCCGGTGCCAGCAGCCGCACCGCCGCACGGCGCTCCCACAGCACGAACGCCACCGCGAGCGCGGCCGTGGCGAATATCGACGGCCAGCCCCACGGTGGCAGCACCGCGTCGGCCGGCTCCGGGTTGTACAGCCCGACGACGAGCAGCGCGAGCGCACCCGCGAGCAGCCCGCCGCCGACGAGGTCCAGCCCGCCCCGGGCCCGCGCGACCCCGCCGCCGGGGACGGCCAGGTGCACCGCGACCATCGCACCCAGCGCGAGCGGCACGTTGAGCCAGAACACCCCGCGCCACCCCACCAGGGCGGCCACCGCGACGCCGTAGAGCGGGCCGAGCACGCTGCCCAGCTCCTGCGCGGCGCCGAGCGCCCCGAGCGCGGTGGAGCGTCCGCGGCCGGGCCACAGATCCGCGGCCAGTGCCATCGACACCGGCAGCAGCGCGCCGCCTGCGATGCCCTGCAACACCCTGCCGGCGACGAGCGGCAGGAGGTCCGGCGCGGCAGCAGTGAGCGCGGAGCCTGCAGCGAAGGCGGCCAGGCAGGCCTGCAGCAGGGTCCGCCGCCCGAACCGGTCGGATGCCTGTCCGAGCAGTGGCATCGCGGCGACGTACCCGAGCAGGAAACCCGTGACGATCGGGGTGGCCCGTTCGAGGCGGTTCAGCGGGACCTGCAGGTCCAGCACGATGTCGACCAGCACGCTGACCACGACGTAGGCGTCCAGCGCGGCCAGCAGGACCACCGCGCCGCCCGCCCCGAGCGCGAGCCCGCGACGCCGGGTCGGTGCGGTGCGGGTCATCAGCTAGGACGGTGGGGTGATGTCGACCGGCGCATCGAACTCCGAGAGCCGGACGGTGACCGTGCCACCGGCGAGCGGGAAGCGTGCCTGCAGCAGATGTGGCTGCGCCGCACCGATCCAGACCTGGCCCTTGGCATCCTCGACCAGCCCGGGCACCAGCCCGGACAGCACACTGCGGGGGAAGGTCGCCGTGACGCGGTAAGCGTCGGTGCCCCCGACCGCCTCACGGGCCTCGGTGACGGGCTGGGTGCCGTTCGCGAGCAACGCCGGCACACCGCGCTGGGCGTCGAGGATCACCGACGGGTCGTACACCGAGCTCGCGAAGCCGGCCGGGACCCGCTGGAACCCGCCGGTGGGGCCCTGCAGGTAGAGGGTGTCGCCGGTGAGCACGAAGCGGAGCTCACTGACTTGCTGACCCTGGTCGAGCGTGGCCGTGCCGTCCGCATCGCCCTCCCGGGTCAGCCGGCCTTGCGCCCCGCGGATCGGCAGACCGCTCCCGGTGCCCTCGATATCGAGGTCGAATCGTGCGCTGCTGATGCCGCGCATCGACTCCGCGGACCGGGACAGCAGCTGCGCACCGTCGGGTAGCTCCTCGCCACCGGAGCAGCCGGGCATGAGCACGGCGAGCAGGGCGGCGAGCAGGGCGAGCACCGGGTACCGGCGGTGGGACATGGAGGGATGGTAGACCCGACCCAGGAAACATGTCTGTAACGTGCCGTGCCTAGTGTGCGCCGCATGGACCGCCAGCAGGAGTTCGTGCTGCGCACGCTGGAGGAGCGCGATATCCGGTTCGTCCGGCTGTGGTTCACCGACGTGCTCGGGTATCTCAAGTCGGTCGCGGTTGCGCCTGCCGAGCTCGAGGGGGCCTTCGCCGAGGGGATCGGGTTCGACGGTTCGGCCATCGAGGGTTTCTCGCGTGCCTACGAGTCCGACATGGTGGCCAAGCCCGATCCGTCGACATTCCAGGTGCTGCCCTGGGAGACTCCTGACGGCGAGCACTACTCGGCGCGGATGTTCTGCGACATCGCCATGCCGGTCGGCTCGCCATCGTGGGCCGACCCGCGGCACGTGCTGCGTCGCGGGCTGTCCAGGGCCGGGGAGGCCGGGTTCACCTGCTACGTGCATCCCGAGATCGAGTTCTACCTGCTGCGCGCGCTGCCCGACGACGGCTCCGAGCCCGAGCCAGCCGACTCCGGGGGCTACTTCGACCAGTCCAGCCACGACACGGCCCCGCACTTCCGGCGGCACGCCATCGAGGCGCTGGAGTCGATGGGCATCTCGGTGGAGTTCAGCCACCACGAGGACGCGCCCGGCCAGCAGGAGATCGACCTCCGCTACGCCGACGCGCTCACCATGGCCGACAACATCATGACCTTCCGGTACGTGGTGAAGGAGGTCGCGATCACCCAGGGGGTGCGGGCCTCGTTCATGCCCAAGCCGTTCACCGCGCAGCCCGGCTCGGCGATGCACACCCACATGAGCCTTTTCGAGGGCGACGGCAACGCCTTCCACGACGACTCCGATCCCTACGAGCTCTCCGCCACCGGCAAGGCTTTCGTCGCCGGTGTGCTCGCGCACGCCAGGGAGATCACCGCCGTGACCAACCAGTGGGTCAACTCCTACAAGCGGTTGATCACCGGCGGGGAGGCACCGACCGCGGTGTGCTGGGGGCATGCGAACCGGTCCGCGCTGGTGCGGGTGCCGATGTACTCGCCGGGCAAGGCGTCCAGCCGGCGGGTGGAGATCCGCAACCCGGACACCGCATGCAATCCCTACCTGGCCTTCGCGGTGATCCTCGCCGCCGGGTTGCGGGGTGTCCGGGAGGGCTACGAGCTGCCTGCCGCAGCCGAGGACGACGTGTGGTCGCTGTCCGAACGGGAGCGCCGCGCCGCGGGGTATGCCGCGTTGCCGCACAACCTCGCCGAGGCGCTGGCCGAGATGGAGAACTCCGAACTCGTCGCCGAGGCACTCGGGGAGCACGTCTTCGACTTCTTCCTGCGCAACAAGCGCGCCGAGTGGGACAACTACCGCCGCAACGTCACTCCCTACGAGCTACGCACCTACCTCCCGGTGCTGTAGCCCGTGGCGACCCGAGGTGGGAGCCGCACCTGACGCGTCCGCCGCGGGACGGCCGTAGGCTCGTGGGTATGCGCCGGATCATGGGCACCGAGGTGGAGTACGGCATCGCCGTGCCCGGAGACTCGTCGGCCAACCCCGTCCTCACCTCCACGCAGGTGGTGCTCGCCTACGCCGCCGCGGCCGAGGTGCCCCGCGCCAAGCGGGCCCGCTGGGACTACGAGGTGGAGTCCCCGCTGCGCGACGTCCGCGGCTTCGATCTCGGCGGGCCCGCGATGGCCAACCAGGACCCGGAGCTGGACGACCTGGGTGCGGCCAACGTCATCCTGACCAACGGCGCCAGGCTCTACGTCGACCACGCCCACCCGGAGTTCTCCTCGCCCGAGGTCACCAACCCGCGCGACGCCGTGATCTGGGACAAGGCCGGCGAGCGGATCATGGAAGACGCCGCGCTGCGCGCCCGAACGGTGCCCGATCAGCCGACCTTCCAGCTTTACAAGAACAACATCGACGGCAAGGGCGCCTCCTACGGCTCCCACGAGAACTACCTGATGGCCCGCGCCACCCCGTTCACCGCGGTGATCTCCGGGCTGATCCCGTTCTTCGCCTCCCGCCAGGTTGTCTGCGGGTCGGGGCGGGTCGGGCTGGGTCCGGCCGGGGAGGACGCCGGTTTCCAGCTCTCGCAGCGCGCCGACTACATCGAGGTCGAGGTCGGGCTGGAGACCACGTTGAAGCGCGGCATCATCAACACCCGCGACGAGCCGCACGCCGATGCCGACAAGTACCGCAGGCTGCACGTCATCATCGGCGACGCCAACCTCGCCGAGTACGCCACCTACCTCAAGGTCGGCACCACCGCGCTGGTGCTCGACCTCATCGAAGCCGGTGAGCGGTTCGACGACCTGCGGCTGACCGAGCCGGTCCGCGCGGTGCACACCATCAGCCACGACCCGTCGCTGCGCGCCACCGTCGAGCTCACCGGCGGCCGCCGCTGGACCGGCCTGGACCTGCAACGCGCCTACCACGAGCGGGTCGCGGCCCTTCTCGAGCGCAAGGGCGCCGAGCAGGTCGCCCAGGACGTGCTGCTCACCTGGGGCGAGGTGCTCGACGCACTGGCACGCGACCCCATGGAGTGCGCCGACCGGCTGGACTGGCCGGCGAAGCTGCAGCTGCTCGAGGGCTACCGGGCGCGTGACGGGCTGGGGTGGGCCTCGCCGCGGCTGCACATGGTCGACCTGCAGTACTCCGACGTGCGGCTGGGCAAGGGTCTCTACAACCGGCTGGTGGGCCGCGGGTCGATGAAGCGGCTGGTCACCGAGGAGGAGGTCCGCGCGGCGGTCACCACACCGCCGGAGGACACCCGCGCCTACTTCCGTGGCCGCTGCCTGCAGCGCTACCCGACGGAGGTGGCCGCGGCCTCGTGGGACTCGGTCATCTTCGACCTGGGGCGGGAATCGCTGGTGCGAATCCCCACGTTGGAGCCGCTGCGGGGCACCCGCAGCCATGTGGGTGCCCTACTCGACGCCTCGACGAGTGCACGGGAGCTGGTGGAGGCGATCACCCGTGGTTGATCCACCGTCCGGGCTACCGGCACCGGTCGGGTTGCTGAGTACTGTTTGCAGTGAGGACTCACCCACACGGGAGGCGAGATGTCCCAGGAGAAGGTGCAGCGCCAGGGCGGTGGCGACGGCGACGACGAGACGACGGACGGCGCGCCGGCCGGCCAGGAACGCCGTGAGAAGCTCGGCGAGGATGTCGACGCGATCCTCGACGAGATCGACGACGTCCTCGAGGAGAACGCCGAGGACTTCGTCCGGGCGTACGTCCAGAAGGGCGGCGAGTAACCTCCGCCGGGCAAGTCGCGAGCAGTTCGGTGACGACAGGAGAACACACAGTCGATGGACCAGTCCTCGGCCGGACGCTACCCGGGTGCTGCCCTGCCGGCGTCCTACTTCGCGGTGGGCAGCTCGTCGTTCACCGAGTTCCTCGCGGGTACCGCGCCCGACCTGCTGCCCGGCAGGCGCGCCACCGGTGACACCGGGGGCGGACCGATGGTGGAGACCCCGCACGGCACCACGATCGTCGCTCTCACTTTCCGTGGCGGCGTGCTCATCGCCGGTGACCGCCGGGCGGTGATGGGCAACCTCATCGCCCAGCGCGACATGGAGAAGGTCTTCATCGTCGATGACTACTCCGCCGTCGGTATCGCGGGCTCGGCCGGGGTCGCGGTGGAGATGGTGCGGCTGTTCGCCGTCGAGCTGTCGCACTACGAGAAGATCGAGGGCGTCTCGCTGACCCTGGACGGCAAGGCCAACAAGCTCGCCGGCATGGTGCGCGGGAACCTCGGCGCCGCGCTGCAGGGACTGGCCGCGCTGCCGCTGTTCGTCGGGTTCGACATCGACGCCGCCGACCCGGACTCCGCGGGCCGGATCGTGTCCTTCGACGTGGCCGGCGGCCGCTACGAGGAGACGATGGGCTACCACGCGGTGGGCTCGGGCTCGCTGTTCGCCCGCTCGTCGCTGAAGAAGCTGCGTGACCCGTCCCACGACGCGGCCGCAGCAACCCGGGTCGCCCTGGAGGCCCTCTACGATGCCGCCGACGACGACACCGCCACCGGCGGGCCCGACCTCCTCCGCCGGATCTACCCCGTGGTGATCACCGTGACCGCCGCCGACGGGGCGGTGCGGCTGCCCGAAGAAGACATAGCGGCCACCGCCGAGGCCGTGGTGGCCGGCCGGCGCGACGCACCCGGCGGCTGAGCGACCCACCGCAACCCCCGGGAAGACCCCCCGGAAGACCACTGCCCGACCCCAGGAGCCGCCGTGACGATGCCGTTCTACGCCTCGGTCGAGCAGGTCATGCGTGACCGCTCGGAGCTGGCCCGCAAGGGCATTGCCCGAGGTCGGGGGGTAGTCGTGCTCAGCTACGCGGGCGGTGTGCTGTTCGTGGCCGAGAACCTGTCCACGGCGCTGCACAAGGTCTCCGAGATCTACGACAGGATCGGCTTCGCGGCGGTCGGGCGCTACAACGAGTACGAGAACCTGCGGCAGGCGGGGATCCGGCACGCCGACGTGCGCGGGTACTCCTACGACCGGCGCGACGTCACCGGTCGCGCGCTGGCCAACGCCTTTGCCCAGACACTGGGCACGATCTTCTCCGAGCAGCAGAAGCCCTTCGAGGTCGAGCTCTGCGTGGCGGAGGTGGGCGCCGACGCCGCGGCCGACCAGCTTTACCACCTGACCTACGACGGCTCGATCGGTGACGAGCCGGACTTCGTCGTGATGGGCGGCCAGGCCGATGCCATCTCCACCGCCATGAAGGAATCGTTCCAGCCGGGCATGGAACTGGCTGCCGCGGTGGCTGCCGCGGTGCGCGCCCTGGGTTCGGCCGGGGCCGGGTCCGACGGCTCGGGTAGGCGGTCGCTGGGCGTCGGGCAGCTGGAGGTGGCGGTGCTGGACCGCAACCGGCCCCGCCGCGCGTTTCGCCGCATCATCGGCGCCGCCCTGACCGCCCTGCTCCCGGGAGCCGCGCCCGCCGCGGGTCCCGGTGACTCCGGCCCCGGCCCGTCCGGCGGGGAGCCCGGCAGCACGACCTGAGCTGCCTCTGAGCTTGCCCCTGGGCTGGTCTCAGCCCGCGGCGCGGTAGACGTCCAGCGCCGCGGCGTGCGAGGTGAACCGGAACCTTCTCCCGGTCGGCCCGATCTCGCCGTCGGTGGCGACCGCGACGGGGTCGCCGAGCACCTCGACGTCCAGCTCTGCCCGGTCGGTCTGCACGTAGGTGCGGCTGCGCAGCAGCGCTCCGCTCACCGCAGCCAGCACGAAGCGGGTGCGGGACAGCACGACGTCTGCCCGCACGTAGCGCACGTCGAGCAGCCCGCTGTCGAGCCGGGGCCGGGCCGAGGCCGCGAAGCCACGCGGGCGGTAGGAACCGTTACCGACGAACAGCAGCCATACCGGCCGGACCCGGCCGTCGACCCTGATGACCAGCGGCCGGGAGGCGTGCATCACCCGGACCAGGGCCGCCGCCGCGGCGGGCCACTTGCCCCACCGGGGCTGCCAGCGTTCCCGCAACCGGACCAGGTCGGGGTAGCCGCCGAGGCTCGCGGTGTTGACGAACCAGCGCGGCGGGTCCCCGTCGACACGCACCGTGCCGAGGTCGACCGCCACCGCGGTCCCGTCCCGCACCGCTGCTGCCAGCGAGTCGATGCCGCCGATCCCGACATCGCGGGCGAAGTGGTTCAAGGTGCCGGCCGGCAGCACGGCCAGCGGCAGGTCGCGGTGTGCCGCCACGGACGCCACCGCAGCCACCGTGCCGTCACCGCCGGCCACGCCGAGCGCGCGCACCGGTGCGGGGGAGCCGTCGAGCACCTCGCCGAGCTGGTGGGCGAGGTCCGCGTCGGGCTTCGGGAACACCAACCGCGCAGCCGGCCAGGTGGCGGAGATCCGCTCACCGGGGTGCTCCCAGTTCACGCCCGACCCGGGATTGACCAGCACGGTGAGCCCCTCACCCCGCTCCGGACGCGGGGCCTCGGCGACGTGCCGGCTCTGCGCCGGATCGTCCGGGCGCACCGGCCACCAGCGTCGCGTGGCCAGCGCCACCGCACCGCCCAGCACCGCGCCACCCACCACGTCGGAGGGCCAGTGCACCCCGGTGTGCACTCGCGAGTACGCCACCGCGGCGGCCACCGGGGCCAGCGCCGCCCCGGCCAGCGGGCTCTCCATCGCCACCGCGGTGGTGAATGCGGCGGCCGAGGCGGCGTGCCCGGACGGGAAGGACGACGAGTCCGGGCGCTCGTCCCGGTCGGGACGCCGCTGCGGGGGGAGGTTGTCGTAGGGCGGGCGGCGGCGGGGCAGCAGCGGCTTGGCCACGGCGTTGGCGGTGAAGCTCGCGCCGGCGATGGCGACCACGCCGCGCAGCGCCCCCCGCCGGGTGACGCCCTTGCGGCTGGCCAGCAGGGCCGCGACCGTGAACCAGAGCACGCTGTGGTTGGCCGCGGTGCCCAGCAGCTTCAGCCCCGGATCGGCGACCGAGGGGAGCAGCGCCGCGCTGCGGCGCACCAGCTCGCGGTCCGCCCGATCGACCTGCCGCTTCACCCGGCGCATCCACTCCAGCACCGGTGCAGGCTATGCGAGTAGCGCCGTCGGCGCGCCCGGGCGCCTAGGGTGGAGGGATGCAGCGGCGGATCTTCGGAGTCGAGACCGAGTTCGGTGTCACGTGCACCTTCCACGGCCAGCGGCGGCTCTCCCCGGACGAGGTGGCCCGCTACCTGTTCCGCCGGGTGGTGTCCTGGGGCCGATCGTCCAACGTGTTCCTACGCAACGGATCCCGGCTCTACCTCGACGTCGGCTCGCATCCCGAGTACGCCACCGCCGAGTGTGACGACCTGGTCCAGCTCGTCACCCATGACAAGGCCGGCGAGCGCATCCTCGAGGATCTGCTGGTCGATGCCGAGCGGCGGCTGTCCGACGAGGGCATCGGCGGGGACATCTTCCTGTTCAAGAACAACACCGACTCGGCGGGCAACTCCTACGGCTGCCACGAGAACTACCTGGTGGCCCGTGCCGGAGAGTTCTCGCGGATCGCCGACGTGCTGCTGCCGTTCCTGGTCACCCGCCAGCTCATCTGCGGGGCCGGCAAGGTGCTGCAGACTCCTCGCGGCGCGGTCTACTGCCTGTCGCAGCGGGCCGAGCACATCTGGGAGGGCGTGTCCTCGGCGACCACACGGTCCCGGCCGATCATCAACACCCGCGACGAGCCGCACGCCGACGCCGAGCGCTACCGGCGACTGCACGTCATCGTCGGCGACTCGAACATGTCCGAGGTCACCACACTGCTCAAGGTGGGCGCGGCGAACCTTGTGCTCGAGATGGTCGAGGACGGCGTCGCGTTCCGTGACTTCACGCTCGACAACCCGATCCGGGCGATCCGGGAGATCAGCCACGACCTCACCGGGCGCCGCCCGGTGAGGCTGGCCGGCGGGCGGGAGGCCTCGGCACTCGACATCCAGCGCGAGTACCACGCCCGGGCCGTCGATCACGTCGCCCGCCGCGGCTCGGATCCGGTGACCGACCGGGTCGTCGAGCTGTGGGGCCGCACGCTGGACGCCGTGGAGCGCCAGAACCTCGGCTTGATCGACCGGGAGATCGACTGGGCGATCAAGCAGCGGCTGGTCGAGCGGTACCGCTCCAAGCACCAGTTCGACCTGTCCAGCCCCAGGGTCGCCCAGCTGGACCTGGCCTACCACGACATCCGCCGGGGCCGTGGCCTGTTCGACCTGCTGCAGCGCAAGGCGCTGGTCGACCGGGCCACCGACGACGGCGAGATCGAGGCGGCCAAGGACAGCCCGCCGTTCAGCACCCGCGCCAAGCTCCGGGGTGACTTCATCGCTGCCGCCCAGGCCGCAGGGCGGGACTTCACCGTCGACTGGGTGCACCTCAAGCTCAACGATCAGGCGCAACGCACCGTGCTGTGCAAGGACCCGTTCCGCGCGGTGGACGAGCGCGTGGAGCGGCTCATCGCTTCGCTCTGAGCTCGTGAGTGGGTAACAGTGCTCAGGCACCCCACGCCACGTTCAGGCACCCCACGCCACTCACGAGGACTAGGGTGCGGCGCGTGTCGTCCGCTCGCGCCGAGCGCCTGGTGAACCTGGTGCTCTGCCTGCTGTCCACCCGGCAGTACCTCACCGCCGAGCGGATCCGTCGGATCGTGCCGGGATACGCCGACGCGCCCAGCGACGAGGCGTTCTTCCGGATGTTCGAGCGGGACAAGGCCGAGTTGCGCGACCTCGGCGTGCCGCTGGAGACCGGCAGCGCAGAGCTCGAACCCGTCGAGGGGTACCGCATCGCACGGCGGGACTACGAGCTACCCGACATCACCCTCGAACCCGACGAGGCCGCCGCGGTAGCACTGGCCGCCCGGTTGTGGGACTCCCCGGAACTCGCCGGAGCCGCGCAGGGCGCGCTGCTCAAGCTGCGGGCCGCCGGCGTGGACGTGAGCACCGAGCCGGCCGCGGTGCAGCCGCGGGTGCGGGCCTCCGAGCCCGCGCTCACCCCGCTGATCTCCGCAGTGCAGGACGGGCAGACCGTCACCTTCGCCCACCGGCGCCACCCTGCCGCCGGGCCACTGCAGCGCACGCTGGAGCCGTGGGGCGTGGTGTCCTGGCGCGGGCGGTGGTACGTCGCCGGGCACGACCGCGACCGGGGGGCTACCCGCTGCTTCCGGTTGTCGCGCATCGTCGGACCGGTGCGCGCGATCGGGCCGGCCGGCACGGTGCAGCGGCCCGACGGGGTCGACCTGCTCGAGATCGTCGCCGGGTCCGCCGAGCCGCCCCCGGCGGCGCACACCGCCCGGCTGTGGTTGGCCGACGGGCACGCATACGGCCTGCGCCGGCAGGCGCGGGTGGTGGGCCGGCTCGCGCTGGACGGGGTGGGCGGCGACCTGGTGCAAGTCGAGCTACCGGCGACCGACGTCGCCGCTCGCTGGATCGCCGGGCACGGCCCGGATGCGGTGGTCATCGAACCCGCGGCGCTGGCCACCGCCGTGCGGTCCCGGTTGCTCGCCGCCGCCGGTGAGGTGTGCTGATGCCCGGCTCTAACAGGACGGCAGCCGCCCGGCTGCCCCGGTTGCTTGCGCTGGTGCCCTACCTGCTGGCCCGGCCCGGGATCCGGATCGACGAGGCCGCCGCGGACTTCGACGTCACACCGCGCCAACTGCGCCGCGACCTCGAGCTGCTGTGGATGTGCGGTCTGCCCGGCTATGGCCCGGGCGACCTGATCGACCTCTCCTTCGAGGGGGAGACCGTCACGGTGACCTTCGACGCCGGGATGAGCCGGCCGCTGCGACCCTCGGCCGCCGAGGCGACCGCGTTGGTCGTCGCGCTGCGCGCGCTGGCCGAGACCCCCGGCCTTGTCGACGCCGGCGCGGTGCGCCGGGCGCTGGTGAAGATCGAGTCCGCCGCGGGCAGGGCAGCCGGGCAGCAGGCCGTCGTGGTGGGCCTGGCGGCCCGGGAGGAGGCGGCGCTGTCGGCGGTGCGGGACGCGCTGGACCGGCGCCGCGCGCTGCGGATGCGCTACTACACCGCCTCCCGGGACGCGGTGAGCGAGCGGACCGTGGACCCCATGCGGCTGCTGCTGGTGGAGGGCCGCAGTTATCTCGAGGCGTGGTGCCGCTCGGCCGAAGCGGTGCGGCTGTTCCGTCTCGACCGCATCGAGCACGTTGCGGTCCTCGACGAGCCGGCCGCACCGCCGCCGCACGCCCGGCCCACCGACATCTCGGCCGGGCTGTTCCGTGCGGAGCCCGACCAGCAGGTCGCGCTGCTCAGGCTGGCCCCGGACGCCCGCTGGGTCGCCGAGTACTACCCCGTGGAGAGCGTCGAGGAAGGTGACGGGGGAGCGGCCACGGTGTGGATGCGTTACGCCGACACCGACTGGATGGTCCGGCTGGTGCTCGGCCTCGGCGGTGACGTGGCCGTGCTGGAACCCGGGGAGCTGGCCGAGGCGGTCCGCGACCGGGCGCGCGCCGCGGTGCGGCGGTCCGGTCACCTCCCGTCCACCTGGCCGGGATAACGTGGCGGGCATGCCGTACCTGACGAGTCTGCTGATGGCCGGTGCTGCCACGCTGGTGCTGCTGCTGGTGCTACTGGTCCGGCTCGTGGTGCCCGCGCGCCGGGCCGGGCGGGCAGCGCGACGAGCCCGCACAACCATCACCGAGCACATCAGGTTGCTGTCGTCCCGCATCGCCGCGTTGCGCGTGGAGCTGGACCGGCGCCTGCACCGTCGCGTATCGGAGGGCCCCGAGGGGCACACCCCCGCGTAGCATCGAGTCTGGGAGAAGTCACGAGAGGAGCACCTCCATGATTCCAGGAGGTTGGGAGCTGGTCGCGATCCTGGCGGTGCTGGTGCTGCTGTTCGGCGCGACCAAGCTGCCGAACGCCGCCCGTTCCATCGGGCAGTCGATGCGCATCTTCAAGGCCGAGACCAAGGGGATGCGGGGCGAGGACTCCGGGAACGAAGCCGGCAAGGGCGAGCAGTCCGCGCCGGACCAGCAGCAGGCCCAGCAGCAGGCGCTGCCACCGGCCGGCCCGCAGGTCACCCCACCACTGGAGCATCCCCGGCGAAACACCGACACCACGCGCTGACGAGACGGGTGAGACTCCGGTGCGCTTCCCGCTGGGCCCGGGTCGGCGTCGCACCGCCAACCCCGACGGCTCCATGACCCTCATGGAGCACCTGTTCGAGCTGCGCAACCGGCTCACCGTGTCGCTGGTCGCGCTCACTGCCGGTGGCATCGCCGGCTTCGTCTGGTGGGGCGTTTCGCCCTTCGGGCTGAGCAGTCTCGGTGACCTCATGATCGGTCCGTACTGCGGCCTGCCCGAGCAGCTGCGGCTCACCCCCACTCCTGGTGAGTGCCAGTTGCTGCAAACCGGGCCGTTCGAGGCGCTCAACACCCGGCTCAAGGTCGGCGTCGCCGCGGGGGCCGTGCTCACCGCCCCGGTGTGGCTCCACCAGCTCTGGGCGTTCATCACCCCGGGGCTCCACGCCAAGGAGCGGCGCTTCGGGCTGACCTTCGTCAGTGTGGCGAGCGTGCTGTTCGCCTTCGGCGCGGTACTGGCATACTTCGTGGTCCCGACCGGCCTGTCGTTCCTGGTCAGCCTCGGTGACGGGCAGTTCGTCACGGCGCTCACCGCCAAGGACTACATCGGCTTCGTGCTCCTCATGTTGCTGGTGTTCGGGGTGAGCTTCGAGCTGCCGCTGCTGGTAGTGATGCTCAACCTCGTCGGGGTGCTACCGCACGCGAAATTGATGGCCTGGCAACGGGGGATCGTCTTCGGACTGTTCGTCTTCGCCGCGGTAGCCACGCCCGGCCAGGACCCGATCTCCATGCTGGCGCTGGCCGTGGCCCTGGTGCTGCTCTTCGAACTGGCCGTGCTGATCACCTACCTGCACGACCGGCGTGCCCGCCAGGGCTCGGACGACCTCGACCCCGACGAGCCCTCCCCGCTCGAGCACACCGCCGAGCCGGTCGAGTCCCAGCACGACAAGACCCAGTACGACGAGGCCACCTGAGCCATCCGGGGGTTGGTAGCGGTTATGAGCAGCCCAGAACCGGGTTGGTGGTACTTGAAGAGCAACCAACTACCGGCGCTGGCGGTGTGACAGCCTGGAGTGGTGGCCAGCCGCTCCCCAGCCGAGGCGTACGCCGCGTCCCGTCGCCGGGTCGCCCGTCCCCGCCTCGACGAGTTCGTCACCGCGCTGAGCTTCGAGCTCGACCCGTTCCAGCGCGAAGCGTGCGAGGCACTCGAGGACGGTCACGGCGTGCTGGTCTGCGCACCCACCGGCGCCGGCAAGACGGTGGTCGGGGAGTTCGCGGTGGACCTGGCGCTGGCGCAGCGACGCAAGTGCTTCTACACGACCCCGATCAAGGCACTGTCCAACCAGAAATACGCCGATCTGGCGGCCCGGCACGGCGCGCATCGAGTCGGCCTGCTCACCGGGGACACCACCATCAACGGCAGCGCCCCGATTGTGGTGATGACCACTGAGGTGCTGCGCAACATGCTCTACGCGGGCTCGGCGACGCTCGACGGGCTCGCGTACGTGGTGATGGACGAGGTGCACTACCTGGCCGACCGGTTCCGTGGCGCGGTGTGGGAGGAGGTGATCCTGCACCTGCCGGAGTCCGTCCGGCTGGTCAGCCTGTCCGCGACGGTGAGCAATGCCGAGGAGTTCGGCGACTGGCTGGTCGACGTTCGCGGGGACACCGCCGTCGTGGTCGATGAGCACCGACCGGTGCCGCTGTGGCAGCACATGATGGTCGGGTCGCGGATGCTCGATCTGTTCGCCGAGCAGCGCCGCGGCGAGCTGGTCGTGGACCCCGAGCTCGTCGGGCACGTCGACGAGCTGGAGCGGCGGCACGGCTCGGATAACCGGCCCCGCCGGGGCGGCCCTCGCGCGCTGCGGTTCCGGCCCCCGCCCAGGGTCGACGTTGTCGAGCGGCTCGACCGGGCCGGTCTGCTGCCCGCGATCACGTTCATCTTCAGCCGGGCGGGCTGCGACGCGGCGGTGGCCCAGTGTGTGCGCTCAGGGCTCCGGCTGACGACACCGGACGAGGTGGCCGAGATCCGCCGGATCGTCGACGACCGCGCGGCGGAGCTGCCCGACGGCGACCTGGCCGTGCTCGGGTTCTGGGAGTGGCGCGAGGCGCTCGAGCGCGGCATCGCCGCACACCACGCCGGTCTGCTCCCCGCGTTCAAGGAGACCGTGGAGGAGCTGTTCGTCCGCGGGCTGATCCGCGCTGTGTTCGCCACCGAGACACTCGCGCTGGGAATCAACATGCCCGCCCGAACGGTGGTGCTCGAGCGCCTGGTGAAGTTCAACGGCGAGGCGCATGCCGACCTCACTCCCGGTGAGTACACCCAACTCACCGGGCGGGCCGGGCGGCGCGGCATCGACGTCGAGGGCCACGCGGTGGTCATCTGGGCGCCGGGAGTGGATCCCAGGCAGGTCGCCGGGCTGGCCTCCACCCGCACCTACCCGCTGCGCAGCTCCTTTCGGCCCGGTTACAACATGGCCGTCAACCTCGTCGCCCGGGTGGGGGTGGCCGCCTCCAGGACGTTGCTCGAGCAGTCCTTCGCACAGTTCCAGGCGGACCGCTCGGTGGTCGGCCTGGCCCGGCGCATCGAGCGCAACGACGAGGGTCTCACCGGCTACGCCGAATCGATGACCTGCCACCTGGGTGACTTCGCCGAGTACGCGGCGCTGCGTCGGAAGATCTCCGAGCGGGAGCGGGCGCTGGCCCGTCAGGGCGCCGCCCATCGCCGCTCGGAGGCCGGCGAGTCGATGCAAGGGTTGCAGCGCGGCGACGTCATCGCGGTGCCGGGGGGCCGGCGCTCCGGGCTGGCCGTGGTGCTCGACCCGGGCAACGAGGTGGTGGAGGAGCCGCGGCCGCTGGTACTCACCGAGGACCGCTGGGCCGGGCGACTGTCGGTCACCGACTTCCCGACGCCGGTGCAGGTGCTGGGCCGGATGCGGCTGCCCAAGCGGGTCGAGCACAAGGTGCCGCGGGTCCGCCGGGACCTGGCCTCGAGCCTACGCAACACCGGCATTCAGGCGCCGCCGCGGTCGCGCCGCCGCAGCGAGGCCGCCGACGACGCCGAGCTCGCCGCGCTG
>JBOHGT010000425.1:0-5842 GCA_050700385.1 Pseudonocardiaceae bacterium | reverse complement strand
TGGGACCAGGCAGGACCCGGCCGTCCGGTTCGCCGGGGCCGCGCTACGCCGCCACGTGCAGATCCGCGACCGGGTCTGTGTATACCCCGGCTGCCGCTGCCCAGCCCGCCACGCCGACCTCGACCACGGCCACGGAGGACTGACCACCGATACCAACTCCGGCCCCCTATGTCGACACGACCACCGGCTCAAGCACGACGGCGGCTGGCGGCTGACCCAACCCGAATCCGGCCACTTCGTCTGGAGCAGCCCGCTGGGCCGGATCTACCACACCCGGCCCCAGCCCATCATCACCGATCTGCCCAGCCCGCTACCCCGCCCCGAGCAGTACCCCGACTACCTACCACCGGTCACCCCCGGTGAGGACGGGCCCATCCTGTACCGGCCACCCCCCAGACCCGACCCCCCATCCCCACCAGCGCGCGCCGTCGACCCCGACGAACCGCCGCCTTTCTGACTGCCCCGGTCGACCGGAGGGTGTTCCCCAGTCGACCCAGGCCAGGATCACGGTGTGCCACCTGGGTGCACCGGATGTCGGCTACGTCGAGGCAGGAGCCCGGCATCCCCGGTGACGAGGGCGTGGGGAAGTTCGGTGTGGTCGAGCTCAACGGGCTCCGCAACGCCCGGATCTTCGACCCGCAGACCCGAACCTGGGAGCGCAGCGGCGATATGGAGTTCGCCCGCTGGTACCCGTCGATGGTCACCCAGCCCGACGGGTCGCAGTTGACCTTCGGCGGTGTCACCAAGCTGATCAAGCCGGTGTACCCGCAGCGCCCGCTGGATTCGGGCGCCAACGAGCGGCACGTGGAGCGCTTCGACCCGGCCACCGGGCAGTGGAGCACGCTGCCAGACAGCGCGAACAAGTCGCTGCCGCTGTACCCGCGGCTGCACCTGCTGCCCGATGGCAAGATCTTCTACAACGCCGCGGGCCAGGTCTTCAACCCGGTAGGCTAGGCCTACGACGAGGCGCTGTGGAACTTCGCCAGCGTCTTCGACCCGGCGTCCCAGACCTGGACGGACAAGGGCCTGCCGGACTTCGGCGGTGCGCCGCTGGGCTTCCGCGGCTCGGGTTTCTCGGTGATGCTGCCGCTGCGACCCGACGAGGACGGCCGGTACACTCGGGCGAGCTTCCTGTCCGCGGGGGGCGTCTACGGCGTGAGCCCCGGCAGCTACCTGGCCACCGACACCTCGACGCTGACCAGCATCGACACCGCGCGTGGCGACGCGATGACCAGCGAAGCGACCGGCAGGCTCAACTCTCCGCGGTGGTACGGCAACGGCACGATGCTGCCCACCGGCGAGGTGTTCGTCTCCAGCGGAGCCGACCGCGACCACGTGGTGGGGCCCGCCTGGAGGCGCCGACCAGCGCAACGTGGAGCTGCGGATCGTGGGCCGGGCCGCCGACTCGGTGCAGGTGCAGGTCCCGGGCAACACCGTGCTGCCGCCCGGGCCGTACCTGCTCTTCGTGCACCGCGACTCCGAGCGCGGCGAGATCCCTTCGGTGTCCCGCCAGGTGTTCGTCGACGCGGATCGCTGACCAATGCGTCAGGGTGTCGTCAGGGCTGCGGCGGTGCTACTCGCGGCACTCATTGCCGCGTC
Source organism: Pseudonocardiaceae bacterium (assembly GCA_050700385.1). GTDB lineage: Bacteria > Actinomycetota > Actinomycetes > Mycobacteriales > Pseudonocardiaceae > WHSY01. The sequence continues at coordinate 4,243 of JBOHGT010000425.1, read as the reverse complement.
GACAGCCCTGCCCGCCTGGGCACATGGCGACGACCCGACGCTGGTGGCACTGCTCACCGACGTGCGCCCGGCGCTGCCGCACGACACCGGCTACAGCGAGCAGATGGTGGTGGCGAATCCCACCGGCATCCCGCTGACCGTCCTGGACCCCGACGGTGTCGCATTCCTGCGGATCTCCTCGGCGGGTGTCTTCGGCAACGTCACCGCCCGGTACCTGCATCTCACGGCGAACCCGCCGGACGCCCCCGCGCAGCTCCCAGCGCAGGCTCGGCCCGGCGCCGAACCCCGCTGGGCGCCGCTGTCCCGCGGCGATGCGTGGGGCTGGTTCGAGCGCAGGCTGCACCCGTTCGTGCCCGGCGAGGAGCCGGGCAGCGGGCTGGCCGCCCCGCAACGCCAGGTGCTGGCGTCCTGGCAGGTCGGCATGCGCTACGGGGACCACCCGGTGACGGCGGTGGGGGTGCTGGAGCGGCACCCGATCACCGGGACGTTCCGCGCCACCGCCGACCCACGCGACGATCGGCTCGACGTCGAGGTGGGGCAGGGGCGGGTACCGGCGATCCAGCTGCGGGTCCCGGCTGGGCCGAACGTCCCGGTAGGCGGACTTGACGGCGTGCCGTTCCTGCGCATCGGCCCTGCCGGGGTCACGGCCAACCCGGCGAGCGTGCACTACCAGGACAACCCACAGTTCCAGAGCCTGCCCACCGGACCGGACGGTTGGGTGCGGGTCGCCGGGGTGCCACCGGTGACCTGGCTCGACTCGCGGCTGCGCTACCGGACCGACCGGCCCCCGGATGGCGTCGCGGCCGGCAACCAGATCGTGGAGCTGGATCGCTGGCGCATCCCGGTGGACATCGACGGCGAACAGCGCACGCTCACCGGCAGTATCGAGTGGGTTCCTTCCGCCGCGGCCGCGAGCCGCACTGCCCCAGCCTCCGCTGTCCCGTGGGCCACCGTGGGGCTCGGGGTCGGCGCCGTCGCGCTGCTGGCCACCCTCATCGGGCTGCTGCTGCGGCGCAGCCAGAGCGGGTCTCGTCCACAGCCATCACCGAGGCGGCGATGAGCGCGGCGATGACCCCAGATGGCAATGCGTCGTACGCGGGATGGGGCTCAGCCGAGCAGTTCGCGGAACTCGCCAGGCTTGATGTCAGCTTGCCGCAGAATTGAAGCGAGAGTGCAGGGCTCACGCGGCGCCGGGTACTTGGAACGAGGTGACGAGGGGAGTGGCGGTCACGTGCTGCTGGGGTCGTCGACCTCTTCGAGGTACAGCTCGACCGCCTCGGCGAGGTTTCTCAGGGCTTCCGGGATCGTGCGGCCTTGGCTGGCCACATCGACCTCGAGGCACTGTGCCACGTACCAGTCCTCTTCCTGGTGTACAGCGGCGGTGAAGTTTCGAGAGGCGCCCACGGTGTCCCCTGTGGCATTTCGTTGCGCGCGCACTACCGACGTCACCCAGGTCTGTGCAGTTCGACGAGGAGGTACTCCGGTATCTCGACGGCTACGTCCGCAGCCACCCCGGCGCGTCAACCTCCTCGGTGGCCAACATGTTCGTGGACGAGGGGCTGCGTGCCGAGGAGCATCCTCGCATCACCTTCCGCGCCGGTCCGACCGGCTGGCGTGCCGGGTTGGTCGGCGGTCCGGACGTGTGGGAGGTCATCGACACCCTGCTGATCGTGCGGGAGGCCGAACCGAGGGCCATGACGTGATCGCGGTCGCCGCGGGGGCCCGTTCGTCATAAGCGCACTTGTGGTGGTTCCCGGCCCCGGCAGAACCACGATAGGTGCGCGTATGGCGGGAGCGATGACCATCACCTACGAGCTGTGGGTGACCGGCGGCGCCGGCCGATCCCCGCCATCCCGAGCGATCCGAGGACAGCAAGCAGGCGATCGCCGACCTGCTGTGGTTCCCCACCGGCGGCGGCAAGACCGAGGCGTACCTCGGGCTGACCGCGTTCACCATCGCGGTACGCCGTTGCGGCCCGCCACGGCGACCTGGACGCCACCGCCGGGATCGCGGTGGTGATGCGCTACACACTGCGGTTGCTCACCATCCAGCAGTTCGAACGCGCTACGACGCTGATCTACGCCGCCGAGGTACTGCGCCGCGCCGACCCGTCCACCTGGGACGATCTCCCGTTCCGCATCGGGTACCTCCAGTACCCGTGCTGCCGGATCGCGCGTCGGTGAGACCAGGACATGGGCCACCCCGCTCCACGCCGGCCAGGCCGAGCACGTGGTCGGTCACCGGAAGATGCCCTCCCGCACGGCCGTGGCGGCCGCCGCCGGTTAGCCTGCTTACACCGAGAACGTGAGGGACGCCATGCTCACCGACCGTACGACGCTCACCCAGTTCCTGATCGAGGAGCGGCGCCGCTATCCGGGCGCGAGCGGGGAGCTGAACTCGCTCGTGCTCGATGTTGCGCTCGCCTGCAGGGCGATCGCCAAGCGGGTGGCCTACGGGGCGCTCGGCGATGTGCTCGGCCCCGCGGCGACGACCAACGTCCAGGGGGAGACGCAGCAGAAACTCGACCTGGTCGCGAACGACCTGTTCCTGCGCGCGAACGAATGGGGCGGCCTGGTCTCCGGGATGGTGTCCGAGGAGCTGGAGGCACCGCATCCCATCCCGGAGCACTACCCGCGGGGCAAGTACCTCCTGGCGTTCGACCCGCTCGACGGTTCGTCGAACATCGACGTGAACGTCTCGGTCGGCAGCATCTTCTCGATCCTGCGTGCCACGAATCCGGGCACGAACGCCGCCGCGGAGGACTTCCTGCAGCCCGGGTCGGAGCAGGTCTGCGCCGGATACGCAATCTACGGTCCTTCGACGATGATCGTCTTGACCGTCGGCACGGGTGTGCACGGCTTCACGCTCGAGCCGCAGCTCGGCGAGTTCATCCTGACCCATCCGGCGATCCAGGTCCCGGCCGCCGGGAGCGAGTTCGCGATCAACGCCTCGAACAGCCGGTTCTGGGAGCCGGCGGTGACGCGCTACGTCGACGAGTGTCTCGCCGGCAGCACTGGTCCTCGCGGCAAGGACTTCAACATGCGATGGGTCGCGTCGCTCGTCGCGGAGACCCACCGCATCCTCACCCGCGGCGGCGTGTTCCTCTATCCGCGCGACACGAAGGACCCGGCGAAGCAGGGTCAGCTGCGCTTGCTTTACGAGGTCAATCCGGTGGGCTTCATCATCGAGCAGGCGGGCGGCCTCGCGAGCACCGGGCGTGCGCGAGTTCTCGACGTCGCGCCGGAGGACCTGCACCAGCGCATCGCGTTCATCTTCGGCGCGCGCGAGGAGGTCGAGCGCATCGAGCAGTACTACCGCGACCACAACGTGGTCGAGCGCGACGAGCCACTCTACGGCACGCGCGGCCTGTTCCGCACCAACGGTTGAGCGAAAGGAGGAGGATGCCATGTCAGCCAAGCATCCGATCATCGCCATCACCGGCTCCTCGGGCGCCGGGACGTCGTCGGTGATGCGCACCTTCGAGCAGATCTTCCGGCGCGAGCACGTGAACGCGGCGTTCATCGAGGGCGACAGCTTCCACCGCTACGACCGCACCGAGATGAAGGCCGAGATGGCCGATGCGGTTGAGCGCGGTGACCAGACGTTCAGCCACTTCGGCCCGGAGGCGAACCTCTTCGAGGAGCTCGAGGAGCTGTTCCGGCAGTACGGCGAGGACGGCCGCGGCCGCGTGCGCAGGTACCTGCACGATGACGAGGAGGCGGCGCCCTACGGGCAGTCCCCCGGTACGTTCACACCTTGGGACGACCTGCCCGCCGACACGGATCTGCTGTTCTACGAAGGCCTACACGGAGCGGTTGCGACCGACAAGGTTGACGCCGCCCAGCACGTGGACCTGCTGATCGGCGTCGTTCCGGTGATCAATCTGGAGTGGACCCAGAAGCTGCAACGCGACAAGGCGATGCGGGGCTACTCCACCGAGGCGGTGACCGACACGATTCTGCGCCGCATGCCCGACTACGTGAACTACATCTGTCCGCAGTTCTCGCGCACGCACGTCAACTTCCAGCGCGTGCCGATCGTCGACACATCCAACCCGTTCATCGCCCGGACCATTCCGACGCTGGACGAGTCGATGCTCATCATCCGATTCGCCGATCCGCGCGGAATCGATTTCCCGTATCTCGTCTCGATGCTGCACGACTCGTTCATGTCGCGCGCGAACACCATCGTCTGCCCCGGCGGCAAGATGGATCTCGCGATGCAGCTCATCTTCACGCCGATG
>JBOHGT010000424.1:0-17888 GCA_050700385.1 Pseudonocardiaceae bacterium | reverse complement strand
CGGTGGCGACCATCCTCGCCGAACTCGGCATGGACACGGTCACCCTCGTCGCCGCGCTGCTGCACGACACCGTCGAGGACACCGGCTACTCACTGGAGCAACTGACCGAAGACTTCGGTGAGAAGGTCACCCAGCTCGTGGACGGGGTCACCAAGCTCGACAAGGTCAAGCTGGGCACCGCGGCCGAAGCGGAGACCATTCGCAAGATGGTGATCGCGATGGCCCGGGATCCCCGGGTGCTGGTGATCAAACTCGCGGACCGGCTGCACAACATGCGGACCATGCGGTTCCTCCCGCCGGAGAAGCAGGCGCGCAAGGCCAAGGAGACCCTGGAAGTACTGGCCCCGCTGGCGCACCGGCTCGGCATGGCCACCGTGAAGTGGGAGCTGGAGGACCTGGCGTTCGCGATCCTGCAGCCCAAGAAGTACGACGAGATCGTCCGGTTGGTGGCGGACAGGGCACCGTCGCGGGACATCTACCTGCGCTCGGTGATCGATGAGCTGTCCGCACAACTCGTCGGCTCCAGGGTCACCGCGAAGGTGGAGGGCAGGCCGAAGCACTACTACTCGATCCACCAGAAGATGATCGTCCGCGGCCGGGACCTCGACGACATCCACGACCTGGTAGGTGTGCGCATCCTCGTCGAGGACGTGCGTGACTGCTACGCCGCGATGGGCGTGGTGCACGCGCTGTGGCAACCGATGCCCGGCCGGTTCAAGGACTACATCGCGCAGCCGCGCTTCGGCGTCTACCAGTCGTTGCACACCACGGTGATCGGGCCGGACGGCAAGCCGCTCGAGGTGCAGATCCGCACCCGGGACATGCACCGCACCGCGGAGTACGGCATCGCCGCGCACTGGCGCTACAAGGAGACCAGCGGCACCCTTCGAGTGGGGCAGAGCCAGGCCGTCGAAGTGGACGAGATGGCCTGGATGCGTCAGTTGCTGGCCTGGCAGCGGGAGGCCGCCGATCCCGGCGAGTTTCTCGAGTCGTTGCGTTACGACCTGGCCAACCCCGAGATCTTCGTCTTCACTCCCAAGGGTGACGTGGTCACACTGCCCGCCGGGTCGACACCGGTCGACTTCGCCTATGCGGTGCACACCGAGGTCGGCCACCGCTGCATCGGCGCCCGGGTGAACGGCCGGCTCGTCGCGCTGGAGCGGCACCTGGAGAACGGCGAGGTCGTCGAGATCTTCACCTCGAAGGCCGAGGTCGCCGGGCCCAGTCGAGACTGGCTGTCCTTCGTCGCCTCGCCGCGTGCCCGGACGAAGATCAAGCAGTGGTTCGCCAAGGAGCGCCGCGAGGAGGCCATCGAACTCGGCAAGGACGCCATCGCCAAGGAGTTGCGCCGGGTCGGGCTGCCGGTGCAGCGGCTGGTCTCCGCGGAGTCGATGGCCGCAACCTCCCGGGAGCTGCACTACCCCGACGTCAGCGGTCTCTACGCCGCAGTGGGGGAGCACCACGTGTCGGCGCGCAACGTCGTGCAGCGGCTGGTCGCCCTGCTCGGCGGCGAGGAGGGTGCCGAGGAGGTGCTCGCCGACCGGGCCACACCGTCCACCGTGCAGCGCAGGCGGGCCACCGGGGATTCCGGTGTGATCGTGAAGGGCGCGGGCGACGTGCTCGCGAAGCTGGCGCGCTGCTGCACCCCGGTGCCCGGCGATGACGTCTTCGGCTTCGTCACCCGCGCCGACGGGGTGAGCGTGCACCGCACCGACTGCACCAACGCCGGCGAGCTGCGCGCCCAGCCAGAGCGGCTCGTCGAGATCGAGTGGGCGCCCTCGTCGTCGTCGGTTTTCCTGGTGGGGATCCAGGTGGAGGCCCTGGATCGGCACCGGCTGCTCTCGGACGTGACGAAGGTGCTGGCCGACGAGAAGGTCAACATCCTGTCCGCATCGGTCACCACCTCACGGGACCGCGTCGCGGTGAGCCGGTTCTCCTTCGAGATGGGCGACCCCAAGCATCTCGGGCACGTGCTGCGTGCGGTGCGCAACATCGAGGGAGTGTACGACGTCTACCGGGTGACCTCGACGAACTGAGCCCTGGTTACCCCGCCACGGTGGCGGTCTGGATGGTGATCGACTTCTTGGGCGCGCCGTCGCCGGGACCGTTGGCTGCGTCGTTGCCTGCTCGGGCGATCGTGTCGATGACCTGCATGCCCTGCTCGGAGACGGTGCCGAAGACGGTGTAGGTCGGGTTGGCGTTCAGCGCGTCGGCCGAGCCGTAGACGATGAAGAACTGGCCGCCGCCGGAGTTGGGTTGACCGGTGTTGGCCATCGCGAGGTAGCCGCGGCCGTAGGCCAGGTCGCCGAAGGTCTCGTCGGGCACGGTGTAGCCGGGACCGCCGGTGCCGGTGCCGGTGGGGTCGCCACATTGCAGCACCTCCAGGCTGGGGCTGGTGGTCAGCCGGTGGCACGGTGAGCCGTTGTAGTACCCCTGCTGGGCGAGGCTGGTGAAGCTGTTCACGGTGCAGGGGGCGAGGCTGCGGTCGAGGGTCACCGGAACGGCGCCGGCGGAGGTGGCCAGCGTGACGTCGACGGAGCCTTCGGTGAACGTGGATCCTGTCCGCGGAGGTGCGACCGGTTTGGCCGCAGGCTGCGGGCTGGCGGGGTACTGGCAGTCCACCGAGGCAGGCAGCGGTGCCGAGCGGATCAGCGGCGGCGCGAGTCGGGTCGGGGTCTGCGGCTGCTCGGGCAGCTTCGACGCCACCGCGCTCGACGGCACCGGCTCGGCACCCGGGGCGGCTGCGGTGTCCGCGCCCTCCCGCCGGCCGAGCACGGTGATGAGGACGACCAGCCCGATGACCAGAACGACCGCGGCGGCGCTGCCGACGACGGCGTAGAGCCGGCGGCGCTTGGCCCGCTGCGCACGGCGGGCGAGCTGGCGGTCCAGCTTGCGCTTGGCGGCCTGGCGGCGCTGCTCGTTCGTCGGCACGGTTCTCCTCGCATGATCGGGCGGGCGCAGCGCCGGAGTCTAGGCTTGCGTCCTGTGAACCGGGCGTCAGCCTCCCCGACCCAGGCCACCACCAACACATACATCGACCGCGGTGCGTGGCATGCTCGCGGGTCCGCGCGGAGTCCTCTGACCGGTCTGGTCGTTGACCCAGCGGAGTACGCGCTGGTCACAAGGGCCTTGCGGGGTTTCGGCTTGGCCGAGCCGCTGGAAGTCCGGCCGTTGACCGAGGGGTTGATGAACCGCAACTGGCGGGTGGGCACGCGAGAGGGTGTGTGGGCGCTCAAGCGGGTTCTGGACGTCGATGTCGATCAGGCCCGCCGGCAGCACCGCGTCACCCGCACGCTGGCCGGTCTGGGACTTCCTGTCCCGCCACCCCATACGACTCCGGACGGCGACACTCTGGTCAGCCTCCGGGATAGGGGTCTGTTCGCGGTGTTGCCCTGGGTTGACGGAGTGCACCGCGACGGCGGGGACCTCACTTTGGACGAGTGCCGGAACCTGGGCGTGCTGCTGGCCCGCATCCACCAGGGCCTGGGCCGTGACGGGCTGGCCAGCGTGCTCGACCCCGCACCCGAGTCGCAGACCGTCGCCGTGACCGGGGCGGCGAAAGCCAAGGCGAAGATCGACCACTACCTCGGGCTCGTGGACGCTTGCACCGAGGGCGACGGGTTCGACGACGTGGTGCGTCGGCGCCTGGCCGAACGCCAGGCCCTACTCGAGCGGTTGGCCTACCTCCGGCCGGACGACACCCAGGCGGTGGCGCCGGTCGGGTGGGTGCACGGGGACTTCCATGACCGCAACCTGCTCTGGTCGCACCAGCCGCCGAGCTACGTCACCGCGGTCCTGGACTGGGATCGGTTGCGGATCGGGCCGCTGGCCGCTGAGGTGGTGCGCACCGCGACCCTGATCTTCGCCTATGACCTCACCCCCGAACTGCGTGCCTTGGACTTGCAGCGAGTGGCGGCATTTACCGCCGGCTACCGCGACATCACCCCGCTTGCCGATGCAGCGCTCGCCGACGCCGCGCACCGGTTGTGGTGGGAGCGGGTCTGCGACGTCTGGCAGCTGAAGTGGCACTACGACAAGGCCGACCCATCGTGCGACCACCTGTTCGTCTGGGCCTCGGCGCTGCTGGCCTGGTGGAGTGAGCATCGCGACTCCGTTGCCTCGGCCTTCACCACGGCCTGATCGGCGGGTGACCCACGGCCTCGCCGATCGTGAGTGGACCTACCCATCCTCGACGAACTCCCGCCACATCCGCCCACGCCAGCCCACCGTCCAGGCTAGGCTGCGGCCTGCGAAGAACCCGGAAGAACGCTGGTATGGGCAGGGTGCTGGTGACTTTCGCTTGCGGTGACCGTTAGCATCAGGGCACACACTCGTGGTGAAAAGGGGGCAAAAGCGATGTCGGGTGTCCGGTTCGTGGATGATCCGTTGGTGTCGGTGTCCGCACAGTTTCCGCTGACTCCGGCCGGGTTCACGGTTCCGGAGCGCAGCGAGTCACCGTCAGGCCCTGAGACACGGCCGTTCGGGTTGCGGTGGCTGGTCGCCATGGGTGTACCGGCCACGCCGACGTCCTACCGGTACTGCCCGGTGCGTCAGATCGCGGTCGATGTCGTGACGGGCGAGCCGTTGCCGCCCCGGGCGAAACTGGACTGGACCACGATCAGCCAGAAGGACGGCGACGAGGGACCGAGCAAGGACTACGGCTGGGAGACCGTCCCGGACTACACCGGCTGACCGCCATGACGGTCTTGGTCCTCGCCGAAGAGCTCGACCGCACCGCCGACGGTGTGATCCAGGGTCTGGTCGAGCACGGCGTGCCGGTGGTGCGACTGGACCTGTCCTGGTTTCCGCAACGACTCACGCTGGACGCGGAGTTCCGCGACGGCGGTTGGCAGGGGTCCTTGCACACCGAGCACCGTACGGTCGAGCTGGAGACGATCCGGTCGATCTGGGTGCGCACGCCGTCGTCGTTTCGCATGCCCGAGGGCATGACCGCGGTGGAGCGCCGCCTGTCCCCGCAGGATCTACGCGACCTGCGCGGGTTGGAGGTGACCGCGCATCAGCTGCAGGACTGGGCATCGAAGCGGTTCGAGTGCCGCGCCGTGGTCGTAGGTGAGGAGATCTTCGCGGTCGCGATCCACGCCGGATCGCCAGAATCCTATGTGGACTGGCGCAGCGACTTTCCCTCGTTGACGTATGAGGTGATAAGGCTGCCGGAGCCGGTGGCCAAGGGGCTGCGGATGTTCATGGCCGAGCTGGGCTTGGTCTACGGAGCCTTCGACCTGGTAGTCGGATTAGATGATCAGGGTGAGGAGACCATGTCGCTGTTGGAGTGCAACCCGGGGGGCCAGTACGGGTTCTTGGAGGGTCTGGCCGGTGTGCCGATCACCAGCAGCCTCGTGGACCTGCTGGCATGCGGGAGGACGGCATGACGGCCACGGTCAGCGTGCCGAACTGGCGAGCACATGCCCGGCGGCTGACCGACCAGCTCACTGCCGACGGCGATGTGCACACCGCGGCGTGGCGGGACGCTCTGCTCGCGGTTCCCCGGCATGAGTTCGTGCCGCAGTACTACTTGCAGGACACCAGCCATCCAGCGACGTGGGTGCTGCACGAACCCCGTGACCCAGCCGCCACGGCCCGGTGGCTGGAGCTGGTGTACTCGCCGACGACGCTGATCACCGCAGTCGCGGACTACGCCGACCGTGGCGTTCAGGCCCCGGTGTCCAGCTCCACCAAGCCCGATCTGATGATCCGCATGCTCGAAGCCCTCCAAGTCGACGACGGGCTGCGGGTGTTGGAGATCGGCACCGGCACCGGCTATAACGCCGCCCTGCTGGCCCACCGGCTCGGCGACCGCAACGTCTACTCGATCGACATCGACCCGGCCCTGGTCGCGCACGCCCGACAGCGGCTCGCCGGGCTGGGCTACCACCCGACCCTGGTCGCCGCGGACGGCGCCGACGGGCTCGCCGAGCACGCCCCCTTCGACAGGATCATCGCTACCTGCTCGGTGCAGGCGATACCGATCGCCTGGATGCACCAACTCCGCCCCGGCGGTCTCGCGCTGATCCATCTCGAAGGACCGCTCGGCGCCGGAAACCTCCTCGCCCTGCACCGTGGCAAGGCCCCCACCGTGCAGGGGCGGTTCCTGCCCTGGTGGGGCTGCTTCATGCGCCGCCGACCCACCTCCGGCCCGACCACCGGCACGCCACGACCGGTTCCCACCACCGAGCCGCCCACCACCCGGCACACCGCGGTCGACCCCGCCGAACTCGACGGCGGCAAGATGTTCCCGTTCCTGGCCCAGCTCCACCTGCCACCCGACATGTTCCGCAGCATCCGCCTCACCGACGACCAGACCCCGGTCACCTACCTCGCCGCGCCGGACGGCTCCTGGTGTGAGATCACCCGCATCCCCGATGCCAGCGGCCGCTACGCGGTGCGGGAGGCCGGGCCCACCCCGCTGTGGGCGGCCATCGAGACCGCCTGGATCCAATGGACCCAACTCGACGCACCGGCCTGGCACGAGTTCGGCCTCACCGCCACACCCGTGTCACACCGGATCTGGCACCGCGACCCCGAAACCGGCCAGCACTGGACGCTACCGGTGCCGACGACATGATCACTTCGCGAGTCGGCGGACCGGTGACCACACGACTCGGGTCACCCTGGCCGGTCGGCTCTGCGAACTCGCCGGCCCGGATGCCGCGCAGGAAACCGCGCCGCCGGTCGTCCGGCGTTGAGGTGGAACCTCCGGCCGGACCGACGGGGTGACTCCGGTCCGGCCGGGCCGGGGTCGCCGTAGTAACGGCCGAGAAACCAACGGATATGCGGGTGGCCGGGCCGTGAGCCCGGCGCTGGCGCGGTGGTGGGAGGCACCCGCGGGTGGCGACCCGGGTTGTTCTCGGATGAGGAGCTGGCGCGGCTGCGGGGGTTCCCGGAGATTACCGCGGAGGAGTTGGTTCGGTTCTTCACGCTGAGCGCCGCGGACGCTGAGTTCGTGGACCCCGGTCGGGGTCGCTCGGCGAAGGACCGGCTGGGGCTGGCGGTCCAGCTGTGCAGCCTGCCGTGGCTGGGGTTCGTGCCCGACGACGTCACCACGGCGCCGGCGGTGGCGGTGGAGCGACTGGGCCAACGGCTCGGGGTGGATCCGGGTGAGCTGGGGTCCTACGGGCAGCGCGAGCAGACCCGCACCGATCACGTGGCGATGGTCGCGCGATATCTGGGGTGGCGAGCGGCAGGAGCGCTGGAGTGGAAGGAACTCGAGGAGTTCCTGCTGGCCCGGGCGATGGAGCACGACTCACCCAGCTTGTTGTTCCGGCTGGCCTGCGAACACCTGATCTCCGCCCAAGTGATCCGCCCGGGACCGGTCGCCTTGATCGAGCGCGTCGCGACCGCGCGAGCAGCGGCGGAATGCCAGACCTACCAGCGGGTGGCGCACCTGCTGACCGGTCACCGTCCCGGCGAGCGACCAGCTGCTGGTGATCGACCCGGACATCGGCGGCACCCGGCTGAGCTGGCTGGGCCGAGGCCCGACCGAGCCGTCACCGGTGGCGGTGAAGGGCGAGCTGGGCAAGTTGGCGTTCCTGCGCGGGCTGGACGCGCACACCCTGGACCTGTCGATGCTGCCGACCGAACGCCGCCAGTTCCTGGCCGCCGCGGTGGGGCGCCGGCTGACCCCGCAGGCGCTGGAGCGCCGCGACCCGCACCGCCGCTACCCGATCTTGTTGACGCTGCTGGCGCAGTCGGCGGTCGACGTACTCGACGAGGTCGTGCAGCTGTTCGACCAGAGGTCGTCTCCGGGCGGGAAGGGCGGGCACGGCAACGGATGACCGAGGCGCTGGCCGAGCGGGCCCGCGGCGGGGAGGACCGCCAGGCCCTGCTCGACGACCTGCTGGCGGTCATCACCGACACCGCCATCCCGGACGAGGATCTCGGCGGGTTGCTGCGCGGCGAGCGCATCGGATGGGACCGGCTGCGGGCGGCCATGGCCACCGCGCAACCCCGGCTGCCCCGCGATCATGGGCATCTGGCGATGCTGGAGTCCTCCTACGGGTATCTGCGCCAGTTCACCCCGCAGGTCCTCGAGGCGATCGGCTTCGCCGGCGGGACGACGGCGGGCCCGCTGCTCGAGGCGGTGGAGATTCTGCGCGGGCTCAACGCCACCGGCGCCCGCAAGATCCCCGACGGCGCGCCGACCGCCTTTGGTGCCCACCCGGTGGCGCGGCTACCTCGACACCGCGGCCGCGGCCGGCGACGTCACCGGGTATCGGCACTACTGGGAGCTCACGGTGCTGCTGGGGTTGCGCGACGGGCTGCGCTCCGGGGACGTGTTCGTGCCCGGTTCGCGGCGCTACGCCGACCCGGCGACCTACCTGCTGACGCACTCGGCGTGGGAAGCCCAGCGCGGCGAGTCCTGCACCCTGGTCGACAAACCCGCCGACGCGGCCGCGGCGCTGGCCCGCGCCGACCAGGAATTGAGCACCGCCATGGACGGGCTGGAGCAGACCCTGGCAGGCGGGGACGGGTCGGTGCGCCTCGACGACGCCGGCGAGCTGGTCATCGCCCCGCTGTCCGCGGAGGACCTGCCGGCCGAGACTGAGGCGCTGCGCGCGGAGCTGGGCGAGTTGCTGCCGCCGGTGCCGATCGCGTCGCTGCTGGTCGAGCTGGACCGGCGCACCGGATTCCTGGACTGCTTCACCCACGCCGGCGGTCGTCATCCCCGCACCCCTCAACTCAAACGCAACCTGCTGGCGGTGATCATCGCCGGGGCCACCAACCTCGGCCTGGTGCGCATGGCCCAGGCCTGCGGCATCTCCTACGACACCCTCGCGTGGACCGCCGAGTGGTACGTCCGCGAGGAGACCCTGCGCGCGGCCAACCTGGCCGTCATCGGCTATCACCAGCAGCTACCGCTGACCTCGGTGTTCGGCGGCGGCACCCTGTCCTCCTCGGATGGGCAACGCTTTCCCCACTCACGGCAAGTCCTGACCGCCCGCGCCCTGTCGCGCTATTTCGCGGAGGAAGGCCTGAGTTCGTATACCCACGTCTCCGATCAGCACGCCACCTACGGCACCAAGGTCATCGTGGCCACCGACCGCGAGGCCCACTACGTGCTGGACGAGATTCTCGGCAACGCCACCGACCTGCCGATCGCCGAGCACGCCACCGACACCCACGGCGTGACGCTGGTCAACTTCGCGCTGTTCGACCTGGTCGGGCTCCAGTTCTCCCCGCGCAACCGCGACCTCGGCAAGATCACCCTCTACCGCAGCGGAGCGAAACCCACGACCGAGCGGGCGTGGCCGACCGCGGGACCGCTGCTGACCCGCCGCCTGGACCTGGACTTGATCGGCGAGCACTGGAACGAGCTGCTGCGCCTGGCCGCGTCGCTGAAATTCGGCCACGCCACCGCCTCGCTGGTGGTGGGCAAACTGTCGGCGTCGAGCCGGCAGAACACCCTAGCCGCCGCGCTCAAGGAGTACGGCGCCCTGCGCCGCACGGTCTACGCCGCCCACTACCTGACCGACCCCGTCTACCGGCCGCTGCGCACGACGGCCATGTAAGCCCCCGGCCGCAAGGTTCCGGCTCGGATGTCACCAGGTCACAGCCAGCGCGGCGGGACCGGCGTCGAAGGGGTTGTGGGTCCATTCAATCTTCTCTACCGGGTCGTCGAGCTTCAGGCCCGGCAGTTGCCGGGCGAGCGCGTCGACGAGGTCGGCCGGCGGCCCCCGGCGACGATGGCCTGGACATGGTCGGCGGCCAGCTGCTCGACGCGCGGGCGCAGCGCGGCGACGCGGCGCGCCGTGAAGACCGTGGAGACCAAGCTGCGCAACCGGGCGTGGGCGGGACCGTCCTGGAAAAGGGTGTCGTTGCCGGGGAACCCGGCACCGGGCGGGGCGACCCGAATCGGGGGTCGGAGAGCACGGTTGCGACGTCGTCGTAGGTCGTGACCAGCCACGCCGGCTGACCGTCGACAGTGATCACTCGGGTGACCGGTACCTGGCTGCGCAGTTCGCTGTAGGCCGGCGGCGGCTCCAGAGAGCTGGGCCGCCCGAGCGGCAGGGTCAGCTGCGTCGCCTCGCAGAACCCGACGATGAGAAACATCGTGTTGTAGAGCCGACTTTGGGCTTCGGGCTGGCGCGCGATGCCGGTGACGACTGCGGCACCGACCTGGGCGGCGCCCTGGGCGGCGCCGGCCAGGGCGAGACCGCCGCCGCCGAAGGCGCCGGCGAGACGTAGGTCGGCCCCAGTGATGCCGCTGGCCGGTGCGCCTTGAGCGAGGACCGCGACTGCGACGGACATGGTTTCTCCTGGTCAGCGGTCGGTGCTGGTCGAGGTCGTCGCGGACACCGGCAGGGTGAGCGTGGAGATGTGGTCGGGGTCGTGAAAGACCTCTTGATCGGCCACGCGGAGTTCGGTGGCGGTGGCCAGCGGAGCGCCGGTGCCGGGGTTGAGCACGAGAAGGGGGTGGGCGCCGCTGCTGACCTGTAGGCGGATGCGGTGTCCAGCTTTGAAGCGGTGCGCGGTCCCGACGAGGTCGACCGGGACCCGGCGGGTGCCGTCGGCGGCCGGGGCGGGTTCGTCGTCGGGGTGCAGGCGGCGGATGCCGTCGCACAGGTTGATCGAGCGGCCCTTGGGGTCGACGTCGCAGAGCCGGGCGAACAGGTCGGTGTGGGTGAGGCTGGAGCGCAGGACGATCTCGGTGCTGACCGGGCCGATGACCTCGAGGTCCTCTGCGAGAGGCTCGGTGGTGTAGGTCAGCACGTCGTCGCGCTGCTCGAGTTTGCGGTTGTCCTTGGCCCCGGCGTTGCCGTCCCAGTTTTCCTTCGCGCCGCCAACGGACGGGGTCGGGTCGGCCGGGTCGTAGCGATAACGGTCTGGTGCCGACGCCGGTGCCGGGGTGGTGGCCAGCCCACCGCCGGGCTGCAGGTGCCACACGATGGGTTCGGAGTCCGGTGGTGGCCAGTCGGGCAGGTTCCGCCACTCGTTCACGCCTCCGACGTGGACGCGCACCGACGACCGAGCGAGCGCGGCCTCGCTCCGCGCGATCTTCTCGACACAGGTGTCGGTCTCGCGGGTGTGGGCTTTGTCGAAGAAGGCACCGGCGTGGCACCAGGGCCCCACCACGAGCCGGGCGGTCTTGCCGGCCTCGCGTAGGGCCCGGTAATCGACGAGGGTGCTGGGGAGGCCGGTGTCGTACCAGCCGGTCGTGAGATGGACCTGGTCGGGCATGCGGACTGCGTTGCCCCTGAGGTTCAGGCGTTCCCAGTAGTCGTCGTCGTGCTCGTGGGCCAGCCACTGCTGGAAGAACTCGGCGCGGTGACCGACCAGGCGCTCGTCGGCGGTGCCCAGCGGCAGGGTGGACAGGACCTTGTTGGCCCGGCGCGCGGCACGGATCGAGGCGAGCAGGTTGCGCGCCATCGATCCGTTCGGGTGCTTCGCGAGCCTGTCCATGACATGGACGAGCCCGAGCATCACGCTCGCGAACACCCCGCCGGGGAACGCCGTGGCCCGGGCCTCGGCTTGCGCGTCGTGCACGATCGCCAGCCGCCATTCCGGCACCTCGGTGCTGGCCAGGGCCCACTGAGCGGTGCCGAGGAAGCTGACGCCCCAGGTGACGATCGTCCCGGGGAACCACTCCTGGCGGCGCAGCCAGGCCGCGACGTCGGCACCGTCGGCGGGGTGGATGCTGATTCCGTCGAACGTGCCGCCGGACCCGTCGGTGCCGCGCAGGGCCTCGACGAGCACGTGCGCTCCGCGCTTGGTGAACCGCTTGACGAACGAGGCCATGCCCTTGCGGCCGTAGGCGGTGCGGATCCAGACGACGGTACCCCCGACGGCGTCGGCAGGCACGCCAGAGGCCGGCCTCGGCCGGTGGTGGTCCACGAGCAGGCGGGTGCCGTCGGCCGCGGGGACGACGATGTCGCGCTCGACGCCGCCGCGCGCTCGGCGAGCCGGTGACGTGGTTGCGGTGCTACTGCGGGTCATGAGCGCGAACCTCTCGTTTACGATGCAGTTGCAACGTAAACGAGGATCGACCCGGGTGTCAATACGGCTGCACTGTGAAAGGGTGGGGTGGTGCCGAAGAAGGTCGACCATCGCGCGCGGCGGACCTTGATCGCCGATGCCCTGATGCGGGTCGCGGCCACCCAGGGTCTGCAGGCGGTGAGCCTGCGCCACGTCGCGAACGAGGCCGGTGTTTCGGCCGGCATGGTGCAGCACTACTTCCGCAGCAAGGACGAGATGATGACCTTCGCCCTGGGAGTGGTCAGAGAGAACGTCGAGGACCGGCTCGCCGCCGGCGCCGCCGAGCGCCACGACGCACCGTCGCCCGAGACCGTCGTCCGCGACCTCCTGATCGAGATGTTGCCGCTCGACGAGGCCCGCCGGCTCGAGGGCCACGTCGGCCTCGCCTTCCACGCCTACGCCGCGGTCAAGCCGGGCATCGCCGACGGCGTCCGGGAGGACACCGAGCGGATGCAGGCCTTCCTCGCCGACCGGATCCGCGCCGCCCAGCACACCGGCGACGCGCCCTCCGAGCTCGACCCCCACCACGAAGCCAGGACCATGTTGGCCCTGGTCGAAGGCCTGAGCCTGCACGTCTTGGGCCAGCACTACGCGGCGGACCGGGCGCTCGCCACGTTCGACGCGCACCTCGCCACGATCTTCCGTCCCGTCACCGACCGGGACCACTTTTAACGTCAGCCCTGACCGGCCAGACCCGAACTCGCGAGTTGCCGCAGGAAATACCGCATTCCCTGCGACAACGACCGCCCGACGCCTCGCCGACCAGTGCAGCCGTTCGCCGTGTCACCCTCCACTGGTCGCATTTCCTGCGACAACGCTGGGGGAGGCCGGGTGGCCACCGTGCTGGACAGCTCCGCTCGAGAGCCGGCGCCGACCTTCGGCCACGTGTGTGAGGCCTTCCTCGCCGCGCACAGCCGCGCCGGTGCCTGGTCGCCCGGCACGGTGGTCAAGTACCGCCAGACCCTGACCGGACTGGTGGCCGGGCTGGCCGATGAGCCCGTCGAGCAGTCGGTGGCGGCGCTGGACACCGCGACCGGGGCCGCGTCGCTGGAGACGGCGTTCACCGCCGCCTACGGCGCGCTCGCCCCGGCCACCCGCGCCCGACACCTCGCCGCGCTGCGCTCCGCCCTCGACTGGTGGCGCACCGTCGCCTGGCTGGTCGGCGATCCCACCCGCGGCTGGGCCCGACCCAAAATCAGCCGCGACGACAGCCGAGCGCTGACCCCCGACCAGGTCGCCGCCCTCTGGCGCCTCGACGTCACGGTGCGGGAGAAGACCCTGTGGCGGCTGCTCTACGAGACCGCCGCCCGCGCCACCGAAATCCTCACCCTGGACGTCGCCGACCTCGACCCGGTCAACAAACGCGCCCGCGTCGTCTCCAAGGGCGGCGACACCGAGTGGGTGTACTACCAGACCGGGGCCGCCCTGCTGCTGCCCCGACTGCTCGCCGGACGTTCTCGAGGGCCGGTGTTCCTCGCCGACCGAACACCCACCCGCGCCGTGCCCGGCCTCGACTTGTGCCCGATCACCGGACGAGCGCGGCTCTCCTATCGCCGCGCGGCCGAGCTGTTCGAACACGTCACCTGACCCCTCACCCAGGCACACGGCTGGACGCTGCACCAGCTGCGCCACTCCGCGCTGACCCACGACGCCGAAGCCGGCACCAACACCCCGATGCTGCTGGCCCGCTCCCGCCACGCCTCCATGCGCTCCCTCGAGCGCTACGCCCGCCCCGGCCCCGAAGCCCTCGCCCGGCACGCCGCCGCGACCGATCCCGCCCGTCGCCGCCAGCGCTGATCCGCCGACCAACAGCGCGGCCAACCAACGTGCCGAGGTCATATCCGTTGGTTTCTCGGCCGTTACTACGGCGACCCCGGGCCGCCCGGCCGCCGGGAACCGGGTAGGAGCCTCAACCGGCGGCCGGTCGCGCTGGTGACCGGCATCGTGCGGGGCACGGCCGGGGCGCTCACGGCGCCTGCGCCACGGTGAGGGCAGCGGCGAGCATCGCGGAGCGCGGAGTGTCGGAAGGCGAGCATCACCACAACGGCGAGGGCGGTCGTGAAACGTCCCCCGGATCGGCTACACGTTCAGACCCGCCCGGTGCGCCATCCCCCGCAGCTCCCGGCCGATCGCGTCCTGCTTCGACCGCGTGAGCAGAAGCTCGGCGAGAACCTCACGGGTTACCGGTCCCCGCCGGATGCGGTGCGGAGAGATCAGCTCAGCGCGGCGCAGCGCCCTCACCGCGTCATCCTGCCGTCCCCGCAGCTGGGCCAACCCCTGGCCGTAGTCCACCCAGTAGTAGGCCTGACGCGACCTGTCGGCGTGCACCAGGGACAAATCCTCAGCGATGCTCACGAGCAGCTCGTGATCCCCTGCCTCCCGAGCCCCGTGCATACGCCACAGCCCGACGCTCGTCGGGCCGAACGCCAGCCCGTAGGCGTTGCCCTCCCCGGTGCGCGCCGCGAGCTCGGTCGCGTACTCTAGCGGAGCATCCACATCGCCCGGCCGGCTGTCTGCCGCGGCGACCACCGACCGGCGCAACGCGAGGAACCCTGCGAGCTGTATCGCCTCCGGGGTGTTCGTCGGAATGGTCACCGCGTCCAGCCCGGCCTGTGCGAGGGCAAACGCCCCGTTGGCGAGCGCCACCCTTGCGCCAGCAGCGGCGACGAGCCCCATGGGGGCCGCATTGCCATGCTCCCCGGCGGCACCCCGGGCGAGCATCACCGCCTGCGAGCGCAGGTCCAGCGGGGCACCCGCGAGGCTCAGCCACGGCACGGTGGCCTGGGTGTGCAGCCACGCCGCCAGCTCGAGCAGTTCGGCCACGTCCCGCCCGGCGGTGATGCTGGTGTGCAGGTCTCGGATCAAGCCAGGCAGCGCCGCGCCGACCTCGCCTTGTCGCTCGCAACGGCACAGAGCGTCGACGTCGCTGTCACCCTGGACCGCAGTACCTCTACGGGGAGCACCTGTCCGTCAGGCAGATCGTGGCTGACCGCCATCAACGCGAGATCAACCGCCGCTATGGTGCTATCGGTCTCGCCGTTGGCCGGTGCGGGGACGGGGAGCCTGGTCAGCTCTGACGAGGAGATCTCCAGCGCGTCGGCCAGCGCCCCGATCTCGGCGAGGGTGGGGGAGCGCTGCCCGGTCTCGATCCGGTTCAGGGTGTCCTTGCCCATCCCGGCCAGCTCGGCGACCACCCGCAGCGACTTGCGCCGGGAGTCACGGACCCGCCACAGCGCGAATCCGATCGTGCGCGCCTCTTCGGCGTCGTCCACAGAGCACCACCCATACACCGAGTCGGGTTCCCTCACCGAACCCCGGGGCCGTCGCCCCGGGGCGTTGCACTCGGTGTGGGGTGCGCCCGCAGGCTACGTGCTCACCTGATCGAGCAACCGGGCGGCACCTCGGTGCTGAAGTGCGTCGGTCGGCGACGCACTTCCGGGCGCTAGCCTGAGTTTCCCGGATAAGTTGATCTATGTGGGTGTCGGTGCAGGTCATGTCGTATGTGGATCTTCTGGTTGCCTATGACCTAAGTTCTTGGCGCCCAGCGGTCGAGTCCGAAGATCGTGACGAGTCGGTCCTGTTCGGGAGTGGTCTCGGTGAGTATCCGTCGGGCTTTGGGCCGACCACCGGTAGAGGGGTAGATCAGCACGCTTTCCTCGATCCCGCCTAACGTGTTCAACAACTCGCGGACGCTGAGGAGCACGCGGGCTTGAGCGGCCATGCGGCGCATCAGGTGCGCGATCTGCAGGGCCAGCACGCAAGTGAAAACGTGTACTCGGATGGTGTGGTCGGTCCAGTGGTGCATCGGGCTGAACGACACGACGTGGGGGTCTTTCATTTGGCGGAAACCGAACTCGGCCTCGGACTGGGAGCGATAGCCGGCCACGACCTCGGCCACCGGCCAGTCCTCGCGGTCGGTGATCAGGACCCGTTTGCCGAACACCTCCCGTTCCAGCGCGGCGCGGGCGGAGCGCTGCACACTCCAGGACAACCGGTGCTCGGCGGGGGTATCACCCTCCAGCCGCCAGGTCAGCACGCGGGTGACCCAACTATCCCGGCAGATCTTGGTGATCTCAGCCTCCACCGCCGCACGGGACCGTCGAGTCTTGCCCCGGGCCAGGGTGTCGGCCAGCTCCGACAGGCGTGTGCCGGCCTTGGTCAGCGTCTGGTCGAAACCACGGGATTGCTTGGCGTGCAAGGTCGGTGAGTGGGTCAGCACGACACGACGGACGGTCCCGTAGATCTCGCGGCGAGTGTGCAGCGCGGTCAACTGCCCGAAGCGGTCGACATCAACGATCCGGCGTCGTGTCGCGGGCAGGGTCAGCAGATCAGGCACGTCCGAGGGCGGGACCGAGCCGACATAGTGCAGACCAATGTCGGCCAGATGGGCGAAGTTGGCGGCCGAGTTCTGGCCGGCGTCGAACACTACGGTCATCTCCACGGGCGCGTGCGCACCGGCATGCCCGGCCAGAGCGGCGTGTCTGGCTGCCAGCAGGTCGATCACGGTGGCGAACTGGGTGACATCCGGCTTGTTACCCGGATAGGCCAGCGACACCAACGGGATACCGCCGTCGCGGGACACGACCACACCCAATCCGACCAAGCGAAGATCGGCGCGTTTCTGTTTGGCCTTGCCCCGCTGCGCAATCGGCGCTTTGGCGTTGCCGGTGTCGAGGAAGGTCGCGAAGTTGGTCATATCCAACGCCAGCGAGCCGATATCCACACCGAACTCCTCCACGATGCGCACGGCCACGCGGTGCTCGATCTGAGCCAACTGCTCCAGGGTAAGCGTGTGCATCGCCTCCCAGAACTTCCGGTGATCCAGCACCTTGGCCGGGATCCCGGTGAACCGGTCGGCGGCGGTGCTCCGCCACCAGTCCGCGAACGCCAGCTTTGAGCACGGGGCCACGATCCTGTTCAGCGCCGCCAACGCCAGATAGGTGCCGGTACTCGCACCCGCGTCCGAACGCCGCGGCCCGATCACCGAGTCGATGACACCGGGCACGTCCAACCGGGTCAGCATGCCCCAGACCGCGGCGACATCACCGAAGCCCAGATGACGAGTCCGCTGCGGCAGGACCGCCTGCTCGCGCGCGTCCAGCAGCGCCTCGATCTCCGCCGCGCTGCCCAGATAGCGCTCCGAAGCCAGCTTCGGCTTGCCCTCGACCCAAGCCATCTCGCGTAGGTACCAGTACGGCCTCCCACCGATGATCTTCTTGTACAAGCTCGCCACAACTTTAGGTCATAGGCGATGTTGTGATCAAACACAAACCGACACGCCGGAAACTCACAGCTCAGACCCTGTCCGCGACCCGCATGATCGCTTCAAGATCGAACTACCCGGGAAACTCAGGCTAGCGCCCAATTCCGAACCGCGCGGTTTCGGAATTACGGTGTGCTTCTCCCACCCGGACAACCACGTCAGGGTGCGTCGCTCGGTGTCGGAGATCACCACGCCGTCCAGCGCGTCGAGCAGCACGGCCAGCCGGTCGGCCTGCCAGCCGGGCAATGCAGGGGGTGGGTTAGTGGTTGCGCTCATGGGCCGGACCTCTCCGCTCAACGCCCCGGCCGGTAGTTCGCCTCCCCCCGTGCGGGACCGCCCATGACTTATGGGCACATAGAGCGTGACTCGTTCGGCCAGGCAGCTCCCCTGTTGAGCTCGGCGCGCCCAGAGCCAGCGGATGGACAACGAGCCTTTCGGAACCCGCCCCTATTGCCGTTCAGGGGCGCATCCGGGCGACCAGGCCGGTGTCGTAGCGGCCGGAGACGAACTCGGGATGCTCCAGCAGTTCGGCGTGGAAGGCAAGATTGCTCTTGGGGCCGGTCACGGTGAACCCGGTGACGGCTGCTCGGGCCCGCTGCAGCGCCTGCTCTCGGTCCGCCCCGTGCACGATCAA
>JBOHGT010000423.1:0-17011 GCA_050700385.1 Pseudonocardiaceae bacterium | reverse complement strand
CAGGCAGCCCGCGCCGCCCACGCCAGCGCCTGCGCGTGGTTGCCCGAGGAGTGCGTGACGACGCCGCGGGCGCGAGCCGCGGCGTCGAGCCGGGTCACCGCCACCGTGGCGCCGCGGACCTTGAAGGCGCCGGTGGGCTGCAGGTTCTCCAGCTTGAGCCCGAGCGGGCCACCCGCCCAATGCGCCGCATCGAGCACCGGGGTGCGCACCGTAGCGCCGTCGAGCAGCCGCGCCGCCGCGGCGACGGCGTCGAGCCCGACCAGGCCGCTCACGAGCCGAACGGCCCGTCACGCTCTCAACCGGCGCAGCGCTGCCCGGCCGGGTGGTTCGCCGGTGTCCGGCGGTACCGAATCGGGGTCCACCGACGCGACCGCGTCGCCCGCGAGCAGCGGTGTCGCCGGGTCCACCGAGCGCTTGAGCAGCGCCAGCGCGATCGCGCCGAGCTCGTGGTGGGTCACGACCGTGCCCACCCGGCCGACGGCCCGCTCCCCGGCGTGCACGGCGTCACCTGTCGCGGGCAGCGTCTCGGGGGACTCCAGGTGCAGCAGCACCATCCGCCGCGGCGGCCGACCCAGGTTCGCCACCCGTGCGACGGTCTCCTGGCCGCGGTAGCAGCCCTTCTCCAGGTGCACCGCGGGGCCGATCCAGCCGACCTCGTGCGGGATGGTCCGGTCGTCGGTGTCCACGCCGATCCGGGGTCGCAGCGCGACGGCGCGCAACGCCTCGTAGCACCAGGTCCCCGCCGGGGTCGCGCCCGCAGAGACCAGCCGCTGCCAGACTTCGACCAGGGACGCGCGTGGCACCAGCAGGTCCGCCCCGGCCGCGACGGGTCGCACGATGCCCAGCCCCTCGACGGGGGCCAGCAGCTGCCCGGCCGAAGGGCCGAGCAGCGAGAGCACGGCGAGCTCGCCGGTGGCGTCGCGGGGCTCCACCTTCGACCAGAACACCATCTGCTGCAGGTAGCCCAGGAGGCCTGCCGCCCGGCCGGCCTCGGTGTCCAGCCAGACCGTGGAGTCCACATGGGACACCACGGCGTGGTGCTCCACCCGGCCCTGGATGTCGAGCACCAGCGCCTCGGTGTGCTCGCCCTCGCCGAGCCCGGTGAGGTGCTGCGAGGTGATGGTGTGCAGCCAGGACAGCCGATCGGCGCCGGGCACCGCGAGTACCTCGCGGTGGGAGCGGTCGACCACCACGACGTCGCGTTCCGCGGCGCGCTGCTCGCGCAGCGGGTCACCGTGGTGCCATGCCACGCCGGTATCCACCGACCCATCGGGCGGCGGCACCGCGCCGGGAAGCTCGAGCAGGGGTGAGGTCACGGCCCCTCCTCCGGTGTGACAGTCTCCTCGCGGGAGCACCGGGCGCAGCGCCCGGACAGCGCCAGATGCGCCGGGTCGAGTTCGAAACCGCGGCGCTCGAGCAGCGTGGCGGCCAGCCCGTCGAGCTCCCCGGGGGAGACCTCGACGACCGCGCCGCAGCTGTGGCACACCAGGTGCACGTGCTCGTGCGGCCGGGTCGAGTAGCTCGGCGCGCCGTGCCCGAGGTGGGTGTGCCGGACCAGCTCGAGGCCCTCGAGCAGGTCCAGCGTGCGGTAGATGGTCGTGATGTTCACGGCGGGGGCGGCCCGCTGCACATGGGCGCAGATCTGCTCCGGGGTGGCGTGGTCCAGCTCACGCACCGCGTCGAGCACCAGCTGGCGCTGCGGCGTCATCCGCATCCCGCGATCGTGCAGCGTGCTGCGCAAGGTCTCCTCCACGAAGTCGATGATATGCCCACGCGTAGGGTCGGGGCTCGTGACCGAGCGCGTTCTCGCCCTACTGGATGGCACGCTCGCCGACCCGGACGCGCCGCTGCTGCGTGCCGACGACCTCGGTGTGCTGCGCGGCGACGGCGTCTTCGAGACGATCCTGGTGGTCGAGGGGCGGCCGCTGGAGCTGGAGCCGCACCTCGCCCGGCTGGCCCGCTCGGCGGCGATGCTCGACCTGCCTTCCCCCGACCTCGATGCCTGGCGCGGGTGCGCGCATGCCGTCATCGACGCCTGGCGCGGCGGCCGGGAGATGGTGCTCAAGCTCGTGCTCACCCGCGGACGAGAGAGCAGCGGCGGTGTCACCGGGTTCGCGACCGGCGCACCGGTGCCGGCTCTGTCGCACGCGCAGCGCCGCGACGGGATCGCCGCGGTGACGCTGACCCGCGGGTTCGCCCCCGACCTCGCCGCCCACGCGCCGTGGCTGCTGCTCGGCGCGAAGACGCTCTCCTACGCGGTGAACATGGCCGCGCAGCGCCACGCCGCGACGTTGGGCGCTGACGACGTCATCTTCACCACCACCGGCGGTGGCGTGCTGGAGGGTCCGACGGCCACCGTCGTCGTGGCGGACGGGCGCACGCTGCGCACCCCGCCGCCGGACACCGGGATCCTGCCGGGCACCACCCAGGGCGCGCTGTTCCGCGGCGCCGCCGAGGCCGGATGGGCCACCGTCGTCGAGCCGGTCGACGTCGACGAGCTGCACGCCGCCGACGGGGTGTGGCTGGTCTCCAGCATCCGGCTGCTGGCCCGGGTGCACACCCTGGACGGCAAGCCGCTGAGCGACCCCGGCCTCACCCCGGAGCTGCACGCTCTGCTGCCGCTACGGTCGGTGTCACGAGCATGACGTGGTACTCCGTGCTCAGTCGCCGGGGTGCTCAGTCGCCGGGCGACCCTTGCAGTACCCAGTGGTACGCCGCTGCGACCGGAGTCCCGTGGCGCCAGGTCACCTGGGTCTGGCCGGTCGGCAGGCGCTCGGTGGCGATCACACCGAGGTTGCTGTGCTCGGTCAGCTGTTCGCGCGTCCATGTGGCCGGGAAGACGACCTTCAGGGTTAGTTCGTTGATCGTCGGCTGGTGCCGCTGGTCGAGGGTGGCGGTAGCCCAGGTCAGGGTGTCCTGCCCGGAGCTGCGGAGCGGATTCCACAGCGCGGGCGAGCGGTAGCGCAGCACCCACTCGGTGTCCGCCTGCAGTCCCGGCTGGAACAGGATCATCACCAGCGGCCGGCCGTCCACATCCCGCATCGGCTGGCCGTCGACCTGAATGTCCTGACCGTGAACGTCGCAGGCGAGCGCGAGGTCGTCGGGGTCCGACGGCGGCTCGTCGGTCCAGGCCACGATCGGGCGCAGTATCCGGTAGACGAGGTAGGGCTTCGGCCTGGTCCAGCGCCGCTCGACCACAGTGTCCTGCCCGTCCTGCTCCCCGACCGCGATAGTGATCTCCACGCGTTCCTCGAACAGCGGGAACTGCCGGTCGACCAGCTGGCGCACGGCGGCGGCGTAGAGTTGCAGACGCCGCTCGCAGTCCGCCAGGTCGAGGTGCCGCTGCTGAAGCTGGACGGTCGGGCCGTTGCCGGCGGCCGCCGGCGCTGGCCAGGACGGCTCGGTAACGAGCGTGTCGCTGCGCTGGGACAGTGCCGCCAGCTGGGCCCTTCTGCTCACCCCGGTCTTGCGGAACAGCGTGCGCATGTGGGCTTCCACCGTCCGGCGCGAGATGGCGAGGCGAGCGGCGATCTCGTCGTTGGTCAGCCCGCCGATCGCGAGCTGAAGTACCTCGTTCTCGCGGCGCGTCAGCTGGGTCATCGTCACACGTCGCTCCTCAGCAGGCTTGCTCCCTGTTGCGTAAGTGTATACGCGTAGTCAAGGCTTGCCTGAGCACGGGTCTTCTCCCTATGATACTGAGACCAATGCCTACGTATACGCATCAACGCGTACGAGGTGTCAGCGAGGAGGTAGCTCGCATGGCTCGACTCACCCGCTTCACGTGGTCGAAAATCTCCACCGGATTGGAGATGCTGCCGCCGACGCTGATGGTCGCCATGGGCCATCCCTGGCTGGGGGCGGGGACCCTCGGCGCCGTGCTGGCGTCCGCTGCGCTGCAGTCGCGGATGCAGGTCCGCTCGGCGCAGGAGCGGCACCAGGCCATACTGTCGTATGCGCGGGACACTGTCAGCATGGGCGGCGATCCCACCACGGTGATCGCAGCCCTGCAAGGGAGGGCGGGCGACGCCGAGGACGACGGTGTGCCGCCCGAGCCGCCGCCGCGGGGATACGAGAAGGACTGGGGCCCGCCAGTGTCCCAGCTGTACCGGCCGCCGCGCGTCTGATGCGTGGTTGACGGCGCGTTACCGGATCACGGGCGGTCGGATCCCGTCGTCACGCCGGCGTGCCTGTGCAGTCGAACTCGCCGCGCTTCAGCCCGGCGAGGAACGCTGCCCACTGTTCACGGGTGAGCCCGAGGCCCGGTCCGAACGGGTTCTTGGAGTCCCGGACCCAGACGTGCTCAAGGGTGCGGGCGACCTGGACACAATTACCTGTCCCACTCGCGCTGCTCTGCTGCCAGGACGCAGCGGTGGGGGGCGGCGGGGGCATCTCGACCATGCCGTACTCCTCTCCTGCAGGACAGCACGTCTCTCGCCGCCAGTGGCGACGTCGCCCGGACTCCGCCCTGATCGCTCGGCAGAGACGGGTTGCATGGCCGCACCCGGCAGGAGAAGTGCACGTCAGCCAACTGGATCCGCGGCCAGAGCCGGGCTGAGACACCAGAATGTGACGTAATGTCATTATAGGTGATCTGAATTGATTCAGGACATCTTCGCGACCGTCATCGCCTCCGCCCTACGTCCGCTCATATCAGAGGGTCGAGGCTCGGAGGTGGCGGGATGGTGGTCACAGTACTGCGCGAGCACGTTCCGACGCCCCGCTGAGAGGCCACCGTCATAGTGCCATGTGGCACCAGGACAGCAACCAGGCTGCCGCCTTGCTCCGCTGATGGGCCAGTTAGGCACCTCGTACTACCAGCGCCAGGACGCGTCATGACACCTGCGCTATGCAAGGTGTCTCCTGTGTGCTAGCGTTGTGCCATCTGGCAAGAAGCTATGGGATGAACCGATAGCAAGCTCAAGGACAGCTACCTCTACGCCAGCTGTCGACAGAGAGAGGAAGGTGAGATGGCGGCAGTTCAAGATCCGACCGTGCAGCGTCGTCGGCTCCGTATGGAGCTCAGGAGGGCTCGCGACGCGGCCGGACTGAAGCAGGCGGAAGTAGCCCGTGCGATGGACTGGTCGCCATCCAAGCTCATCCGCATCGAGAAGGGGGACGTGGGCGTATCGACCAACGATCTGAAGGCACTCCTGAGCCACTACGGGGTGAAGGACAAGGGGCGGGTCAATGGCCTGCTCGAGCTCGCACGGGCGGCCCGGGGTGGGTCGTTCTACGACCCGTACGCTGATCTGCTGAAGCAAGGCTTCAAGGACTACCTGGCGTACGAGGCCTCGGCGTCCGTCATCCGCCAGTACGATCCAGTCTTGATCCCCGGGTTGCTCCAGACCGAAGAGTATGGCCGAGCGATCCTCGAGCACACTTTCGGGTTCGGCGCGGACGCTGTGGACCGGGTCTGGACCGTCCGGCAGCACCGCCAGGAGCTGCACGACCGGGAGGATCCCCCGGACATGCTCTTCGTCGTAGACGAGGCGGCCCTCCGGCGAGATGTCGGCCGCGGTCACGTGATGACCCGTCAACTGGAACGCCTCAAGGAGTTCGCGGCAGAGCCGCACATCAGCCTCCAGGTCCTGCCGTTCACGAGCGGCGCCCACCCCGGCATGGCCGGGAACTTCGTCCTGCTCGAGTTCGCCGATCCGACACTGGACGACCTGGTGCACCTGGAGAGCATCGACGAGATCACGATCCGTGATGACACGCTACTGATCGCACGGTACACCGACAGGTTCCTCAAGTTGGAGGAGCTGGCGTTGCCGCCGGACGAGAGCAATGTCCTGCTCGACACACTGATCAGCGAAATGTCGCCCGCCGATTCCACGGCCTCCGCAGCGAAGGAGGCGAGCTGATCACAAGGAGATAACTCGTCACGAAGCGTTCACCCGGACAGCGGATGCTGCCGTCGGGTAACAAGCCCATCAGGTAAGAAGCTGGGGCCGGTGCTGGCACATCGACCCCAGCCGTATCCAATCCCTCTCCCAGGCATAGGAGTAGAACCGGATGATCTATCGTAGCAGCACGTGGCCCGCTGGTTCCAGCGGGTCGCGTCGTCGGCGTGTCGAAGGCGGCGGCGGGAGCAACGGGGGCCTCGCGTCCTCGGCGTAGCTGGGTAGCGAGCTACCCATCGGTGACGGATGTCGGATGCACCGGGTCGAGCGCGCCGGACGGCGGCACTCCGTACACCTCGTCGAGCGACCTGAACTCGACGAGCAGCGCGTCCGGACCCGCAGTCGGCAACCGGATCACCGTGTGACGGTATCGATGTTGCCTGGCCCGCGGCGGCGCGATTAGCGTGCGGGGTACACGAGGAAGGAGGTGGTCCAGCGTTGAACGGCTATAGGACTCGTGAGGTGGCTGTCCGCTAGAGCCGCCGACGGCCGTGGAAGGGCCACCTCCGATGTGCGAGAGGCGGCCGGCGAATCCAAGGCAGTCACCGCGACCCCGGGCCGGTGGGGCACAGTCCACCCCACCCCTGAGCACCAGTGGTGCCAGGATCGGCCCGGGGTCGTTGCCGTCCGGCGGCGGTCACCCGGCGACGCGCTGCAGCTTCGCCGAGACGTGCGGCTGCATGGGCTGGCCGACCATGGCGCGCTCCTCGACGTAGGCGAGGTCACCCTCGACGATGCCGTAGAGCCGCTGCGCGGCGTTGACCTCCTTGGCCGACTCGGTGCGTGCCACGGCATCGGTGGCGAGTTCCCAGGACGTCTGCGAGCGCGCCCGGCCGTAGTAGATCTCCACGATCCCGGTGGCGTGGACAGCGAGCAGCTCGATCGTGTCGTCCGGCTGGGGGCGCCAGAATCCCGCCTCCCGGGCAGCAGGCCGGATCACCGCACCATCGGCGTCGAGCAACCACGCGCGTGCGTCGTAGCGCAGGAACGGCCGCCCGTCGTGGGCAATGACCAGCTGCTGGCCGAACCGGTACGGCCCGTCGATGGTCGGGTAGACGATCTCGCCCTCGCCGCGCCACACACCGACCAGCGGCAGCAGCGCCAGGCAGTCGTGGTGCAGCTCGGGACCCTCACGCAGGTTGGCGGTGTCGGGCGGCACCGGCAGGTCGGCGAACTCCGGGATGTTGATCTCACGGGTGCTCTGCGCGCGCTCGGCGGCGGCGCGCAGCACCTCGTCCCCGCTGGACGGAGTGGTACTCACGAGGCGATCAGCGCTCGCCGGCGAGCAGCGCGGTACAGGACCCATTCCACGCCGCCGATCCTAGCGACCGTCCTCCACGCGGCCGGGGCGGCTGGGTCGTGTCGCCCGCTCGCCGCGCACCGGCGGGATCAGGGCCCGTGGCTTCCCGTTGGTTCCATGGTCAGCTCCTGGGGTTGCGCGAAGACGTAGACCGAACTGTCGGTGACGTGGCCACTGGTGATGATGCCGGCGGCGTTGAGAACGCGTTCGATCAGGGTGCGTGTGGCCGTTCGGCACACCTCGCGCTGGTACGTACTGATGCGACCCGACTGGGGTTCCCAGGACACCGTCACGTGGCTGCCACGCGTGGCGTGGGGGAAGACGGCGATGTCGATGCCACTGCCGAAGCCGTCGTTGGGCTGGTCCACCAGGAGCGGGAGTCCTACGGTGTCGAGCGCGATGAGGATCCGCACGACAAGGTCTCGGAGTGGATGGCCCGCCAGCCCGTTCCGCATCTCGGGGACGTCGTAGATCCTGGTGTTGGCAACCCAGCGGAGCTGAGCATGCCGGGCCTCGGTCTCGCTGTCGTACCAGCGTGTCGTACGGTCACCGTCGTCTTCCTCGTCGGCGGCAAGCATCGGCGTGTAGGTGCCCTTGACGATCAGCCGCTCCGGGTCGAGCTCGTAGGGTCGGGCCAGGAATCCCAGCGCCTCCAGGATCTGGGGAAGCTCCTTCATGACCAGGCCGGAGGACAACGTCGCCGGGATCTGGTCCAGGGCGGGCGACGGTTGCCAGCCCACGACAAGGCCGACCTGATCGTCGGCGGGAGCGATGACCGCACCGGCGCCGGTTTCGTCGGCGAGCGCGTACCCGGCGTGGCGAAGCGCGGCGCGCAGCTCGCCTTCGAGGTCCGGTGGCTGGGGGATGTCATCGAGTCCCTGCATGAGCTGGGCCTCCTCGTTGTCGTCCCGGTGGGGTGCCGAGGGCTCGGAGTCGGTGGTGGTGGCGCGGACCCACAGCGGATGATCGGCCCTCTCGTGGTGGACGGCGACGTGGGCCAGCCGCAGCTTCGCCATCCGGCTCAGCTCCCACCACAGTAGGAGCTCAGGCGACAGCTCCCAGGTGACGCGATCCGCCAGTTGCATTGCCCGGTCGATGTGCAGCCGCGTCCGTGTCGGGTCGTGCGGTGCGAACAGCGCTCCCAGCGTCAGATGCACGGCGGACGCCAGCTCGGCCATCCCGGCGGTTTCCGCCGTCGCCGCCGCCAGCCCGAAGGAGTAGTCGAACCGCGCCGGCCCGGGCAGCGGCGCTCTGCTTTCCGGCTCTAGCAGGTACCGTACCGGGTCGAACGGTGCGCCGAGCAACGCCAGACCGTGCTGGTAGTAGCACCGAGCCAGGTCCGGCAGCGCCTGGTGGCGTTTGGCGAGATCGAGGGCGAACTCCGCGTTGCGCAGCGCCGACGTGCTCCGGCCGCGAGCCAGCGAGAGCTTGGACCACAGCAGCAACAACTGGATGCGATACCGCCACGGCACAGCGCCGCCCACGCGGTCGACGTCGAATACGCGGCGCGGCAGCCACCGGCGGGCGGCCACCGCGTGACCGCGAGCGCGTTTCAGATCGCGACCATCGAGGGCGTCCTTGGCCAGACCGACCTCGAGCTCGAAGCCGATCAGGTGAGCGCCCTTCCACATCTGCCCGGCGCCGGCCGCACAGGATACGTAGTCGGTGGCGCCGAGATCACCGAGCCAGTCCAGCGACTTGCGGGCCTGCTCGCGTGCATCCTCCTCCGCCCCGAGCTCCCGGAAGACCTGGGCGACCAGCAGCGACGCCAGTATCTGCGGGCCACGTTCGTGCGGGCCCAACGGGCGGTCCAGCGCCTGGCCGGCGTTGCTCAGCGGCGCCAGCAACGCCAGCGAGTAGGCATAGCGCCCCACCTGCAGCGCAGCGAACCCCAGCAGCCACCGCAGGTCGACGATCACCACCTGCGACATGTCCTGCTCATGCGGTGCCACGGCACTGCGCATGATCTCGACCTCGTCGAGTGGACGCCGGCGAATCGCCCATTCCAGCAGGTACAGCAGCGCGTCGACCTCCGACATCCCCTCCCGGGTCAGCTCGGACACCCGGACATCCAGCGGCGTACCGGCAAGCCAGACCGGCGCCGTGTCCCGTGGCGCCTGATCCACGTCTCCCACCCCGTTCATCCTCGTCGCCATCAGCAAGCATCGCCGGCAGTGTCGCCACCACCGCGGTCGGCTATGTGATACACCCTCCCGCCGGGGCCTTCGCGCTCGGTAGGCGGCGGCTGCGCACCACTGCCCGCGCGCCCCGGTGCGGCACGAGCGTCACATGCCGGACGTGGGCTCGCTCCGCCCGGTCGGTGGTGGGCTCGAGCTCGACGCGGCGAAGCACCTCGGCCAGCACGACTCGCATCTCCACCGAGGCGAACGTCGCGCCGAGGCAGCGCCGTGCGCCGCCGCCGAACGGCAGCCAGGTGTAGGGCGCCGGGCGGCCGTGGGTGAACCGCTCCGGCCGGAACTCCTCCGCGTCGGCGAAGTGCCGCTCGTCGAGATGGAGCAGGCCGATGCAGGGCTGGACCATCGTCCCGGTGGGTAGCAGGTAGCCGGCGACCTCGACCTGGCTGGTGATCCTGCGCGCCAGGTCGGGCACCACCGGGCGCACCCGCAGGCTCTCCTTGACCACCGCGTCGAGGTAGTCGTCGTCGCCGCCGTCCGTTGCGGTGCGGGCCAGGGCCAGCACGTCCGAGTGGCGCACCAGGCGCTCGATGGTCCACGCCAGACCCGTCGACGTGGTCTCGTGACCCGCGACGAGCAGCGTGATGAGCTGGTCGCGCAGCTCGCCGTCGGTCATCGTGCCGCCTCGCACCAGCATCGCGAGCACGTCGGCCCGCTCGTCGAGCCGCGGGTCGTTGCGGGCGCGGGCGATCTCGTCGAGCAGCAGCGGGTCGGCGACGGCCCGGGCGCGCAGGTACCGGGTCCACGGCCAGACGTGGAGCAGCCGCGGCACGAGCATGCCGAGCATCATCAGCCCGTCGACATCCGCCAGCGGCGGCAGCGCGCGGCGCAGCGGCGCCAGCCGCGCCTCGTCGTGCACCCCGATGACCGTCCGCAGGATCACCTCGAGGGTGATGTCCCGCATCCGCGGCAGCATCGGCACCCGGCGCCCGACGGGCCAGTTCGCGATGCCGGCGGCCGCGACCTCGGCCATCAGCTCGGTCTGCCGGCGCACCGCGTCACCGTGGAACGGTGGCAGCATCTCCTTGCGGCGGGTCAGGTGCTCGCCCTCGTCGAGCAGCATCAACGTGCTGGCGCCGAGGATCGGTTCCAGCGGCGCGTTCGCCGCCCCGCCGTGGAACGTGGCGGTGTCGCCGGTGAAGACGGAGCGCAGCACTGCCGGGTCGGTCAGGAACACTACCGTTCCCCGGCCGGCCAGGCGGACCGTGAAGCAGTCCCCGTAGCGGCGGTGGCAGGCGCGCAGGAATGGCTGCCGCAGCCAGATCATCAGCGCGGTCTGCACGGCGGTCGGCAGCGGCGGGCCGGGGGGCAGCGAAGTGTCCATGGCCAGACTGTACGAGCGAATGCCTTCACAGCACCCCGACAGCCGCGAAGGCGGTACCCCGATAGCCGCGAAGGCGTCCCTCGCCTCATCGGAGGAGGCAAAGGACGCCTTCGCGGCGTGCGGGGGCCGAGCTCAGCGGCGTGCGGGGGCCGAGCTCAGGCGATGGCGACCTCGGCCTGGTAGAGGCCGGGACCGCCGGCGGCGATCGCGGTCTCGCCGGCACCCGAGCGGTGCAGCGCGCGCACCGTCCAGTCACCGGGGGCCGCGAAGAACCGGAAGTCGCCCGACGCCGAGGAGACCACCTCGGCGGTGAACTCCCCGGTGCCGTCGAGCAGCCGGACGAATGCGCCGCCCGCGGGCTCGCCACCGGCGAGCACCGTTCCGGCCAGCACGGTGTGCCGCGTCAGATCGGTGCCCGGCGGTAGCTCGGCGGTCTGCTCAGGGGCGCCGCACATCACTTGCTTCCGAGTTCGATCGGGGCCCCGACCAGCGAGCCGTACTCGGTCCATGACCCGTCGTAGTTCTTTACGTCGGAGTGCCCGAGCAGCTCGTGCAGCGCGAACCAGGTGTGGCTGGAGCGCTCCCCGATACGGCAGTAGGCGATGGTCGACCGCGACTCGTCCAGGCCCTGGTCGCTGTAGAGCGCCCGCAGCTCGTCGTCGGACTTGAAGGTGCCGTCCTCGTTGGCGGCCTTCGACCACGGCACGTTCAACGCGGTCGGGATGTGGCCCGGACGCTGGGCCGCCTCCTGCGGCAGGTGCGCCGGCGCGAGGATCTTGCCGGCGAACTCGTCCGGGGAGCGGACATCGACCAGGTTCTTGTTCCCGATCGCGTCCACGACCTCCTGGCGGAAGGCCCGGATCGAGGTGTCCTGATCGGACGCGGTGTAGCTGGTGGCCTGTCGCTGCGGCACGTCGGTGGTCAGCGTGCGGTCGTCGAGCTCCCACTTCTTGCGCCCGCCGTCGAGCAGCCGGACATCGGAGTGGCCGTAGAGCTTGAAGTACCAGTACGCGTAGGCGGCGAACCAGTTGTTGTTGCCGCCGTAGAGCACGACGGTGTCGTCGTTGCTGATGCCCTTGTCCGACAGCAGCTTCTCGACGGCTCCCTTGTCGACGAAGTCACGGATGACCTGGTCCTGCAGCTCGGTCTTCCAGTTGATCTTTACCGCGCCGGGGATGTGCCCGGCGTCGTAGGCGGTGGTGTCCTCGTCGACCTCGACGAAGACGATGCCGTCGGTGTCCAGGTTCTGCTCGGCCCAGTCGGCCGTGACCAGGACGTTCTCGCGGCTCATGCGGCAGCTCCTCGTTGCGTGTTGGGGACGATGATGTCATCGGTGCCGACGGCGAAGACCGCCTGGGCCGCGAGCAGCAAGGAGCTGCCGGTGGCCAGCACGGCAAGCAGCATCACCGTGGTGAGCCAGGCGGCGAAGCGCGGCCCACGCGGGTCGACGGGGGGATCGGTGAGTAAGGACACGGATGTCTCCTGACCTGAAGGAACGTGGTCCGGGGTCAGGGCGGCGAGCCGGTGGTCCGCAGGCTGTCCGCGGGGGGCTACCGCCCGGTCAGTGCATCCGACACAGGCTGCTGTACAGGCGGCAGAAGTCCACCGTGCGGCGCTTGGTCAGCAGCGAGCCCACGGTGGACACGGTACCCGAGAACGCCTACAAGTGCGGAGCCAGCGCGACCCACAGCCCGGTGGTCACCCGACACCGGCCCCGGCCTGGCTGAAGCTGACCTCCCGCGCGGTCCCCTCGACGACGATCGCCCCGTCGTCGACGTCCACCGCGGTCGGGGTCACCGTGAACGGCAGCCCGCCCGGGTCCACCTCGGTGCTGAACGCCGCCAGCAGCGGCTCCCGGAAGTCCGCGGGCAGGCTGAACTCGCCGACATCGTCGGTGGCCAGCCGGACGTCGGTGGGCGTCACGCTCACCGCGCCGTCGGCGAGTTCGAGCAGCCCGACGACGATGACCTCCGCGCGCTCTCCCCCCAGGTCGGTGGTGGCGATCATGCGGACCGCCGCTCGGCCGTCGGACTCCGAGTCCGATACGGTGTCCGATCCCAGCGCCTCCTCGATCTCCTTGTCGGAGGCCTCCGCGATGCGCAGGTCCTCGATGCCGATTGCCCGGCCGAGGTCCTTGTCCAGGATGCGCACCCGTCCCTCCACCTCGTCGATCTTCACCGAGGACAGCGAGCCCGAGGTCACCTCGTCCAGCGGGGCGTCGACGTCGTACATGCTGGCCTCGACCGCGACGTCGCGCAGCGGTCCGACCGCCAGATCACCGGCGCGCATGTCGATGTCGTCGTAGCTCCCGGACAGCGCCTGGGTGATGAACGGGAAGCCGTTGATCCGCACCGAGGGGTCGGCGGTCAGGCTGAACTCGGTGCGCAACCGCTCGGCCACCTGGTACTCGGCGTAGGCCGCAGCCCCGAAATCCGCGGCCACCAGCAGCCCCGCCAGCACCAGCAGTGCGATGACCAGCTTCCTCACGCGGCTTCCCCGTCCCGGTCACTCGTCGGTATCCCGGTCGCGCGCCGGGCCCATGCCAGGATCCGGTGTACCAGCGCGGGCGCCGTGCCCCGCGCGCCGTGCACCATCCCGGGCTCCAGCCAGAGCTCCCCGTGGCCTCCGGCGGCGCGGTGCAGGGCAGTGGCGTGCTCGGCGCCGAAGTAGTGGTCGGCCGCCCCGTGGACGAGCAGCAGGGGAGTGGGTGCGATCCGGTCCATCACCTCGACCGGGCTCGCCGGGACCTCGGTCCATCCGCCGTCGGACCAGCGACCGGCGATGCGTACCCCGAGCAGGCGCCCGGCCAGCCGGCCGTGCGGCGCCTCGATCACCCAGTGCACGCGGCGCATCGCCGGGCTCTCCCGGATCCACCACCGCGACGGGCTGCTCACCGCGACCACGGCGTCCGGCCGCTCGCCCGGCGCCGCGAGGGCGGCGTGGCGCAGCGTCACCGCGGCGCCCATCGACAGCCCGAGCGTGACCACGGCCGGGTGCCCGAGCCGTCGGGCTTCGGTGACGGCGGCGGCGACGTCGTGCACCTCCTGGTCGCCCAGCGTGCAGCGCCCCCCGGAGCGGCCGTGCCCGCGCAGGTCCGGTACGAGCACCGGCCCGGTGCCGGCGAGTGCCCTGGTCACCCGCCGGACGTCGGGCTGGGTGGCGCGCTGGGTGAAACCGTGGCACAGCACCACCGCCGGGCCCTCACCCGGGTGGTAGTCGACCCGTAGCCGCACCCCGTCACTGGTCATGAGCGTGACGGGGCGCACCGGAAGCGGGTCTACGGGCGCCACGCCCGCTATCCTCACATGACAGCTGTGCTCCGGCGACGGTGCCGACCTGTGACGTCAGCAGGGATGGACCGTCAGGAGGCGAGGGAGGACCGGCATGGAGCTGTTGCTCCTGACCGCGGACCGCGATCCCGACTCGGTGCTGCCCGCGCTGTCGCTGCTGCCACACGGCGTGCGGGCGGCAGCTCCCGAGGTCGCCGCGCTGCTCGACGCCGGTCCCTACGACGCGGTCGTCATCGATGCGCGCCACGACCTCGCCGCGGCGCGCAGCCTGTGCCGGCTGCTCGGGTCCACCGGGCTGGACGTCCCGGTGGTCACCGTGCTCACCGAGGGCGGGCTGGTCGCCGTCTCGACCGAGTGGGGCACCGACGAGATCCTGCTGCCCGGCGCAGGCCCCGCCGAGGTGGACGCCCGGCTGCGGCTGCTGGCCGACCGGCGCTCGGCCGACCCCGCGGACGGGTCCGGCGCGCTGGTGCTCGGCGACCTGGTGATCGACGACGCCACCTACACCGCACGGCTGCGGGGCCGCCCGCTGGACCTGACCTACAAGGAGTTCGAGCTGCTGAAGTACCTCGTGCAGCACGCCGGCCGGGTGTTCACCCGGGCCCAGCTGCTGCAGGAGGTGTGGGGGTACGACTTCTTCGGCGGCACCCGGACGGTCGACGTGCACGTGCGGCGGCTGCGCGCCAAGCTCGGCCCGGAGCACGAGGGCCTGATCGGCACGGTGCGCAACGTCGGCTACAAGTTCGTCCGCCCGGTCCGCGGCGTCGGGGCCCGCGAGCAGGCGGCCAGGGCGCAGGAGCAGGCCGAGGCCGACGAGTCCCCGGAGCCCCACCCGGCCGGGGCGCGGCTCACCGGGCGCTGACCCGTCCTGCTCCGCCACGGCCGCTGCACCCCGCGCGGGATAGCGTGACGGTCGTGGCGCAGCCGACTCCGACGACGCTGATCCCGACGACACAGCCCGACCCGCACACCGTCGAGGAGGTCGTCGCGCTGCTCGCCGCCGCGGCCGCCGCCGACGGCGTGGACCCGGTGTCCGAGCCGGTGCTGCTGCGGCTGCGGCACGGTCGCCCCGGCCTGCGGTTGCTGGCGCGCGACGGCGGCGGCACGCTGGTCGGGTTCGCCAACCTCGACGTCCGCGGCGACCGGGCGACCGCCGAGCTCGCGGTGCACCCCGGACACCGGGGACAGGGCATCGGTACCGCGCTGGCCACGGCGGTGCGCGAGCACCACGACGGACCGCTGTGGGTCTGGGCCCACGGAGAGCACCCGGCCGCGGTCCGCATCGCCGGCCGCCACGGGATGCGCCGGGAGCGGGAGCTGTGGCAGCTGCGGCGTGACCTCGCCGACCCGCTCCCTTCCCGGCCGCTGCCCGAGGGCCTGTCACTGCGTCGCTTCGTCCCCGGGCGGGACGAGGCCGCGGTGGTCGAGGTGAACAATCGGGCCTTCGCATGGCACCCCGAGCAGAGCGGGTGGGACGTCGGGGAGCTCGCCGTGCGGGAGGGCGAGCCCTGGTTCGATCCTACGGGGTTCCTGCTGGTGACCGACGGTGACGGCCGGCTCGCGGGGTTCCACTGGACCAAGGTGCACCCGGGGCCGCCGCCGGTCGGGGAGGTCTACGTGCTGGCGGTGGATCCCGCCGCGCAGGGCGACGGGCTCGGCCCCGCGCTCGTGCTGGCCGGGCTGGAGCACCTGCGGGACCGCGGGCTGGGCGAGGTGCTGCTCTACACCGAGTCCGACAACGAGGCCGCGGTGCGGATGTACCGGAAGCTGGGCTTCCGCCACCATCACACCGACGTGGAGTTCCTGCGCTGAATGCTGGTCCGTTCACCTCACGTTCACCTGAGTTCGGGCAACTGGCCACCCGGGCTGCATAGCGTCGGGCCGACCGGCCGGAGCGGCCGGCAGCTGACTATGCGGAGGAGATCCCGTGACCCGTAGCATCCTGCGTCGGAGCATCGCGCCGGCGGCGGTGGTCGGCGCCGCGACCCTGGTGCTCGCTGCATGCGGTGGCCAGAACAGTGGTGGCGGTGGTGGTGGCGCCTCGGGTCAGGTCCTGGTGGACGGCTCGTCGACCGTCGCACCCCTGAGCAACGCGGCGGCGGAGCTCTTCAGGGAGCAGAACTCCGAGGTCAACGTGACCGTCGCGACGTCGGGCACCGGCGGCGGCTTCGAGAAGTTCTGCAACGGCTCCACCGACATCTCCGACGCCTCGCGGGCCATCGAGGACGACGAGAAGGCGGCCTGCCAGCAGCGCGGCATCGAGTTCGTCGAGATCCAGGTCGCCAACGACGCGATGACCGTGGTGGTCAACCCGCAGAACACCTGGGCGAAGTGCCTGACCGTCGGGCAGCTCGAGACCATGTGGTCCCCGCAATCAGAGGGCAAGGTCAACAACTGGAACCAGGTCGACCCTTCGTTCCCCGACCAGCCGCTGAACCTCTTCGGCCCGGGTACCGATTCGGGCACCTTCGACTACTTCACCGAGGCGATCAACGGCGAGGAGGGCGCGTCGCGCCCCGACTACCAGTCCTCCGAGGACGACAACGTGCTCGTGCAGGGTGTACAGGGCGCGCCGGGCGCCACCTCGTACTTCGGTTACACCTACTACGAGGAGAACCGCGAGAGCCTCGAGGCCGTCGAGGTCGACGGCGGGCAGGGCTGCGTGGCACCCAGTGCGCAGACCGTGCAGGACGGCAGCTACGCTCCGTTGTCACGGCCGCTGTTCATCTACGTGAACAAGCAGTCCTACACCCAGAAGCCGCAGGTCAAGGCGTTCGTCGATTTCTATGTCCAGCAGATCGACCCGATCGCCGATGCCGCGCAGTACGTGCAGCTCAACGAGCAGCAGAAGGGTGAGCTGTCCGAAGATCGGTCGGCGCTGAGCGGCTGAGCGTCCAACGACCCGGCAGGTACCGTCGAGGGTGACCTGCTCGCCTCCAGATCAGGGGTAAGCACATCGTGAGCATGGCCACGGCCGGTGGGGGCCAGTCCTTCGGGAC
>JBOHGT010000422.1:0-3035 GCA_050700385.1 Pseudonocardiaceae bacterium | reverse complement strand
CCACCAGGTCGCACCCGCAGAGCGCCACATACCGGCCGGCGTACCCGGCGTCCATCGCCTCACCGGCCACCAGATGCTCGCGGCCATCCCGACCGCACGTGACCGGCAGCACCCTGCAACCAACACCAGCCGTCACGACAGACTGGTGACCGACGCTGTCCGCGTCCGTGTTCGTTGCCATGCACTAAGAACACAACAGCCGGAGCATCGAACATAGCCCATTCTCAGTCGCTTTCGTGATATTCACGAACCGACTATTCCTGCACGGCATATGTGCTGTTCAGGGCCTTCCAGCCGTCCGAAAGAATCTGTGACAGATCCGAGTTTCGGGGTTGCCAACCGAGCTCTTGCGTGATTCGCGTGCTGTCTGCGATAAGTACGGGCGGCTCGGGAGCAGGGGGGTTGTGGCGCACCGCGACCCGTCCCGCGGTGACCTGCTCGACCGACCGCACGACATCGAGCACTCGGGTACGTCGACCGCCGCCGACGTTGTAGGCACGCCACTGTCCCGGTGTGCAGCCCCCGAGTGCGAGCACGAACGCTTCCGCCATGTCAATGACGTGCACGAAGTCTCGAACCGCTGAACCGTCACCGTTGATCGCGAGTTCCGGTTCGAGTCCTGCGTGCACGGCGAGGAGCTTGGGGATGAGCCGGCTGACGTCCCGATCTGCGACGCCGCCTGCTGCCCCCGCGATGTTGAACGCTCGCAAGCTGATTGCGCCGAGGGTTCCGGTTGCTGCGACGTGGGCGGCCGCGTGGTCGGCGGCCAGTTTGCTGGCTCCGTAAGGGTTTCCCGGCGTCGTGGGGGCGTCCTCGTTGATCGGCTGCCGCTCGGGTGTGCCGTACACGGCCGCCGTGGAGGCCAGTACGAGACGTTTCGGTCTGTTGCGGTCCGCCACGGCGACCAGCGCGTCGAGCACATTGAGGGTGCCCCCGAGGTTGGTGCGCCAGTAGAGCAGCGGGTCTGCGATGGAGTCCCGCACCCGCGCTAGGCCGGCGAGATGGCACACCGCATCGACGTCCGCGACGGCCGCACGCACGCCGTCAAGGTCGCCGATGTCGCCCCGGCGGGTGGCTACCGCGCCGTCGGGTGCCGGGCG
This sequence comes from Pseudonocardiaceae bacterium, assembly GCA_050700385.1. Classification (GTDB taxonomy): domain Bacteria; phylum Actinomycetota; class Actinomycetes; order Mycobacteriales; family Pseudonocardiaceae; genus WHSY01. Next base: position 1,935 of record JBOHGT010000422.1, on the reverse strand, counting down.
GTCCCGCCGAATGAAGGCAACAGGCTCATGACCGTGGCGTGCGAGGGCAGCCGTGACCGCGGTTCCCAGAAACCCGGCAGCGCCGGTGACCAGGACACGCACGTCGTCAGGGTGTCAGCAGGTCGTGACGGTGCTGCCAGGCCAGTTCGATGCACGCGCGGGCAACGGGGGCCAGCGGCTCGGACCGCAAGCGCTCGCGGGTACCGGACGTGAAGGGGATTCCGACAGTTGGCCGTCCAGCCTCGGTGCTGATGGCGGCGCCCTCCTCGTTCACACCGACCATGTTGCCGAACAGCCGGTCGAAAGCGCGTGCTTCGATCACGGCGACCGTCAGTAACTCGACCCACAGGGTGAGCGGCTCGAGCACCGTGGCGCAAGCGTAGACGCGGAAGTCACCGGCGTCGCGGGCTTCGCCGAAAGAGCGGAACGGTTCATCGTGCCCGTAATCGATCGGGTCGACGGAGTTGCCGTCGTGCTCCGGGTTGCCAAGGAACTCCTCGGAGTACTCCCGCTGGATATTCCGCCACAGCGAGAAGTCGTTCCCCTGGTGCGCCGGTGCGAGCCCCGCCGGCTGGAAGGTGCCGGCCGGCACGACGTGCACCATGCCGCCGGCAACCGCCACAGCCTTGGCGTCTCGCTGGTGTAGGTACATGCGGTGCCCGTCGATCGGGTCGCGCCGGATGGTCAGGGTGTTGATACTGGGCAGCATCGGGCGCGTGGTGAGGTCGAACGGGTCGGCGATGTGCCGTCGAAGCGGCAGGTTGGCGAAGCTCGGGCGCTTGCGGCCGGCAGTCAGCCATGCTTCGGCGAACTCATGGCCGACGGCCTCGCAGACGTCGAGGTTATCGAAATAGCTGGTGTAGCCAAACCCGAGGTTGCCGCCTGTGCCGGTCCATTCGACGTCGAGCAGGCGGTAGCTGATCCGGTTGTCGAGCAGCTTGGGCCGTGCCAGATCACGCAGGGCAGTTGAGTAGCGGCTGTAGCGGGTTCCATCAGGCGCCAGCGGACGCGCTGATGCGGTCTGCTCGCTGCCGCCGGTGATGATCGGTTTCGCTGGTTGCCCGCCGAGCCAGTACACGTCGATGTCGCGTAACTCGACCGGCACGTCAGGCATCCACTCCGGGCGGGTGAGCACCGTCGTGCCGGGGATGCAGTGAGCTCGTGGGTACAGTTCCGCGGCCAGGTCGCCGAGGGCCGCACGGTTGGCGTTCAACTCGCGACGTACCGCCGTCCAGCGCTCCTGGCTGGCCATGGCAGCGCCGGGTGAGCCGCTGACGTGGTCAGGCAGGGGGATGGAGTCGGCGGACCGGCCGGGAAGGATACCGAGCCGTTCCGGTGGGATGCGCAGCCTCGCGGCGATGAACCGCAGCTCATCGAGTCCGAGACGAAGCGAACCCTTCTCCAGCTTCGAGAGTCGCGACTGTGTCGTGTTCAGCAACGCGGCCGCATCCTGCTGCGTCAAGTCCTGGTGCTTCCGGTACCAACGAATCACCTCGCCGACACCGGACCCATCCGGCGGCGAGGCCACAGATGTGGCCACGTGCAACCAACCGTCCACGATCTCCCGCGGCCGGGGGAGCCTGGGACTGGGCACGCTAGCCGACCGGTTCGACCGTACGCGAGCAGGTGGGTAAGGACCAGCGGTGCTCGCTGTCGGGGTGTTCGTACCAGACGTACTGCTCGGTGGCAGTGGCCGTGATGCCGAACCGGTCGTAGTTGGGTCGCCCGGCGCTCTGCCAGAACGCGACGGCCTCCTCGACGCGGTCCCACAGCCGGCGGGGGCCGGCCTGGCTGACCCGGAAGCCGCCGTCGGTGGAGGTGCTGCGGACCGAGGCACGGGAGCCGTCCGGAGCCCAGAGGTGGATGCCGGTCTCGCCGTCCTCGGTCATCTGCCCCCAGGTGACCTCCGGGAGGTGCCACTGCGCCACGAAACCG
>JBOHGT010000421.1:0-5622 GCA_050700385.1 Pseudonocardiaceae bacterium | reverse complement strand
GGCCGGCCGACAGCGTGGCCAGGCCGGAGGTGGAGCGCCGCCCGCCGAACCGGACCGAGCGCTCAGTCTGCGTCAGCCAGGCCATGTCGCCGTCGGGGTCGCCGTCGATGAGCCCAGTGAGCTGAGTCGCGGCAGGTAGCGCGCGGCGGGTGTACAGCTGACCGTCAGCGGCGCGCTCGCGCTCGTCGAGCTGGACCCGGGTGTGCTCGACTACCCGGACACCGTCGACATGGCCCTTGCTCGCCTCGACCGGGGAACCGCAGACCGGGCAGGCGGCGGGGGCGGCGCCGTCAAAAGCGGCGTCGTGGGTGAAGCTGCGGCACGTGTCGTCATCGGCGTACTTACAGCCGAACACCGACAGTGGGCGCAGTGCATCGTCGCTCGGGTAGAGCGGCCCGAATCGCACCCCACCCTCGAAGAGCCGCTGGAACTCCACGTCGCCTGTCGTTGTGGGCTTCGGAGGACGGTGTTCGGCCAGCCAGAGCGCCGCCAGCGCACCACGCAGCACACTGCCGGGCACGAAGCGATGGGTGCCGGTGAGCCAGCCGGTATCCAACTGGGAACCCAGGTGCAAAGGCTGCTCGGCGCGCACTTCCACTCGGATCACGATCGCACCCCCAGCAAGTCGGCGACCTGGGCCAGGAACGTCTCGTCCGGCTCGGTGCCCACACGTGTAACATCAACCCAGCCATAACCGCGATTGCGGTCGGCGCCGATACTGTGCACGGACAGCGCCGCGGCCCACAGCAAGAGTTCGTGGCGTTCGCGGTCTTCATCGGTGAGTGCGGTGAAACGCTGAATGTCGAACCGGGCGGTCCGTGGCCAGCGGTACTCCGCCGAGAACAGCCCGCCATCACGGCCGTGCCGGCCGTGCTGTCTATGCGGATGCGGGCGCCGGATCTGACCCGGTCGTCGACCGTGCTGTTGGCGCGGACGTCATTCCAGTGCCACGGACTGGCCTGCTTGGCCGCGCCGAAGACATCCCCGACCAGATCTGCGTTGTGATCGCCGAGCAAGACGGCGGCCTCGGCACGCATGAGTCCTTTCAGTGACGAGCCAGGCACGATCACGTCGGGGTCAACGGTGTCGTCCACCCCGACGCCGGCACGACCCCGGCCGACGCGGACCGGTCCGTGGAAGGTGACCTCGAAGGTCAGCCGGTTCGCCTGCACTGCCACCACCTCCCGAGTACCAGCGCGTCGACCAGCGACATGGCGGGTGTCGCCTGTTGGAACGGCCTGATGACGTTCATCCGGCCGAGCCGGTGTGCGAGCGCGGCCACCGTTGTGTCATCGCCGTCCTGCGCGGCCTTCGCCAGTTGCGCTTGACCCGACGGCGGAACGGCGCACAGCCCGTCAATCTCGGAGCGATGTTTGGCCAGCGTGGTCAGGCGAGGCGCGGATCGTGCCGGGGGCAGTTCCGGGCCGTCCTCGGTCACGTCGACCCAGCACACCGCCGGTTCCCGGGCCTTGTGCCGCGCCTTCGCCCGCCGTAGCGCGGTCTCGGCCAGGTCGAGGCAGTTCGCGAACGGGTAGGCGGAGTGGGCGAACACCAGCCCGGCCGATGCGGTGGGAACCGGGACAGGGGTGCCGGCGCGCTGCTGGTAGTCGGCGGCCAGCGCGGCCGTCCGCCGGTGGTAGACGTCGAGGAACGCCACGACGAAGTCCCACGCACGGTCGGCGGTGACCGACACGAGCAGGTCGTCGCCACCCACGAGGTGCGGCACGACCGGCAGGCAGGCGTCGTTCTCACCGGTCACGTCGGCGGTGGCGACGACCAGAGCCTCCCGGACCGCGCCGGTCAGATCGGCCGAGAGTTCCCGCAGACTGACATCGGCGTCCTTCACCGCTGCGAACAGATCGCCGAACCGGTTCCCGTCGACGAACACGGTGCACAAGTGGTTCGCGTCACCCGAGCCGAGAGTCGCGAGGTCACCGAAATCCCGGGCGACCCGCAGCGTCCCGGCGTTCAGTCCCTTGCTCTGCTCTACTCCGATGCGCAGCTTCCGTTCCGCATCGAGCCCGCCCGGCGCGATCTTCTCCTGCCATCGCCTCCGTGCTTCGTCCTGCGTCCAGTTCCGGGTGTCGGTCCGGTACCCGCCCTCCAGAAAACGGCGGGAGCAGTCGGCGCACAGCGCCTTCTTGTCATCATCTGCGTCAGCCGGCTCCACTTGCCCGGTGCGCACCGCGGAGTCGAGACTACAGGTCTCGCAGAACCGCACGACCGGCACTTCGTTCGGGGCGACCGGGAGCGGTCGGTACCGCATGACACCACCGGGCAACAGATGGTGCCCGGCACGCTCGGCGGCGGCGCCGTCGCGTAGTGCCTGCCGGTAGCTGTCTGCGCGGCGCACATGCACGTCCCAGTCGGCTCCCGGCGCCAGACGCTGCAACAACGTCGTGGTCTCGGTCACTACGTCGTCGACCGTGCGGTCATCGACGTCCGGGTCGGTGAAGTACAACGAGAGCACCCCGTCGGTCTGCTTGCCCTTCTCGTTGACCTGCGCGTGCAGTGACCAGGCACCTTTGGTCCACTCGTACAACCTCTCGTACTCGAGCAGCGCGGAGGCACCCCGCCTGCCCCGCAAACGTGGCGTGCGAGCCAGATACGCCTGAATGCGCCTCGCGCCGACGTCGAGGTAAACCGTCACCTGTCCTCCTCGAAGTGCACCGGCAGCGCCGGAGCGATGTCCGAGACCGGCGGCAACGGGACGAACGGTCGTTCTCCTTTTTTCAATGCCTCGCCGGTGGTCTGCTGGAACCACTCGAATGCCCAATGCTGCTTCTGACCGGAGCAGGTCCCGTCGTCGGCTGCCCAGGCAATAGCGGTGGGGTAGGAGACGATGCGGGCGTCAACGTGGTCGGTGTGCAACGCCGCGGCCACGTCCTGCCAGGTGGAACGTAGATCGCCGTGGTCCGTGACGAAGGCTGCGATGAGGTCGACCGGATCGAGCACCGGCCGCTGAGCACCCAGGTAGCGGGACTCGACGCCGTCAGCGAAGATCGCCAGGTCTCGGACCTGGCAGGAGCCGAGACCGAACGGCTTGCCGCCACCGACGTGAATCGCGTACTCCGCGTCACCGGTGACCGGATACGGCAACGGTCGCTGTTGCGCGGCGAACAAGCGATGCGATTGGAGCGTGGCGATCAGGCCGCCGATCTCTGCTTCGGTCAACCCGTCGAACATCACGTTGAGGCGGTAGACACTGCCCGCGGCGACCAACTCGACGCGCTCGCCAGCTGGGGCGTGATCGTGTGCTCGCCACCGTCCCCGCCGCTCATCAGTCTGGGGGTCGGTATGCCAGTAGAACTTCCGCCCCCGTAGGCGACGAGGCTGACGCACGTCCGGAGTACCCCACCGGTTGCGTGGCTGCTGATACTCCAGCTTCTCCTTACTGCCCTGGGGGTCATCGAGATAGAACTGCCCGGACCCTGGCCGAGGTGAGCCCACCGTCGGCAACACGACCGGCTCACCAATTGTGCCGCCTGATTCCAGCACCGCATCCAGCACCCGGACGTGCCCCCGGTAGCTGCGCTGCTCGGCGAGCCGACGGTCGACACCGTGCCCGCTCACATCGCGCACATCGGCGCTGCCGAACACCCGACAGCTCGGGCACAGGAAGCCCGGGTTGTCGCACGGGTGGAAGCTGTCATCAGGCAGGCGCTCACCGGCGTTGTCCCGGCCTGCAGTCCGCCACAGGTACGACAGCGCCATACCGTCCACGAGCCGGCCCTTGCTCGGCGCGAGCCACACCACCTGGCCTTCATGCAACCACCGACGCGGCCGCAACCAGCGGCCTTTACCTCGTACCAGGGTGGGGTCACCGATCACGTCGCTGAGGCTGGTGCCCGGCTGGGCGAGCTGCGCACGCTCAGCCTCCAAACTCGGCTGGGTCTCTCCGGCGAAACACTGCTTGGCTCCCTCCGCAGCCCGCACGTACTCCTGCCACGCGCGGTCGGTCAGCGCCACCGGGCTGCGTGTGGCGGGCAGGCGGCCCACCGCGCAGTAGTACGGCTGATTTGGCTGCCGGGCTTTGTCGTCGGTGACGAGCACGACCCACTCGCCGTTCAGGTCAAGAGTTGCTTGCGCGGCTTCCTTGTAGACCTGCCGGTTGTTCTGTGTTGAGAAGTCGGTCGCGGTGAGCCGGAAGCGTTGCCCCGTCGTCACTGCACCGTCCGCAGGCACGGCGCGGGCCAGCGTCGTCAGCGGAACCCACCTGGTTTCCTCGCAGCGGGTGAGCCTGATCGGACGGCCAGCGTGGTCAACCTCGTCGACCACACCCAGATCCCAGCCCTGGCGCAGCGCACCGCTGGCGACGTCACGATAGACGGGTACGAAGTCGGGGTCGAAGACACGCAGGCAGCTGCCGGTCAGGGTCTCGTGCAGCGAGCGAATCGCACCATGCAGCGACGATCCGGGGATGAACAACTCGCCTGCGCTCGTGCGCGGCGCCTCCGCCACACCGTCATCGATCGGCGCGGCCGAGCCGACGTTACGCACCAGCAGCGGCGATCGGGCCACCAGCCGGGCTGTGATCCTGCCCGCGAAACGGGTTTCGTTCTGCTCCGCCGCGAGGGTGTGATGACCATGCGGCTCTTTACGCTGCGGCGGCTGTGCTGGGAACGGGACGAAGGTGTACGGATTGACGAAATGATCCCGCGACTCCTTTTCTGATTCTCGCTTGCGTCGGAGAAGCGCCTCATCCTGCCTACGCTGCGTCTCGGCAACGGTCTCTTGCTCGATTTCCGCCACCCAGCGCGTGACGTCCGGATGATCGAAATGTCCGTGCATTCGCGCCTGGTCCTGCACCGCAGCGACGTCCCCGTCACTGCGGACGAGCCACCAGAACTTCAACCTCGCCGCTGCCTTGGCTTTCATCGCCAGCGGCAGACCATGATCGGTCAGATCGATGACGGTCTTCGTGCCGTTGACCCGAAACGTCATCGAGTCCGGCCTGCCGATCGCTGTGAGGCCACGCGCCTCGACGCGCCAACCCGGATCCACCTCAAAGATCCAGCTCGAGGAATCCTCCTCGAAATCCCCGACCTGACCCACCTCCGGGGGAGCGGCCCCGCAGTGATTGACGAGGTCCCTGGTCAACCATCTCACCTCGGTGTGCGGGGCGAACACGACTTGTCCCGCCCTCACGTCAACGACCGAGACCCGCGGCACGCCTTCACCTCCCTGCGACCCGCCTTCCGGCTGGGCCAGATGCACACCTGCATTGCCGCCATCCACCCTGCTCTCCTGGGTCGGTTTCCAGCGAAAAGCGACCCGATGCCATGGCTTTCGTTCCCGGAACGTGTTTCGTTACTGTGGTGTGGAAGATACAGGGCTACCGCAGTGTCCTCGAAGTCTGGACCGAACCGTACCGCCCCGCCAGGACGGCAGGCGGGTGTTCGCCAACCCAGCTGAGACGCCACCGGGTCTGCGTGCCCGACTGCCACACCGGGCCGACGCTGAAGGGGCTTGCGCTGCGCGCCACGGGCTGCTCCGGCGCCCTTTCCGTCACCGTCGCGCACCAGGCGACGGGGTACGAGCAGTCGACGCCGTCAACGTGCACCGCTGAGCACTCGCAACACCCTGGGATCGTGACGCCGCGAAGGCGTCCTTTGCCTCGTC
>JBOHGT010000420.1:0-6931 GCA_050700385.1 Pseudonocardiaceae bacterium | reverse complement strand
CCGCTACGGGGCGGGCCACCACGGGACGACGGTCAGTACCTGTCGACCGCCGGGGGCTTCGCATCCGCACCGGACGCCCCCAGTGTGCTGTCGTAGATCCGCTGCCAGGTGCCGTCACGCGCTGCGGACTCCAGGATGTCGTTGACACGGTCGCGCAGCGCGCTGTCCTCACGCGGCAGGCCCACGCCGTAGGGCTCCTCGGAGAACGTCTTACCGACCACCTCGAGGTTGTCGGGGTCCTGCGCCGCGTAGCCCTTGAGGATGGCGTCATCCGTGGTTACGGCATCGACCTGGCCGGCGAGCAGCTGGTCCACGCACTGGGAGTAGTTCTGGAACTCGACGATCTGGTCGGTGAGGCCTTGGTCCCTGACCCGCTGGATCGGTGTCGATCCGGTGACCGAGCAGACCCGCTTGCCCCGGAGCGTTTCGGGTCCGGTGATCGAATCGTCGTCGGCTCTGACCAGCAGGTCCTGGCCGGCGACGAAGTACGGACCCGCGAAGGAGATCTGTTCCTTGCGGGCGTCGTTGATCGTGTAGGTGCCCACGTAGTAGTCGACCTGCCCGTTGATGATCGCCTGCTCGCGGGATGCGGACGGGATCGCCTGGTACTCGATCTCGGTCGCCGGGTCGAACCCGAGCTCGGCCGCGACGAGCCGGGCGATCTCGATGTCGAAGCCCTCGTAGTCGTTGGTCGTCGGGTTGAGGTAGCCGAGATTGGGCTGGTCGTTCTTGACGCCGATGATGACGGTGCCGCGCTGGGTCATCCGGTCGAACGTGGGCGAGCCCTCGACGGTGACGTTCTCCGCCACGCTCGGCGCCGGGGCCTCGGCACCGCCCCCACCCGGGGAGCCCTCACGGCCGCAGGCGCTCAGTACGAGGCCACCGACCAGTAGGCCGGCCACCATGGTGCGCAGCTTCATCTCCACTCCGTTCTCCCTTGTGCTGCGGGTCAATGTGTCAGGATCTTGCCGAGGAAGTCCTTGGCGCGCTCCGAGCGCGGCGCGGTGAAGAACTCGGCCGGCACCGAGTCCTCCACGATCTCGCCGTCGGACATGAACACCACGCGGTGGGCGGCGCGCCGGGCGAAGCCCATCTCGTGGGTGATCACGAGCATCGTCATGCCCTCCTCGGCGAGGCCGACCATGACGTCGAGCACCTCATTGATCATCTCGGGGTCCAGTGCCGAGGTCGGCTCGTCGAAGAGCATCACCTTGGGCCGCATGGCCAGCGCGCGGGCGATCGCAGCGCGCTGCTGCTGGCCGCCGGACAGCTGCGCCGGGTACTTGCCGGCCTGGTCGGTGATGCCCACCCGGTCCAGCAGCCGCATCACCGTCTCGTGCGCATCGGACTTGCCGAGCTTGCGCACCTTGATCGGCCCGAGCATGACGTTCTCCGCGATGGTCTTGTGTGCGAACAGGTTGAACTGCTGGAAGACCATTCCCACGTCGGAACGCAGCCTGGCCAGCTCCCGGCTCTCGGCGGGCAGCGGTTTGCCGTCGACCTCGATGGTGCCGTCGTCGATCGGCTCCAGCCGGTTGATCGTGCGGCACAGCGTCGACTTGCCGGAGCCGGACGGTCCGAGGACCACGACGACCTGGCCGCGCTCGACCACGAGGTCGATATCGCGGAGCACGTGCAGCGACCCGAAGTGCTTGTTCACCCCGGCCATCCTGATCATGGGTGGCGCGGTTGCCGTCATGGGTTCCTCCGGTAGCTGGTGACCGTCGTGGCCATCCCTACCCCATTGCGCGTGACGGGTGGCGGGAATCGGGATTGCAACTGTGTCACGACGACGGTCCGCGCGCCCGCCGGTCAACCCCGGTCGTACCCTGAAGCCGGAGAGGAGTGATGACCACGGCTTCGACGGCACGCAGCTACCGTGTCCGCACCTACGGCTGCCAGATGAACGTGCACGACTCCGAGCGCCTCGCCGGGCTGCTGGAGGAAGCCGGGTACGTGCCGGCCGCCGAGCACGACACGCCGGATGTCGTCGTGTTCAACACCTGCGCGGTGCGGGAGAACGCGGACAACCGGCTCTACGGCAACCTCGGGCAGCTGCGGCCGGTGAAGCGGGAGCATCCCGGCATGCAGATCGCGGTCGGTGGCTGCCTCGCACAGAAGGACCGCGGTGAGATCACCCGGCGGGCGCCATGGGTCGACGTCGTGTTCGGCACGCACAACATCGGCTCGCTGCCCGCCCTGCTCGAACGCGCCCGGCACAACGACGCCGCGCAGGTCGAGATCGCCGAGTCGCTCGAGGTGTTCCCCTCGACGCTGCCCGCCCGGCGTGACTCCGCGCACTCCGGCTGGGTGTCGATCTCGGTGGGCTGCAACAACACCTGCACCTTCTGCATCGTGCCCTCGCTGCGCGGCAAGGAGGTCGACCGCCGGCCGGGCGAGGTGCTCGCCGAGGTGCAGGCGCTGGTCGCCGAAGGCGTGCTGGAGGTGACCCTGCTCGGTCAGAACGTCAACGCCTACGGTGTGGACTTCGGTGACCGGGGCGCCTTCGGCGCCCTGCTGCGTGCCTGCGGTGGCGTCGACGGCCTGGAGCGGGTCCGGTTCACCTCGCCGCACCCACGCGACTTCACCGCCGACGTCATCGAGGCGATGGCAGCCACCCGGAACGTCTGCCACCAGCTGCACATGCCGCTGCAGTCGGGCTCCGACACCGTGCTGCGCGCGATGCGACGCTCCTACCGGTCCGCGCGCTACCTGCGGATCCTCGCCGACGTACGCACCGCCATGCCCGATGCCGCGATCAGCACCGACATCATCGTGGGCTTCCCCGGCGAGACCGAGGCCGACTTCGAGGCCACTCTGGACGTGGTGCGCGAGGCGCGGTTCGCGCAGGCGTTCACCTTCCAGTACTCGCCGCGACCCGGCACACCGGCGGCGAGCCTGGCCGACCAGCTGCCCAAGGCGGTCGTGCAGCAGCGCTACGAGCGGCTCGTCGCGACGCAGGAGGAGATCTCCTGGGAGCTCAACCGCGCGCTCGTCGGCAGCACCGTCGAGATCCTGGTGTCCGAGGGGGAGGGCCGCAAGGACGCCGCCACCGGCCGGATGAGCGGACGGGCACGCGACGGCAGGTTGGTGCACTTCGACCCCGGCGCCTCCGGGGCGCGCCCGGGCGACGTCGTGCTCGCCGAGATCACCTATGGCGCGCCGCACCACCTGGTGTCCGACCGGCCGCCCAGCGCGCACCGGGCGACCCGGGCGGGAGACAACTGGGCGGCAGGCGCGCGGCCTGCCACTCCCGGGATCGTGCTCGGGCTCCCCGGCTTCGGCCGGCCCACCGCCGAGCCGACCACTGCGGGATGCAGCGCGCGATGAGCGGCGGCCGGGACGGACCGGAGGACCTGTCGGCGCTGCGCGCGGAGATCGACGCGGTGGAACGCTCGGCGCTGCGCCGGGTCGACCCAGGTGCACACGCGGTCGTCATCGCCGCGGCGGTCCTGGTGTTGCTGATAGCCATCGCGCTGCCGTGGATCGGTGCGGACAGCGGCTGGGACGTGCTGCGCGGCACCACCGATCCGGCCGCGGACGTGGGCCTGCTGCCCCGGCTGTTCGCGGTGGTCGCGCTGGCCTTCGGCGTGGTTCTGTCGGCGCTGGCGCTGCTCACCCGCCGGTGGGGGCTGGTCTGGGCCAGCGCGCTGGGATGTGGCTACTGCGTGGTCGACGGGGTGTGGGCGATCTGGTCCCGCCAGACGGTCGACGGCCCGGGCCCCGGGTTGGGGCTGGTGCTGGCCGAGCTCGCGGTGCTGCTGCTGGCGGCGCAGTGGTTCCGCCTCGCCTGGTCCCGCCGTTAGCGGCTGGCCACGGCCTGCTCCGCGGCGGCCAGCCACTCGCGCCACTGCTCGGCCTGGGCCTGCGCCTGGCCCGCCCGCCGCTCGTCTCCCGCGGCGCGGGCCTTGGCGGCCTGTTCCTCGAACTGTTCCACCCGGTCCCGGAACTGGGCCACCCGCGCCTCGGCCTCCGGGTCGGTGCGCCGCCACTGGGTGTCGGCCGCCCTGCGGACCCGTTCCTCCACCGCGCGCATTCGTGCCTCGAGCTCCTTGAGCCGCTCCCGCGGGACCTTCCCGACGGTCTCCCACCGCTGCTGGATGCTGCGCAGCTGGCTGCGCGCTGCATCGAGGTCCTCCGCGGGACGGATCCGCTCCGCCTCGGCGAGTAGCCCCTCCTTGGCGCGGACATTGTCGGCGAACTCGCTGTCGCGCTCGGAGAAGGTCGCGGAGCGGCGGCTGAAGAACCGGTCCTGGGCGGCCCGGAACCGCTGCCAGAGCGTGTCGTCGGCATCCTTCGGGGCGCGGCCCGCGGCCTTCCACTCCGTCATCAGCGTCCGGTAACGCGCCGCGGTCGGACCCCAGTCCGTCGACTCCGCGAGCTCCTCGGCCTCCGCGACCAGCTCCTCCTTGCGCTCACGGGCGCCTACCCGCTGCCGGTCGAGCTCCGCGAAGTGCGCTCCGCGACGTCGGTTGAAGGCATCCCGAGCCTTGCTGAACCGACGCCACAGCGCATCGTCGGTCTTGCGGTCGATCCCCTTGATCGTCTTCCACTCGTCGAGGATCGCCCGCAACCGGTCGCCACCGGCCTTCCATTGCGTCGACTCGTTGCCGAGCTCCTCGGCTTCCTCGGCGAGCGCCTCCTTGCGGGCGATGGCAGCGGCCCTGGCCTGCTCCCGGGCCGTCTTCGCGCCGGCCGCGGCCTGCTCGGCGCTGTGCTGCAGGTGGTCGGCCAGCGCCGCCAGCCCGGCGAGGTCGCCGACGGCGGTCGGTTCGGTCAGCTCGGTGCGCAATGCCCGCACCCGGTTCAGTGCTTGCTTCGGGTCGCCGGCGCCCGACGCCAGCCGGGTCTCGGCGAGCTCGGCCTCGGTGACCAGATCGTCGAAGCGGCGGGCGAAGTGCGCGAGGCCCTCGTCGGCCGTGCCGGCTTGCCACGACCCGACGGCGCGCTCGCCGTCGGCGGTGCGCACGTAGACGGTGCCGTCGGCTTCGACCCGTCCCCAGCGCTTCGGATCGCGTGACGCCGGGGTCACCGTCGGGCGCGCAGGGATCGCCGCCGGCCAGGGGCCGGCCCGTTCGGTACTGGTGTGCTCGGTCATGCCGGCCTTCCTCACCTCGTGCCCGGCGGCGCTGCACGCGTCACCGGGCGCCCCGCGGGCGCGGGGCCCTGCACTCATGGCCGGGCCCGTGGCGGCCCGACACATGGCGGCATTCAAGCAGGTCAGCCACCGAGCGGGGAACCGGTGGGTCATCGCGGCACTAACCTGACGGGGTGATCGTGCGTCCCGTCGCGGTGGTCGGCCCGACCGCCACCGGAAAGTCCGACCTGGCCGTCGTGCTCGCGCTGCGGCTCGGTGGTGAGGTCGTCAACGCCGATGCGATGCAGCTCTACCGCGGCATGGACGTCGGTACCGCGAAGCTGCCGGTGCCGCAGCGGCGCGGGGTGACGCATCACCTGCTCGACGTCCTGGAGGTCACCGAGACCGCGTCGGTGGCGCCCTACCAGCGGGCGGCCCGCCGTGCTGTCGAGGAGCTGCTGGCGTCCGGCCGTGTGCCGGTGCTCACCGGGGGCTCGGGGCTCTACCTGCGGGCCGTGCTGGACGACCTGGACTTCCCCGGTACCGATGCGGGAGTGCGCGATCGGCTGGAGGCGGAGCTGGCGCATCGGGGCGCCACCGCGCTGCACGCCCGGCTGCGAACCGTCGATCCGGATGCTGCCGCGCGCATCCTGCCCAGCAACGGCCGGCGGGTGGTGCGGGCGCTCGAGGTCGTCGAGCTCACCGGGCGCCCGTTCTCGGCGTCGCTGCCGCGTCCCGGGCCGGAGCGTTACGGCACCGTGCAGTTGGGGCTGGATCTCGACCCGACGGCGCTCGACGCCCGGGTGGGCGTGCGGGTGGAGCGGATGTTCGCCGGGGGGCTCGTCGAGGAGGTCCGGTGGCTGGAGCGGCAGGGGTTGCGCGAGGGGCGCACCGCATCGCGGGCGCTGGGCTACCAGCAGGTGCTCGCCGCGCTGGACGCCGGGAACGACCCCACCGCCGCGGCCGGGCCCACCGCGCGGGCGACGCGGCGCTTCGTGCGCCGGCAGCGGGCGTGGTTCCGCAGGGACAGCCGGATCCACTGGCTCGACGCTGCGCGCCCCGACCTGGCCGACGCCGCACTCGCCCGGCTGCGGTGCAGCTAGGCTCGACGGCGATGGACGAGGTGATCGAGTTCGTGAAGGGGCACGGCACGGAGAACGACTTCGTGCTGCTGCCCGACCCCGGCGGGGTGCTCGAGCTGACCCCGTCGCGGGTGCGGGCACTGTGCGACCGGCACCGCGGGCTCGGTGCCGACGGCGTGCTGCGGGTGGTCCCCGGCTCGGCGGTGACCGACGCTCCGGAGGCCACCGCGCCGGACGAGTGGTTCATGGACTACCGAAACGCCGACGGCACCGTCGCGGAGATGTGTGGCAACGGGGTGCGGGTCTTCGCCCGCTACCTGGTCGAGGCCGGGCTGGTCGACGGGACCGGGTTCCGTGTCGGTAGCCGCTCGGGCCCGCGGCCGGTCCGGTTGCACGAGGACGGGTCGGTCACCGTGGGGATGGGTACGGTGCGGTGGGACGGCACGTCCACCGTCACCGTCGCCGGCGCGGCGTTCGGGGGTGTCGCGGTGGACGTGGGCAACCCCCACCTGGTCTGCCTCACCGAACTGCCCGTCGAGCAGCTGGACCTGACCGTGCCGCCCGGCCACGACCCGGCGGCGTTCCCCCACGGCGTCAACGTCGAGTTCGTCAACGTGCTGGCGCCGCAGGAACTGCGGATGCGGGTGCATGAGCGCGGGGTGGGGGAGACCCGGTCCTGCGGCACCGGCGTGTGCGCGGCGGTCGTCGCCGCGGTCGCCTGGGGCGACGGGGACGGGCTTGACGAGCCGTGGACGGTCGAGGTACCCGGTGG
>JBOHGT010000419.1:0-16428 GCA_050700385.1 Pseudonocardiaceae bacterium | reverse complement strand
AACCTCCGGTTGGTGGTACTTGAAGAGCCACCAACCGGGGTCAGTCCAGCGTGAACGGGTCGTACATGATGCGGTCCAGCGGCGTGCCGGCCACGAGCATCCGCGACACCGTCGTCCTGATCATCGTGGGTGAGCCGCACACCATGACGTCGTGCTCGGACCACGCACCGTGGCGGGGTACCACGTCGGCGAGCGTGCCGCGCTCGGCTCCCGCGACGGCCCCGTCCTCCTCGAGCACCGGCACCACGGTCAGCCACGGGTTGGTCGCCGTCATCGCGTGCAGCGTGTCGAGGTCGTAGAGGTCGTCGCGGGTGCGGCCGCCGAGGAACAGCTGCACATTGGGGTTGCCGCCCCAGCGGGTGAGCTCCTCGAGCATCGCCCGCATCGGCGCGACACCGGTGCCACCGGCGATCATCAGCACATCGCGCCCGGAGCGCCGGTCCACCGCCATCCGGCCCATCGGCGAGCCCATCTGCCAGGTGTCGCCGACCTGGGCATGCCCGACGATCGCGCGGCTCACCCAGCCGCCTTCCACGGCGCGGACGTGGAACTCCATCACCCCGTCGGGTCGGGGCGCGTTCGCCGGCGACAGGTAGCGCCACAGCCGCGGGCGCTGCGGCATCTCCACGCTGACGTACTGGCCGGCCCGGTAGGGCACCGGCTGGTCCGGCTTGAGCCGCACCACCGCAAGGTCCCAGGTCAGGCGCTGGTGGTCGACAACCTGGGCGCGCCACGAGGCCGGTCCCTCGTCGGCGCAGGCCGCCTCCTGCATCGTCTTGGCGATCAGGCCGTAGGCATCGGTCCAGGCTTTCTCCACCTCCGGTGTCCAGGCGCGGCCCGCGTAGTGACGCAGCGACCTGATCAGCGCGCAGCCGAGTGAATCGTAGTGCGTCGCGATGACACCGAACTTGCGATGGTCGCGGCCCAGCTGGCGCAGGAAGGGGACGAGGTCGTCGGGCCGGTCGACCATCTGCACCACGTGGACCACGGCGCGCAGCAGCCGGCTACGCTGCACCTCCATGTTCGCCGGGAACAGCTCCCGGGTGGCAGGCGCGATGCTGAAGAGCATCCCGTAGAAGAACTGCGAGAACTCCTCCGCGTGTGGCTCGACCACCGCGAAGCTCTCCCGGATCAGCCGGACCATGGTGGACGTGTCGCCACCACCGGAGGGCTCACGGCGTGGCGGGGGCACTTGTTTCAACACGGGATCGGAGGTCATGGTCCGGGGGCGTCATCTCCAGGTTGGCGGCGGACCGGTGGCCCGCCGCGGACGTGCAGAATCCCCGACGGCCCGCGAGAATAGTGCCTCACCCGGCCCGGGTGTTCCCTTCTCACTCCTTCGGTTACCCATACTTGACTACCGTTCGTGGCGGCTGGTCCACGGGGGACGTCGTCGTGGCGGTGTGCATCTGGGTCGGCCACTATGACACGGTATGCGCCGTGCGGTCCAAGACGGTGGCGGCGCGCAGGGCGCGTGCGAGGCCATCCTCCCGGGTGTTACCCGATCAGATGATCGACCTCGAGGTCTGTGACGATGGCGCGCAGCCCGGGTGCCCGGTGCCGTCTGGCGTGGTCAGCAGCGCCCGGCATCGCCTGACGGGTCCCGACGACTGCCCGGAGGACCCGGCCGACCCCGCGGCCAGCGACGGGCTGCCCGGCTCGCGCGGCGAGCACCTGTTGCAGTGTGCCTTCGACACCGAGAACCGCGCCCGCCGCTTCTACACCGACCAGATGCTCGACCACCTGAACCCGGCGATGATCGAGTTCGTGGGCCGGATGGAGATGGCCTTCATCGCGACGAGCGACTCCCACGGGGACTGCGACGCCTCACTGCGCGCGGGGGACGCCGGGTTCCTCCAGGTGCTCGATGCGCAGCACATGGCCTACCCCGAGTACCGGGGCAACGGCGTGATGGCGAGCCTGGGCAACATCAGCGAGAATCCGCACGTCGGCATCCTCATGGTCGATTTCGTCACCGACCTCATCGGCCTGCACGTCAACGGTCGGGCCCGGATCATCGAGGACGCCGACCTGCGCGCTGACCACCCGCAGCTGCGCCCGGACGATGAGCGCGGCCGGGTCCCGGAGCGCTGGGTCGTGGTGGAGGTCGAGGAGGCCTACATCCACTGCCGCAAGCACATCCCGCGGATGCTGCCGGTGGCCCGCCAACGCGCGTGGGGCACCGACGACCAGCGCCGCAAGGGCGGGGACTACTTCGACGCCAAGGCCACGCCCGCATCGTGGTCGCAGCCGGTGACCACCCCCTCCTGACAGCGCGCCCGCCCGCGGCAGCTGCTACGGGGTTCCTCCAGGGGTGAAGGCGGCCGGCAGGCGCTTGACGCCGTTGATGAACATCGACTGCAACCGCTGCGGCTCGCCGGTGGTGTGCAGGTCGGGCAGCCGCCGCAGCAGCTCGCCGAACATCACCGCGATCTCCTGACGGGCCAGATGCGCGCCGAGGCAGAAGTGCGGCCCGGACCCGCCGAACCCGACGTGCGGGTTGGGGTCGCGCCGGATGTCGAAGGTCTCGGGATCGGCGAAGTAGCGCTCGTCGCGGTTGGCCGACCAGTAGAACAGCGCGACCTTGTCGCCGGTCACCAGCCGGTGGCCACCCAGCTCGAACGGTTGAGCAAGGGTACGCCGCATGAAGATCACCGGGGAGGCCCAGCGCACGACCTCCTCGACGGCCCCGCGGGCCAGCCCTTCGATGTCCGCGGCCCACGCCGCCTGCTGGTCGGGATGCTGCGTCAGCGCGTGCACGCCCCAGCTGATCGCGGTGCGGGTGGTCTCGTTGCCCCCGACGACGAGCAGGATGAAGAACGAGGCCAGCTCGTCGGGGGTCAGCCGCTCGCCGTCGATCTCGGCCCCCGCCAGCACCGAGGTCAGGTCGTCGGTGGGTCGCTGCGCGCGGACCGCGGCGAGGTCCTTGACCAGTTCGGCCAGGTCGGCGGCTGCGCCGAAGAGCGCGGCGGCGCCGTCGGTGCCCTCGGGGACGTACTCCGGGTCCTGCGAGCCCAGCACGACATTGCTGCGGTCGAGGACGAAGGAGTACTGGCTGTCCGGGATCCCCATGAGGTCGCAGATGATCGCCAGCGGCAGCCGCGCCGCGACGTCGGTGACGATGTCGCACTCACCGCGGTCGATGATGTCGTCGACGATCTGGCGGGCGGTGCGCTCGACGGCGCAACGCAGGCCGGCGACGCGGCGCGGCGTGAAGCCCCGCGAGACGATCCGGCGCAGCCGGCCGTGTCGCGGGTCGTCCATATTGATCATGGAGCCGAAGAACTCGAGGAGCTCGACGGGAAGATCGACGATGCCGGTGGAGCCCGAGCCGGACCGGAAGATGTCGGGCCGCCGGCTCGCGCCCACCACGTCGTCCCACCGGGTCACGGCGTAGAAACCCGGCCCCCGGGAGGCGAAGGGCAACTCGGGCTCGTCGAAGAACGCCACCGGGTGCTCGGCGCGCAGCCGGGCGAAGGCATCGCCGCGCTCGGCCAGCGGACTGGTCCAGAACGATGCGATGTCGGAGAGGTCGATGCCGTCCACGGTGCGCTGTCCGCCCATATACCGACCGTAGGACTCCGACTCACCGAATGCGCTACTCCGCTTCGGTGACACACGGTGGCGAAGGTTATCGCGGAATGTGACATGAGGATGCAGTGAGTGAGTGCCGCCCCGCCGTGATGCCGGACCGTGCACGATCAGCATTGAGCGGAATAAGCTCAACTTTCCTGACGTTGGAGGCGTGTGCGGGCATGATGGGTGTCGCCGGGACAGCGCGGGAGGAACGATAAGCGGATGGATGCCTTCAACCCCACCACCAAGGCGCAGGCCGCCATCTCCTCGGCGGCGCAGGCCGCCACGGTGGCCGGTAACCCCGACGTGGCGTCGGCGCACCTGCTCGGCGCGCTGCTCGCACAGGCCGACGGGATCACGGCCCCGTTGCTCGCCGCGGTGGGGGCCGACGCGGCCGCGGTGCGTGCCGAGCTCGACGGGCTGGCACGGCGGCTGCCGGCCGTGACCGGTTCGACGGTGGCCGCGCCACAGTTCGACCGGCAGGCGTTGCAGGTGCTGACCCACGCGCAGCGGCTGGCCACCGAGATGGGCGACTCCTACGTGTCCACCGAGCACCTGCTCGTCGGTCTCGCTGCCGAGGGTGGTGCGGTCGCGGACCTGCTGCGCCGGCACGGCGCGACCCCGGATGCGCTGCGGGATGCGTTCCAGAGCGTGCGTGGCTCGGCCCGGGTGTCCAGCCCCGACCCGGAGGGCACCTACCAGGCGCTGGCGAAGTACGGCATCGACCTCACGGACCGAGCGCGTGGCGGCGACCTCGACCCGGTGATCGGGCGCGACGCCGAGATCCGCCGGGTGGTGCAGGTGCTGTCCCGGCGCACCAAGAACAACCCGGTGCTCATCGGCGAGCCCGGTGTCGGCAAGACCGCCATCGTGGAGGGCCTCGCGCAGCGCATCGTCGCCGGGGACGTACCGGAGTCGCTGCGAGGCAAGCGGGTGGTCGCGCTGGACATGGGCTCGATGGTGGCCGGCGCGAAGTACCGCGGCGAGTTCGAGGAGCGGCTCAAGGCGGTGCTCAAGGAGATCACCGAGTCGGCCGGCCAGGTCGTCACCTTCATCGACGAGTTGCACACCATCGTCGGGGCCGGCGCCGCCGGCGAGAGCACGATGGACGCCGGGAACATGATCAAGCCGATGCTGGCGCGCGGCGAGCTGCGGATGGTCGGTGCGACGACGCTGGACGAGTACCGCCAGCACATCGAGTCCGATGCCGCGCTGGAGCGGCGTTTCCAGCAGGTGCTCGTCGGCGAACCGTCCACCGAGGACACCATCGGGATCCTGCGTGGCCTCAAGGAGCGCTACGAGGTGCATCACGGCGTGCGGATCACCGATGCCGCGCTGGTCGCCGCCGCGACGCTGTCCGACCGCTACATCACCGCGCGGTTCCTGCCGGACAAGGCGATCGACCTCGTCGACGAGGCGGCTTCGCGGCTCCGCATGGAGATCGACTCCCGGCCCGTCGAGATCGACGAGGTGGAGCGCGCCGTGCGCCGGCTGGAGATCGAGGAGATGGCACTGTCCAAGGAGGACGATGCCGGCTCGCTCGGGCGGCTGGCGGCGCTGCGCGCCGAGTTGGCCGACCGCCGCGAGCAGCTCGCCGAGCTCACCAGCCGGTGGCAGAACGAGCGCGGTTCCATCGAGGCGACCCGCGAGCTCAAGGAGCAGCTCGAGCAGCTGCGCGGGGAGTCGGAGCGGGCCGAACGGGACGGCGATCTGGGCCGGGCCGCGGAGCTGCGTTACGGCAAGATCCCCGCGCTGGAGAGGCAGCTCGCCGAGGCCGTGGCGGTGACCCGCGACGGCGAGGTGATGCTCAAGGAGGAGGTCGGCCCCGACGACGTCGCCGACGTGGTGAGCGCCTGGACGGGCATCCCCGCCGGTCGGCTGCTCGAGGGCGAGACGGCGAAGTTGCTGCGGATGGAGGACGCGCTCGGCGCCCGCGTCGTCGGGCAGGGTCAGGCCGTGCGCGCGGTTTCCGACGCCGTGCGCCGGGCGCGGGCCGGCGTGGCCGACCCGGACCGGCCCACCGGCTCGTTCCTGTTCCTCGGCCCGACCGGCGTGGGCAAGACCGAGCTGGCCAAGGCGCTGGCCGAGTTCCTCTTCGACGACGAGCGCGCCATGGTGCGCATCGACATGAGCGAGTACAGCGAGAAGCACAGCGTCGCCCGGCTGGTCGGCGCGCCGCCCGGTTACGTCGGCTACGACCAGGGTGGGCAGCTCACCGAGGCGGTGCGGCGCCGGCCCTACACCGTGGTGCTGCTCGACGAGGTGGAGAAGGCGCACCCGGACGTCTTCGACGTGCTGCTCGCCGTGCTCGACGACGGGCGCCTGACCGACGGGCAGGGCCGCACCGTGGACTTCCGCAACACGATCCTGGTGCTGACCTCGAACCTCGGCTCGCAGGTGCTCGCGGACCCCTCGCTGGACGCCCGTGCCCGCACCGATGCGGTGCTCGCGGTGGTGCGCGGGCACTTCAAGCCCGAGTTCCTCAACCGGCTCGACGATGTGGTGGTCTTCGACTCGCTGTCCACCGAGGAGCTCACGTCCATCGTGGACATCCAGATCGGGTTGCTGTCGAAGCGGCTGGCGGCGCGGCGGCTGGAGCTGGTGGTGTCCGACGCGGCGCGGGAGTGGCTGGCCATGAACGGGTTCGACCCGCTCTACGGGGCGCGCCCGCTGCGCCGGCTGGTGCAGTCCGCGATCGGTGACCAGCTGGCCCGCGAGCTGCTCGCCGGCGAGGTGCGCGACGGCGACACCGTCCGGGTCGACCTCGACGAGACGGCCGAGGGCGGCACCGGCGCGCTCACCGTCGCCCGGGCCTCCTGATTACCGCGTTCTGGCACCAGAACGCGGTCGCAGGCCCCTGGTTTGGTGCGTTCTGGTGCCAGAACGCGGTTTCGGCGTGCGTCCCACGCTCCCCGCCGCGGCGTCGCTACGCTCACCCGCGTGGCACCGTGGGTGTGGTTCACCATCGCCGTCCTGACCGCCGTGGCCGGCGGGCTGCTGCTCGCCGCCGACTACGGCCGGCGCACCGCGCACAGCCGCGAACGGCGGCGTTGGGCGGCGCTGCGTAGCTGGCAGTTCGTGGAGTCCGACCCGGTGCTGCCCGGCCGCTGGCGCCACGGGGTGATCGCGCAGGGTGGACCGGGCACGGCGGGCGACCTGGTGGCCGGCCGGCTGTTCACCGCGCAGGGCCGCCGCTCGGTGAAGGTGTTCGACCACCACCAGGGCGGCAGGGTCAGCGCGGTGCTCGTGGCCGTGCAGCGCGCGGAACCGGTGGTGGACGTGGTCATCGAGCTGTGGCTACCCAGCGTCCCGTTCCCGCAGGACGCCGGCCTCGAGCTGCTCGGTCCGGTCGGCGAGCGCTACGCCTTCGTCACCGATCTCGCCACCGCCCGGCCGATGATCACCCCGGAGCTCGGCAACATATGCGACGACATCGGCCAGGACATCCCGGTCGCCTGGCTCGAGCAGGATTGGGTGCTGGCCGCGGCGCCCGCGTCGTCCACACCGGCCCGCCTCGAGCGGCTGCTGCGCGTCCTCGGCGAGCTCGCTGACCAGCTCGAGAACCAGCCCGGCGGCGACGGTCCGGGTGACGGCGACACCCCGGTGAAGGACGACGACACCCCGGACCGCACCAGCTCGTACTAGGTTCGGGTCCATGCCCACCGCGCTCGTTACCGGGCCCACCGCAGGACTGGGTGCCGCGTTCGCCCGGCGCCTCGCCGCCGAGGGTCACGATCTCGTCCTCGTCGCACGCGACGTCGCCCGACTCGACCGGCTGGCCGCCGAGCTGGCAGACCGGCACGGCGTGCGCGCCGAGGTGCTGCCCGCCGACCTCGCAGACCCCGCCGCGCGCCGTCGCGTCGAGCAGCGGCTGCGCGACGGCCCGCCGGTGGACCTGCTGGTCAACAACTCCGGTTTCGCCGTGGCGAAGGAGTTCCTCGAGGCCGACGTCGATGCGCTACAGGCCCAGCTGGATGTCATCGTCACCAGCGTGCTGCGGCTGACCCACGCCGCGGTGCCCGGCATGGTGCGCCGCGGCCGGGGGGCGGTGATCAACGTGTCCAGCGTGGCCGGTTTCCTGCCCGGTCGCGGCACCACGTACGGGGCCGGCAAAGCATGGGTGACCACGTTCTCCGAGGGTCTCGCGGCGTCGCTGCGCGGCACGGGCGTACGGGTGCTCGCGCTGTGCCCCGGGTTCGTGCGCACCGAGTTCCACGCCCGCGCCGGCATCGACATGTCCGGCACGCCCGAGCTGTTCTACCTCGACGCGGACGACGTGGTCTCCGGTTGCCTGGCCGACCTGCGCCGGGGCCGCACCGTCTCGGTGCCCGGCCTGCAGTACCGCGCGCTGGTCGGTGTGGTCGACGTGCTGCCGCGCGGCCTGGTGCGCTGGGCGGCGGGGCGCACCGGCCGCGGCCGCACCTGACCCCGGCCTGTGCAAAGCTGGTGACCGTGACGGCTGACGATGCCCGATCCTGGCTGGCTGCGTTGGTCCGCCAGCTCGCCGTGGTACACGGGCGGGTCACGCTCTCCTCGGGTGCCGAGGCGGACTGCTACGTCGACCTGCGGCGCGCGACGCTGCACCACGCGGCCGCGCCGCTGATCGGGCATCTGGTGCGCGAGCTCACCGCCGACTGGTCCTACGACGCGGTCGGTGGACTGACCCTGGGCGCAGACCCGGTGGCCGCGGCGGTGCTGCACGCGCCCGGCCGGCCGGTGGACGCGTTCGTCGTACGCAAGTCGTCCAAGCAGCACGGCCTGCAGCGGCTGATCGAGGGTCCGGACGTGACGGGACGCGCGGTGCTGGTCGTCGAGGACACCTGCACCACCGGCGGATCGGTGCTCACCGCGGTCGAGGCGCTGCGCGCGGCCGGTGCGGACGTGGTCGGCGTGGCCACAGTGGTCGACCGGGACACCGGCGCGCGGCAGGCCGTCGAGGCCGTGGGGCTCACCTACCGTTCGGTCCTCGACCTCGCCGACCTGGGCCTGTGACCGGTCCGTCGGAGTGGGGCGGCGTCGGCGTCGGCGTCGGCCCGTGGCAGGGCGACTGGCCCGACGACGAGCGTTACGACCCCGAGCTGCTGCGGGACGGTGACCGCCGCAACGTCGTCGACGACTACCGCTACTGGCGCCGCGACGCCGTCGTCGCCGACCTCGACACCCGCCGGCACCCGTTCCACGTGGCGATCGAGAACTTCGGGCACGACCACAACATCGGCACCGTGGTGCGGACCGCGAACGCCTTCGCCGCAGCCGAGGTCCACATCGTCGGGCGGCGGCGGTGGAACCGCCGCGGCGCCATGGTCACCGACCGCTACCAGCACCTGCGCCACCACGACGACGTGGCTGGCCTGCTCGCCTTCGCCGCGGCGCACGACCTCGTCGTGGTCGCTGTGGACAACGCGCCGGGTGCGGCGCGGCTGGAGACCACCCCGCTGCCCCGTCGCTGCGTGCTCCTCTTCGGCCAGGAGGGACCCGGGCTGACCCCCGCGGCCCGGGCCGGCGCCGCCCTGACGGTGTCGATCGCCCAGTTCGGCTCCACCCGGTCGATCAACGCCGGGGTCGCCGCGGGCATCGTCATGCACGCCTGGGTGCGCGAGCATGCGGACCTCTCCACCGCCTGGTGACCGGCGGCGCTACGCCGGTCTCACTGGGGTGGCCGAAGATGGGCGATGATCCGGTCCCCCAGCGTCATCCCTCACGCCTGTGTGGGCTACTGTTCACGTCCGCGCGTACCCCTGTTGGAGCAATAAAGTAACCCTTATGGAGGAGTCGGGGCATGGCCTTCGTCGATGCGTCGGGCGGCCGACGCATGTCTCCCGGTGCGACGACCGTTGCAGAGCTGCTGGCCCGAGCCGGTGCCGGTCCGTCCGCCCACTCCCGCCGCGCACGGTCGGCCGGCAGCGTCACTGTCAGCCAACTCGTGAGCCGGGAGGTGGACGGCGCGACCGCACCGGCCGCCGGGCGGACCAGGCGTCACAGCCGCCAGGTCCCGGTCATAGATACCTCCCGCGTCGTGGGTGTGGCGGTGGGCGCGGCCCTGCTGTGCGGATCCTTCGCGTGTGGCGCGCCCCTCAGCGACCTCGACCCAGCCGGGGCGGCGCAGCGACCGGACGTCCTCGATCCGCCCGTCGCGCCCCCGGAGCCACCCGGGACAACGTCTTCCCCCGGCATGCACTCCGGTATCGGCGGAGGTGGCGGGGACCGTGTGGCACCCGGTCCGGCGGCTGGTCGCCATGCGTGGGTCGGTCCCGCTGCGCCCGTATCGGTGCCTGCCCCCGCCGCGCGGTCCGTGCCCGCTGGCGACGTCAGCACCCCGGTGCCGGACGGGCCACCTTCCGACGCCGGTAGCCAGGCACCCTTCGTGGCGGCTGCGCCGGGCGAGGGGGAGCCGGCGGCTGAGCCGGGCGAGGGGGAGCCGGCGCCTGCGCCGGAGGAGGCCGAGTCGCCGCGCGAGCCGGGCTCACCGCCCGAGCCGGGCTCACCGCCCGAGGACCCGCCGCGAGACGAGCAGAGCGGCGAGGACGGCGGCGGCGACCCGGGTGAGCCCGAGCAACCGCCGGACCTCGGTGACGGTGGAGACGAGGACCCTGACGGGTCCGAGGAGCGTGGTGGGCGTCACCGTGCCGAGGATCGCGCGCCGGGCGACCACCAGCCGCAAGGGTGACGGGCCCAGGCCGTCGCATCAGCGCTGGCTGACCCGGTCGGCGCGCGTAGCGTGCAGGGCATGGAGAGGCCGCGGTTGGTCGTGTCGGACGTGGACGGGACCCTGCTCGACCCGACGGAGCGGATCAGCGAGCGTACCCGCGCCGTGGTGCGCCGGGTGGTCGAGGCCGGGGTCCCGTTCGTGCTCGCCACCGGGCGACCGCCGCGGTGGATCTCGCCGATCACCGCCCAGCTCGGGCACGCCGACCTCACGATCTGCGCCAACGGCGCGGTGCTCTACGACGCCGCGGCTGACCGTGTGATCGAGGCCGTGACGCTGGATACGGTGATGCTGTGCGAGGCGGTGGATGCCGTGGCCACCGCGCTACCCGCCGCGAAGCTCGGCGTGGAGCGCGCGGGCAGCGCCGCGGTCGACGGCGCCCACCAGTTCCTCGCCGAGCCGGGCTACACCCACCCCTGGCCCGGCGGCGACGCCGAGACCGCCCCGCGCGACGAGCTGCTCGACCGCCCGGCGACCAAGCTGCTGGCCCGCCAGGCGGGGGCGAGCAGTGACGCGATGGCCCGCGCGGTGGCACAGATCGTCGGCGACGCGGTGGGCGTCACCTTCTCCACCGGTCAGGGTCTCATCGAGATCTGCGCTCCCGGCGTCACCAAGGGCACCGGCCTGGCCGTCGTCGCCTGGCAGCTCGGCATCGAGGCCGCCGATGTGATCGCCATCGGTGACATGCCCAACGACCTGCCGATGCTGCACTGGGCGGGTTGCGGGGTGGCGATGGCCAACGCCCACCCCGCGGTGCTCGACGCCGCCGACGAGGTCACCGCGCCCAACACCGAGGACGGCCTCGCGCTCGTGCTGGAGCGCTGGTTCTGACGTGCACGTCGCCGTGATCGGTGTTGCGCAGTGTCGGTTGATCGCTCAGGCCCGTGCCAGCACGAAGATCGACGACTCGCCGCTGCCCGGGGGCAGCAGCAGCCGGCCGGACAGGAACTGCAGCAGCGCGGGTCCCGCGTGCACGGCGGCGTCGACGAGCTTGGGCAGCCGCCGGTACGGGACGTTCCAGAGTCCGTCGCTGCCTTCCCTGACGACCCGCATGCCGTGCTGCTGCAGGAACCGCCGCCACTGCGCATGCGGTTTGAGGTTGATGTGCGTCTCGTCGCGGTAGCCCATCCAGCGCTCGCCGAGCAGCGCGCGGGCTCTGCCGGCCGGGTCGGGCATCACCACCAGCATGCGGCCGGTCGGCGTGAGCGCGCGGTGCCAGGCGCGTAGCGAGTCCGCGGCCAGGTCGTCGGGCAGGTGCTCCAGGACGTGGATCGCGGCGATCCCCCCGAAGTGCGCGCTGGGAATGTCGTCCACGCGGGTGTAGACGGGGCATCCAGGCGCGGTGTGCCGCGCCTGGTGCGCGGAGTACTCCGAGGTCTCGAAGCCGGCGGCCGGGGCGACGGTGGACATGCGGCGCACCAGGTGGCCGGTGCCGCACCCGAAGTCGAGGTAGGGCCCCGGGCCCACGTAGCGGCGCAGCAGCCGGACGTAGTACCCGAGGGCGGGGCGGTCCGCGAGCTGGCCGTTGTCGCGGTAGTAGTCCTCGTCGTAGCTCACCGGCCGCGCTCCTGCAGGTCGCTGGCCGCCTTCTCGAACAGCGTCTCGTACGCGTCGATCACGCCGCCGAGGTCGAAGCGATCGGCGGCCCGCGCGATGCCGTCGCGGGGCATGGGGTCGGCGGCCTTCATCCGCCCCAGCGCGCGCCCGATGGACCCGGCGTCGCGCGGCGCGACGATCTCTCCGAACCCGGTCTCCCGGACCGGGACCCGCACCCCGGGCAGGTTGCTGACCAGTACCGGGACACCGCGCAGCATCGCGACCACCTGGACGATCCCGAACGCTTCGAACGCGTTCACCGAGGGCAGTGCCAGCACGTCCATCGAGGCGTAGAGATCGGGCAGCCGCTCGTCGGGGACGAATCCGAGCAGCCGGATCCGGGAGTCACCCCGGATGAGTTGCCGCAGCCGGTGGATGGTCGAACCCCCGGCCACGTTGGTGTAGTCGCCCCCGATGAGCAGCCGCGCACGGGGATCCTCGAGCGTCTGGAACCCGCGCACCAGGTACTCCAGGCCCTTCTCGGCGACGATCCGTCCCAGGAAACCGACGTGGAACCCGTCCCCGTCGCGGTAGTGGGGGGTGCCGCCGGGGCAGGGCCGGCACGGCGGGGGGATCGCCACCATCGAGGGCCGGATCGAGGCCCACAACCTGCTGTGCCGGGCGTAGTCCTCGCTGCTCACCACCACGGCGGAGGAGTTGTGCATCGCGGTGCGGCTGGAGCGGTCGATGACGAACTGCTGCCACCGGGACGTGACGCGGGCCGGCGGCAGGCTCACGTCGCAGTGGTAGGTCACCACCACCGGCGCGTCCGAGGCGCGCGCGATGAGACCCGCATCGAGCATCGGGAGGTGCAGGTTGACCACGCGCGCGTGGCGCGCCTCGCGCAGCGCGAGCCGGGCGAGCTGGGGGCTGATCGTGCCCTTCCCGACCCGGGTCCACACCGGGGCGCGCAGCACGCGCACCCCGTTGATGATCTCCTCGGTCGGCAACCCCCGATCGTGCTGCGAGGTCACCACGGTGATCCGGTAGCCCCGCGCGGCCAGGCCCTCGGCCACCTCCCTGGCGACGTTGGTGAGCCCGGAGACATAGGGGGAGTAGTAGGTGAGGACGACCAGCAGGTCGCTCACGCCGTCGCGCACGGCTCAGCCCCCCTCCGGGTGTGGCGGCCGGGCAGCCGCGTCGTGCCGATCAGCCAGCCGGCCAGCGAGCCTGCCAGGAAGGCGAGCTCGGCGGCCAGCAGCAGGTCGGGGACGACCGCGAACACCGTACCGGCCGCGGCGAGCCCGCCGAGCCAGCTCCACGCCACGTCGCGGTGCCGGGAGCCGGCGACCAGCGCCTGCGTCACGAGGATCAGCCCGAGGTGCGCGGTGACGCCGGCGGCCATCAGCGCGAGATCGGTCGCGGGCAGCCGGTAGCCGGCGCCGAAGATCGCCTCGACCAGGTCGGGGCCGATCACGAAAGCCACCGCTACCCCTACTACACCGACCGCGAGGACGACTCCGGCCATCCGGCGCAGTGCCCGGCGCAGCGGCGCGGAACCTCCCGATGTCGCGACCGCGGTCAGCGTCGGGATGATGGCGCTCTGCAGCGGCACCACGACGAACAGCGGCAGCCGGGCCAGCGTGAACGCCGCCAGGAACTGGCCGGCCCGCGCCTGGTCGGCGGCGCCGGCCAGCGCGGAGACGGCGACCGGCGTGCCGTTGAGCAGCAGCTGGGCGCAGACCGAGCCGAGCAGCAGCGGCGCGACCGCGGTCGCGAAGGGCCTGACACCGGCCGCGGCGGGACCGGTGTCGGGACGGATGCGCCGCAGCAGTGCCGGCAGCAGCGGCAGGTGCGCCACCGCGATCGCGCACACCAGCGCCCAGGCGAAGCCGGCGCTGCCGGGGGACGCGGTCAGCGCGACCAGCGCCGCGAACACCAGCCGCAGCCCGGCATCGCCGAGCAGCACCAGGCCGTGCGCACGGAGCCGGCCGAGCCCGACGAGGACGCCCCGCACGACGAACTGCCCCGCCGAGACGACGCACAGCGCGCCGAGCGCCACCAGCGTCGCGGGCCGCTCGCCGATCGCGGGCCACAGCAACGGGGAGGCTGCGGCCAGCAGCGCCAGTTGGGCTGCCGCGAGACCGCCGGTCACCAGCGCGGCACTGCGCATCGTGCCGCGCCGGCCACCGGCACCGTGTAGCGCGCGGGCGAGTTCCTGCTCGACGGGCAGGAACGCGCCGAACCCGACGATCAGCGCCAGCGACCAGAACGCGCCGTAGTAGCTGTACTCGGCCGGCGGTAGGTTGCGTGCCACCAGGGCGAGGTAGACGTTGACGAGTAACCCTGCCCCGACGACACACCCCGTGACGAAGCCGAAGGGCACACGTGTGCCCCTCGAGGCGGTGGCTGCGGGGCTGGTCAGTGCATCGCTCCTCGGGCCGGCTGGTGCGCTCCATCCTGTCAGGACGGCGGGCGCACGGTCCGCGAACCCAGCCGCCGAGAGTGTCCAGGATGTCCGGCGCAGACTAACCGGCGGGCCAGGGGGCCGCGCCGTCAAGTGCATGTGAAGGACATGATTGCGCATGTGCTGCACATGCTAGGCTCCGAACGTGAGCAAGATGCTGCAGGTACGCAACGTGCCCGACGAACTGCATGAGGTGCTGCGGCGGCGGGCGGCCGAGAGTGGGCTGTCGCTGTCCGACTTCGTGTTGCGGGAACTGCAACGGCTTGCATCCCGGCCGCCGCTGGCCGAGGTGCTCGAGCGCGCCGCCCATCGTGGCGGCCAACTGTCCTTTGCCCAGGCTGTGGAGGGGCTCCACGCCGAGCGCGACGAGCGACGGTGATCGTTCCCGACGCATCGGTCGTCGTGCCCGCACTGGTCGACGCAGGGGGCAGCGGCGCGCTGGCCCGGGAAGTGTTCGCGGCCGACGGTGACCTGCACGCACCGCATCTGCTGGACATCGAGGTCGCGTCGGTGCTGCGCCGGCACGCCATGGCCGGCATCCTTGCCCCGGCTCGGGTAGAGGCGGCGCTCGTCGACCTCGACGATCTGGCGGTGACGCGCTATCCCCACCTCGGCCTGCTCCCGCGGGTCTGGCAGCTGCGGGCGAACCTCTCCGCGTACGACGCCGCCTACGTCGCCCTGGCCGAGTCGCTCGGGGCGACTCTCGTCACCGCCGACGGCCGGCTGGGGCGTGCACCGGGGCTGTGCTGTCACCGACGCGTGCTGGCGTGAGACCCCCGGGCCCAGGCCCATCGGTCCTCCATTCGGGTGCCCTACTGTGTGCGCGGCTGGCGGGCAGCTCGCAGCGGAGGCTAGCCGAAACCACGAGGACGGACGCAGGTGGCATCGGAGCGCAGCGCAACCGGTTCGCAGTTGCGCGCGCGAGTCGTCCGGGCGGTCGCGTTGCTCGCCGGCGTGGTGGCCGTGGCGGCCGGGATCGCGCTGCCGTTCGCGCCGGTGACGGTCAACCAGCCGACCGTCAGCTGGCCCCTCGATCCGCAGGCCCCCCGGTCGACGGCACTGATGCTCACCACCTACCAGCCCCGCGCGCTCGACGTGCGATTCAGCTGCCGCGCGGCCCGGCTGGCAGCGGGCACCCGCGGCGGGCTGCTGCTGTCCACCGTGGCGCTCACGCAGCCCGCCGAGGACATCGGGCTGGTGGTCTCCGTCGAGGGCGGCCGGGTGACGGTCGACGCGGCGGGGACGAGGCTCGCCGACGAGCCGCTCCCGCCGGGCGGTGACTGCCGCTACCGGGTCAGCGGGGGCGACGAGGGGCTCGAGCTGACCCGCGACGGCCAGCGGCTCGCGGTGGGCCCGCCGGATCGGGTGCCGGAGGTGGAGGCACTGCTCACCGGGCTGGGCACGCTGCCCGGCGGCACGCCCGACGACCTGTCGGTGCGCATCGACGTCGACGACCAGTTCTCGACGAGCCCCACGCCGCGCAAGCTGTCGCTCATCGCGCTGCTGGCCGTCGCGCTGCTGCTGGTCGCCGTGGCGGCCGGGCTGATGGACCGTGCCATGGTCCGCGGCCCCGCCGCCCGGGTGCGGTGGCGGCCGGCCGTATCCGATGTCGTGGTGCTCGTGACCCTGGTGGCATGGCTATTCCTGGCCCCCACCACCGATGACGACGGCTATTACGGCGCGATGGCCGAGAACGTGCCGTTCGAGGGCTACGTCGCCAACTACTTCCAGCTGTTCAATCAGAGCTTCACGCCGTTCACCTGGGTCTACGTCGCGCTGTCGGAATGGGGGCAGCTGGCCGGCACGACGCCGGTGCTGCTGCGGGTACCCGCGCTGGTGTGCGGGCTGCTCACCTGGCTGCTGCTGCGCCGGTTCGTCTCGGGCTGCCTGAGTGGGGATCGGGGCGCGGCGGCGCGGTGGTTCGCCGGCAGGCGTCGCTGGGTGGTCCGCGGCGTGCTCGCCGTCACCTTCCTGGCCTGGTGGGTGCCGCAGGCGATGGGGGTGCGACCGGAGGCCGTGGTCGCGCTGGCCGCCACCGGCGCGCTGCTGGCGGTGGCCGTCGCGGTGCAGCGGCGCAGGCTCGCGGTCGCGGCAGCCGGCGTCGCCGTGGCGGCGCTCGGGTTCACCGCGCACCCGACCGGCT
>JBOHGT010000418.1:0-6092 GCA_050700385.1 Pseudonocardiaceae bacterium | reverse complement strand
GTGCGCCGGGTCCGGCTGGTGCGCCGGGTCCGGCTGGTGCGCCGGGTCCGGCTGGTGCGCCGGCCGGGGGTACCGCCGACGCCGACTCGGGTGGGCCGAGGGCGCCCGGCTCGCTCGCCACTTCGGTGGCCGCTTCGGGCGGGACGTCCTGCCCCGGTGTCCCGGCAGCCGCGGGTACCTCGGGCACGATCAGGGGTGGCGCCGTCTCCAGGGGTGTGTGCTGGACGGGCAGCGGGCCGGGCGCGCCGCCCGGGGTGAGGCGCTGGGCGACGCTCGTCGCTGCCGGCGTGGGCTGGTCGACGCTGCCGGCAGCTTGCCCGCGACCGTGCGCGACTCCCGGAGTGGGAGGTTCGGCGGGGGTCCGTTGGATGCTCGGAGCGGCACCGGCGAGTTCCTGCCGCGGGTGCCCGCCCGGCTCCGGCGGCGCGGTGAGCACGGGTGGGGTCCGGTCGCCGACCAGCCGGGCGACGACCGGACGCGGGGGGAGGACCGGGCCGGGCGGCGCCGTGGTCGTCGCGTCCAGCGGCACATCGGTGGATGTCGGCGCAGCGGAGTCGTGGACCCGCAGCACCGGAAGTGCCGGCAGCTCCGGCCCCGTGTCAGGCGCTCCTGGTGCCGTCACACCCGCCGGGCCCGGCGGGTGGGTCTCGGCAGCCGACGTGGCGAGGGGCGGGTTCGCGTCCTCGACGGTCCGGGATGCCGGCTCTCCGATCGCCGTGACGTCGCGTTGCGCCGCGACCGGGCCGGACTCGCCGACCAGGGGCGCGATCTCCTCGGCGGGTAGCGGGGAGTCGTCGGGCCCAGTCCCCTCGACCGGCCCGGTTCCCCGGAGTTCGGGAGGGTCCGTTGGCCGTGGCGGCAGCGGCGGTACCGCGACCGGCGGCGTCGCCACCGGTGATGCCGGGACGCGCTGTGCCGTCACCGCATCGGGGGTCAGCGGTGGGCCGAGCCCGAGCCGGCGGGACGCGGTTGCGTCCCCAGTGGTGGTCTCCGGAGGTGCGGCGGGCGGGAGGGGTCCCGTCTCGACCGTCCGCTGCACCGTGGGGTGGGGGGGCGCGGGCCGGCCGGACACCTCGGGTACCGGGGCGGTGGCGCGCCCCTCCGGCTCCGTGGCGCCGGCCGACCCACTCACGCCGCCGTCCACGCCCGTCGGCCGGGTTCCGGACGTCGGCAGCTCCATCCCGAGCGTCGGCGCCTCCTGATCGTCGCCATCCCCGGACGGCGGAGGCTCGGCGGTGGGGAGCGGTGCACCGTCGACGGCGTCGGGCTCGGGCTCGGGCGTTGTCTCGGACGCGGTCTCCGTCCCGGTCGGCTGTACGGGGAGCTCGAGGACCGGCAGGGACGGTGGTGGTGGCGCCTGCATCAGCTGAGCCGGGCCGGGTGCCGAACGCTGCACCGGAACCGGCCGGGAAGCCGACGGCACGACGGGGTCGGGCGCCGGTGGAGGGTTGGGCAGCGGCGCGGCGAGCCGCGTCCTACTCGGCACGCCGCTGCCCGGCATGGGGGGAGGCGGTTCGCTCTCCTGGCTCGCCCGTGGTGAGATCGCCGCGAGCATCCGCTGGACGACGCCCGCCCGCGGTGGCGCGGCGGCGAAGGCCAGCGCGGGGCCGGCCGGCCTTGCGGTCGGCGGGGCCGCAGGTTCGATCAGCCGGTGAATCACGCCTGCCGGCGCGTCCGGCGAGACCAGGTGGCCGAGCGGGGCCAGGAACGACGGGTCGCGCCAGGACACCAGCGAGCCGGCGAACTCCTGCTGCGGCGACACCGGGCGCAGCGTGTCGAAGCTGCGCTGGATCGGTGGCGCCGCCGTCCACGCGGGACGGGGCGGCGTCGCATCGCCCACGGCGGGGGGCCCTGCGTGCCGCGTCCGCTGCCATGGCCACATGAACGATCACCGACCCTGGCTGATCCGGGTATTGATCTTGCCGATCTCCGCCACGTACCGCTGACGCTCGGCATGCTCCAAATCGAGGATGTCGTCGAGTCGCCAGTGGAAGTGGTAGGCGATGTACGCGACCTCCTCGTGGAGCCGGTCGGCCGCGTACGTCACGATTCCCCCAGGCGCCCACCGGCGATGTCGACGGTGAACCGGTGCTGGCAACCCGGGCACGTCACCGCCGCCTTGGTGTGACCCTCGGTGTTTATCCGCCGGTAGAAGTCCTGCAGGAATGCGAGGTCCGAGGCGAACAGGTCCTCGATGATCCCCGCATGGACGTCGGTGACGCTGCCGAGCCGGGTGATCACCCGGCCCAGCAGCACCACGGTGAGGAAGGCGGGGTTCTCCCGGACCCGGTCGTCGCGCAGCGGGATCAGCTCGTCGCGAGCGGTGGCCAGCCGCATCACCCCGGAGCGGTGCACCGCGCCCGAGCCGTCCACGTAGCCGCGGGGCAACTCGAACGGGAACTCGGTGCGCAGCGTCTCGCGCTGCTGCGGCTCGGCATTCGCCTGGCTGCGCTGCCCGTCACCGAGGTCCACCGCGCTCAGCGCGCGTCGCATCACTCGACGTCCATCTCTTCGTAGGTGATGACGAGCTTCTCGGTGAGCACGGCGGTGTCACCGGCCTTGAGCGTGCCGACCTCCAGGCTCTTGGGCCAGGCGTTGGTGAGCTTGTAGCGCTTGATCGGCTGGCCCTCGTAGTCGAAGACGATGATGGCGCCGCCCTTGCGTGCGGTCGGCATCTTGCCGAAGCGCGAGTCCTTGACCCACTTCTCGAAGCTGGTGTCGGAGGTGAGGCCACGGGTCAGCGTCACCTCGCCGGCCTTCGGCCGACCGGGCAGCTTCTTGATCATGTACTTGCCGTCGTTGCTGTTCTGCTTGAGCTCGATGACGTCCTGCTCCATCTTGAGCCCGCTCACCTCGGTGATCTGCTTGATCATCACGCCGTCGACGTCGAGCCCGAAGGAGTGGCCGACCGACGTGTCGAGATCGGGAAGAGCCATGGTTCCCTACCGCCTTTCGCTGGTCACTCGTTGACGAGGCTGGTGCCGCCGGAGAACTGCGCCAGCCGGAAGATGACGAACTCGGCCGGCTTGACCGGCGCGACACCGACCTCGCAGATCACCTGGCCGGCGTCGATGCCCTCGGCCGGGTTGGTCTCCCGGTCGCACTTGACGTAGAACGCCTCGTCCGGGGTGAGGCCGAACAGCGAGCCCTTGCGCCACTCCGTGACCAGGAAGGCGCCGATGGTGCGGCGGATCCGCGCCCACAGCGCGTCGTCGTTCGGCTCGAAGACGACCCACTGCGTCCCGTTCAGGATCGACTCCTCGAGGTAGTTGAACAGCCGGCGCACGTTGAGGTAGCGCCACGCGGGGTCCGAGGACAGCGTCCGGGCGCCCCAGACCCGCAGGCCGCGAGCAGGGAAAGCCCGCAGGCAGTTCACCCCGAGTGGGTTGAGCAGGTCGTGCTCAGCCTTGGTGATCTGGGTCTCCAGCGCCACCGCGCCGCGGATCACCTCGTTCGCGGGGGCCTTGTGCACGCCGCGCGTGTCGTCGTTGCGCGCCCAGATCCCGGCCATGTGCCCGCTCGGCGGCACGTGGATGTTGCTGCCGGTCGAGGGGTCGAACACCTTGGGCCACGGGTAGTACAGCGCCGCGTACTTCGAGTCGTAGCCGCCCCCGTTGGTCCGCCACTCCTTGATCTGCTGCGGGTTGAGGCCCGGCGGCGGGTCGAGGATGGCCATCCGGTCACCCATCAGCTCGCAGTGCGCGATCATCGCCACATGGACGGCCTGCACGCCCTCGGCGTCGATGGCGCCCTGCTGGTAGGCGCTCATGAGGTCGGGCACCGCCAGCATGGTGATCTCGTCGACAGCTTCGAGGCCGCCGAACCCGGTGCGCTCGGCGACGTCGCCGACGTAGTCGTCGGCCGCCAGCCGGGACGGGGTCGCGGTGGGCGGTGCCGCCGGCTGCAGCGTCACGCTGGTCTTCTCCGGCTTGGCCAGCGCGGCACCCGTGGTGGTCTCCTCGATCCTGATGAGCTTGGAGCGCTCGGCCACCACGGTGACCACGTTGTCCTTGCCGCGCGCGGTGGTCACCGGGTCGAAGGTCTCCTCGACCTTGTTGCCGCGCTTGACCACCAGCTTGAAGCTGCCCTCCGGCGGATCCTCGCCGGACGGGTCGGCGACCTGCACGGTGAGCTGGGGCGCGCTGCTCGTGCCACCGTCGAGCGCGATCACCCGGTAGCTGCCGAGCATGGCCTGCGGCCCCTCGGTCAGCTCCTTCTTCTTGCCCGCCGACCCCTTGCCGTCGGCGGCATCGTTGCCGCCGATGCGCACGACATAGCAGGCGCCGCCACCGTTGAGGAAGTAGCCGTAGACGGAGTGCGCGAGGTAGGAGTCCTGGACGAACTCTCCGAAGGTCTGGGTGAACTGATTCCAGTTGGTCACCAGCGTCGGCGTGTTGTACGGGCCCTGCGCGGCGAGTCCGACGAAGGCGGCCACGGCGGTGCCCACACCCTCGATCGGCCGGGAACCGGCCTCGACTTCCTCGACGTACACGCCCGGCGACAGATACGTGGGCATCCATGCCTCCTCATCGACCCGGATCGGTCGTGATCAGCGTGGCGCTGCCGGGCGGCGTCGATAACGGCTGCCCGGCCCCCCCGACGGGAAGCCATGCCTGCACGATGAGGCAGTGACCGTCGGACGCCCCGTCGGACGCCCCGTCGGACGCCCCTTCGGGCAGCGGATCTTCCGCGGAAGACGGAGGAGGGCGGCACGGCTATCGGCGGAATGGCATGAACTGCACACTCAACGGGAGCGCGGCCCACAACTGGTCCCCACCGGTGATAGGGAGTTCGAGGCGCGCGGCGATCGCCAGGCCCAAACCGTCCCCGAGTGACAGGCAATCGCCCTGGGCGTCTCGGCGGCTTGCTCGGGAGTAGGCGATGAGCTCGGCGGCACGCGCCACATCGCTCGCGGTGAACGGTTCGACGGTCGGTCCCATGGCGAGCGCGTGCTCCTGGATCTGGCCTACGGTCATGCGGTGGCCCCGCTCGGGCGCCAGGTACAGCACCTCAACGAGGTTGGGCGCCGGAATCACCGCGACGGGCAACAGCTTGCCGATGGTGTCCGCGCCCCGTTCGTTCAGCGCCCAGGCGAGCAGCGCGGAGGCGTCCAGAACGACCCGACGGGGCGCGCTCACAGCCCGAGCGCCCGCAGCAACGCCTCACCGGTATCGTCCGACGAGCCCTCGCTGACTACGGGCGCAGCTTGCCGCCGTCCCGCCGCCGCCTCTGCCAAGCGGTTGTCCTCGGCACGTAGCGCACGCACGTCTCGCCCGGAGTCCCGGGGCTCGTCCCCATCGGGCGCGGCCGCCCACACCCGGGCCTGCACAGCGGCAGGGGTCTCGAGCACGATCCGACCCGCCCCCTCTGCGTGGGCGATCAAGGCCTGGCCAACCTCCACTCCCGCCTCATGGCGGACCGCAGCAGGGATCACCGCCCGACCCTTCGCGCCCAGTTCCAGGATCACCGACATGACCTGCCCTCTCCGCCGACGTTCGCCCATCCAGGACCATCTACCACGAGGGTACCACCCTCTAAGCAAGGTGGCACAGTAATGACTTTGGGCCACTTCGTCGCCTGGGTGCCACCTCGCCGGCATCAACTGGTGCTTATTATCGTCCCCGCCGGAGAGGAGGCCACATGTCGAGGTCCTGGGCGAGCATCGTGCGCCCGTCGGGCGAGGACGGGTAGCAGGCGGCGGAACCCCGGCGCCGGGTTGGGCGCTGGCTACCGTACCTACACCAGGGGGTGGGTCGCGGTCACCAGCCGCGGGGCGCCCGGTGTCGACGGCGGGGGCAGTGTCAGCAGCCCGTCCACGACCTCGACGAGGCTGCCCTCGCGCTGCCACACCACACCCCCGTCGTGGTCTGTGCGCAGCGCCGCCGCGTCGGTGGTGTACCGGACACGGATCGCATCGGCCGACCCGTCCGGCCAGGTGCGCACCCCACGGATCTCAGTGATCTCGCCCTCTTCGAACCCGGGCAGGAACACCCACCCGGCCTCCCGCAAGTCGATCAGCCGTCGCAGCTGGGGGAACGCAGCAACGGCAGCACGGTCGACGTCGGAGAGGCTCATGCGCCGCTGGCCTGGTC
>JBOHGT010000417.1:0-4974 GCA_050700385.1 Pseudonocardiaceae bacterium | reverse complement strand
GCGGGCGAACAGTGCTCGGCCAGCCCTGAGGTTGCCGGTATCCGCCCGTGACGCACCGGCGACCATGTAGGCATCGGCTACCACTACCAGCAGAGCGCCCCGGACGGTATCTGTCATGCTCACCTTGAGTAGACGGTAGATACCGGGAAGCTCACGGCTGAGAAGATCGGCGCTGCTCCCGTAACCGTGGATGCCGTCCTGCCAGCGGGCAAAAGCGGTCAGGTCACGGACGCTCTTGACGTCATCGACACCGACATGGGACCTTATCTCAGGGTGGGTGAATGGGATGACAAAGTCGGTCTCTGACCCGAGGACGGCCGATCCGAACACTACCACCGCGCCGTTGGCCACGAACCGTCGCCGTTCCATCGCGTCATCCTCCTTCCCCCCATCACCGCTTGTTTCTGCCTCCCCCGGTTCAGGTTCGGGCCGACCGTCACTGTCGAGATTGTTCGTGAACGCAATACCCATATAGCCGCGGGGAATTCTCAATCTCACCGAGTAACGCTCCAAAACAGGATACGCCCACACCTGACGGCCGTGAATGATCTCGTGAATCTGCGACTGGGAGCAATCGAGCAGTCGTGCTAGCTGCCGCTGGGTGAGTACCCGTCCGGGTCCCTCCGTCAGGAAGGCGAAGACCTTCCCGAACTCGTGCCTGGCCACCCATGCTCGAAGGTGGGGAAGCTCCCACAACTCCGGATCCAGTTCCATGACGCTCCCGTGCCTCCCGTCCGTCACCACCATGATGCCAGCGTGCGGGTAGCGTACCGCTCACCTCGTGATGCCGATTACTACCCCCGGTGTCCGGTGGCGCACGCAGAGAAGCTGTCAGCAGCACACCGCAGCCGCTTGCGGTGCTGCTCGGCGAGTCGTCGCGCCCGGAGGGCACCGGCGTACGCTCGCCGGGCCCGGCCGCGGTCGGCTACCGGGCCTGGGGCTGGCCGGTGACCACCCGCCACGACCAGGTGCTTGCTGCCGTCGCCGCCCACAGTGACCCCCTGCGGGCCGGTGCGCTGGGTGCAGCCATCGCAGCCCGATGCGCTTGGCCTACATGCGTTCTGGCGCTGCGATGCCGAGCAGGTCGAGGCCCTGCCGCAGGGTGCGGGCGGCGAGTTGGCACAGCGCGATGCGGTTGGCCCGGACGGGTTGGTCGGCCGAGAGCACCGGGCAGGCTTCGTAGAAGTCGGTGAATGCCTTCGCCAGATCGTAGAGGTGGCCGCAGAGCCGGTGTGGTTCGAGGAGACGCCCGACGTCGATGAGGCTGTCGCCGAACGCGTCCAGGGACAGCGCGAGTGCCCGTTCCGCTGGGTGCAGCGGCAGCGTGGGGTCGACCTCGGCGGTCGCGTCGCCGGATTTGCGGAGGATGGAGCAGATGCGGGTGTGGGCGTACTGCAGGTAGACGCCGGTGTTGCCGTTGAACGACACCATGCGTTCGACGTCGAAGACGTAGTCCTTGGTACGGGACGTGGACAGGTCGGCGTACTTGACCGCGCCGATGCCGGCTTGTTCGGCAATCCGGCTCAGCTCGTCGTCGGTGCGGTGGTGTGCCTTGTCGGCGACCGTGGCGCCTGCTTTCTCGACGGCGGCGTCCAGCAGGTCCATGAGCTTGACGGTGTCACCGGAGCGGGTCTTGAACGGTCGCCCGTCGGGGCCGAGCACGGTACCGAAGGCGACGTGGGCGATGTCGACGCCGTCGGGCAGCCAACCGGCGCGGCGGGCGGCTTCGAAGATGAGCCGGAAGTGCAGGGCTTGGCGGGAGTCGACCACGTAGAGGATGCGGTCGGCTTTGAGATCACGGATACGGTAGCGGATGGTGGCAAGGTCGGTGGTGTCGTAGCCGTAACCGCCGTCCCTCTTGCGGACCATGAGCGTGACGGGGTTGCCGTCCGGGCCGCTGATGTCTTCGGAGTACACCACGAGGGCGCCGTCGCTTCCCACCGCGATACCACCGGCGGTCAGCTCCTCGACGATGTCGGGCAGCCACGGGTTGTAGGAGTACTCACCGGCCGAGTCCTCGGGTTCCAGCAGCACCCCGAGCCGGTCGTAGATCTGGCGGAACGCGAATTCGGATTCGGCGACGATCTCGCGCCACCGGGCGACGGTGGCCTCGTCCCCGGCTTGCAAGGCCACCACGCGTGCCCGTGCGCGGTCGGCGAAGGCAGCGTCGGCGTCGAACGCGGCGCGGGCGGCCCGGTACAGCTTGTCCAGGGCGGCCACGGTCGAGGTGCCCGCAGCGAGCTGCTCGCGGTGCCAGGCCACGTCGGGGTGCTCATCCAGGTACTGGATGAGCATGCCGAACTGGGTGCCCCAGTCGCCGAGGTGGTTCTGCCGGATGACCTCGGCACCGAGGAAGCCCAGCACGCGGGCCAGGCAGTCCCCGATGATGGTGGTGCGCAGGTGACCGACGTGCATCTCCTTGGCGATGTTCGGCGCCGAGTAGTCGATGACGGTGCGCCGGCCCTGCTCGGGGGTACCGATGCCCAGGCGCGGGCTGGCCAGCCGCGCGGCGACCTGCCCCCAGATCGTGGCGTCAGCCACGGCAAGGTTGAGGAAGCCGGGTCCCGAAACGGCGACGCCGGCCACGGGAGCGCCGGCCCCGGCGCGCAG
The DNA here is from genome assembly GCA_050700385.1 of Pseudonocardiaceae bacterium. GTDB lineage: Bacteria > Actinomycetota > Actinomycetes > Mycobacteriales > Pseudonocardiaceae > WHSY01. The sequence goes on along the minus strand of JBOHGT010000417.1, from coordinate 2,364 downwards.
CGCATCGACCACGGTGCTGGCCAGCTCGGCGGGCCGGATGCGGGCGCGCTTGGCGAGCGCGAGCGCAGCATTGGACTGGAAATCCGCGTGCTCGGATCGCCGGAGCACCGGGTCAGCGCCGGCCAGGTCAGGTAGCGCTCGGTCGATCGCGCCGCAGACAGCGGCCTCGACCTGATTGATCAGCGAACGCACCTCGTGGTCGTTCAACCTTGCATCCTCCTTGCTCCGCTGACCATTGTCCCAGACCGGCGGATGACCTCGATCAGGACCGTGAAGCCTGCCCGGCATCCAGCTCGCCCGGTCCAGGTGTGCCTGCCTCCTCGGCAGCGACACGAACTTTTGAATCTCTCCGCCGCACCAGCTGCGGCACACTCCGCTGAACAGGTTCGTCGGTCTCAGCACCCAACTTTCCGCACCTCTGTGTGGCATGGCCGCGCGAAGAGGGCGAAGATGGGCTTCGTGGACCAGCGAAGGAGGCGGTGATGCTGCTCAGCTTCCGGGTCGCGAACGTCTTGTCGTTCCGCACGAGCACCGTCTGTCCTGCGTCGCGACCGAACTCAACGACGGCTCCGCCCGTCCAGCTGGCATCAAAGAGCGTGGCAAGGACATCTCGGTCGTCCCGGTCATCGGCATCTACGGGGCCAACGCCTCCGGCAAGACCAACGTGCTCGCCGCGCTGCGCCTGATGCGGTCGGCCGTGCTCGGGTCGCTGCGGTGGTTCACCGAACCAGAGCCGGCCCGGCGCGTCGCGTTCGCCTTCGACCCCAAGTACGCCGACGAGCCGTCGTTCTTCGAGGTCAACATCGCCGTTGCAGGGGTCCGCTACACGTACGGCTTCGAGGTCGACGACGAGCGCGTACGCGCCGAGTGGCTGCACGCCTACCCCAAGGGCCGCAAGCAGGTCTGGTTCGACCGAGAAGGCGACGAGTTCGACTTCCGTGGCGAGGGGCTGCGTGGGGAGAAGCTGGAGCTGGCCCGCCGGGCCCGCCCGGACACGCTGTTCCTCAGCGTGGCGGCGCAGTTCAATCATGAGCAGCTCGAGCCGGTCTTCTCATAGTTCCGGGACAACCTGTTCCAAGATCCCGACGCGAACGCACGCGGCGCCCAGATGATCTTCACCACGCACGACGCGACACTGCTGCAGGCCCTCATCGGGGACGACAGGGTCCTCGACCGCGACACCGTCTGGCTGACCGAGAAGGATGAGGACGGCGCGACCGAACTCTACCCGCTGACCAGCATCCGGCCGCCGCCGCGCAAGGACGACAACCTCTTCCGGAAATACCTGCTCGGCAAGTACGGCGGGACCCCACGGGTGTCGCCAGGCGAACTTGCTCGCGAGGCCGAGGTGGCCAGGGGGTGAGCCGCCGATCGAGAACCGAGACCCACGGCCACGGGGAGAAGACCTGCGCCGCCGGGTGCAAGAACGTGACGAGCTCAAGACGATCTACGTCGTCGCCGAGGGAGAAGCTACCGAGTACGACTACCTCGCTCACCTCAACCGGACACACGGGAGAAGGCTGCACTTCCGGATCAAGCCGCCACCACGAGCAACCCAGAAGAACGGGCTTCACCCGCGGCGGGTCGTCGAGGAAGCTACGCGCATGCTCGACAAGGAGGACATCGAAGAAGTCTGGGCGCTCTTCGACCACGACGGTCGGCCGGGCATTCCACAGGTCTGCGCCGAGGCGCGTCGGCAGGGCGTCAGGGTCGCCCTCTCCCATCCAGCGTTCGAGCTTTGGCTGCTTCTGCACTTCGACAACCAGGTCCCGGCAGCCCAGGGCGGCGACAACGCAACGATCATGACCAACCTTCGCAAAACCCACCCAGCCTAGCCTTCGCCGACTACAAATCCGGCAACAAGCGCGTAGACGGAACTCGGTTCGACGCCCTGACTGCTTGCGACGGCATCGCTCGAGCAGTCGAACAGGCCCGCGTCTTGGTGGACCGGTGTCCGAGTGGCGGCTGCGCCGCCAGGAGCGGTCACAATACCTCATGTGACCCCGGGAAGCGCGATCCCTCGACTGATATGTATCGGCTCATCGAGAGCCTTGGTATCGTGTCCGGCTTCGGTAAAGGATGTCCTCGTGGCTAAGCTCGGCGGCCTCACCTCCGGACCCGTCAACCGGGCGGCTCCGCGCGCACGGCCTGATCACCCGCATCCCCGGCACCCACCGCTACCGCACCACCGACACCGGGCTGCACCACGCCATGCTGCTCACCACCTCCACACCCGCCTGCTCCAACCCGGCCTGGCCCACCTCACCGACCCCGCCCCACCCCTACCCAGCCGACTACGCACCGCCGCCCGCAACTACCAAAACGCCCTCGACCAGCTCACCCAGGAGGCCGGACTCGCCGCAT
>JBOHGT010000416.1:0-8303 GCA_050700385.1 Pseudonocardiaceae bacterium | reverse complement strand
ACCGAAATCATTCACGACCCGAGGCGGGCCGGGTCGAACTCGACCCTGCCGACGACGAGCCGGTTGACGAACCACAGCGCCACCCCGACCACGAGCAGTGCCCCCGCCACGACGTACTCCTTCGTCTCCCGCCCGGACAGCGGCGTGACCAGGTAGCCGCAGAGCAGCGCACCCGCCCACGGGGTCCAGGTGGGCGCCCGGAAGTGGCGGTGAGAGACCGTCTCGCGGCGCAGCACCAGGCAGGCGACGTTCACGACGGTGAACACCGCGAGCAGCAGCAGGGAGGTGGTCCCCCCGAGCAGCTCGAGGTCGGCGGTGCTCACCAGGATCACGGCGATGGCGCTGGTGAACACGATGGACACCCAGGGGGTGCGCCGGGCGGGGTGCACCGACCCGAACGTGCCGGGGATGATCCGCTCGTTGGACATGCCGTAGACCAGCCGGCTGGCCATCAGCATGTTGATCAGTGCCGAGTTGACCACGGCGAACAGCCCGATCACCGCGAACAGGCCCAGCGGGAAGCCTGGTGCGCCGATCCGCACCACCTCGAGCAGCGCCCCGCTCTCCGCCGCGGCGAGCCGGTCGGCCGGGACCAGCAGCGACGAGGTGACCGCGACGAGCACGTAGATCAGCCCGGCGAAGCCCATGCCGAGCAGCATCGCGCGCGGGAAGATCCGCGACGGCTCCCTGGTCTCCTCGGCCATATTCACCGAGTCCTCGAAACCCACCATCGCGAAGAACGCCAGCGAGGTCGCCGAGGTGATGGCCAGCAGCATGCCCGACTCGGTGGTGTCGATCTCGGTGAGCCGTCCCGGCTCGCCCTGCCCGGAGACCACCGCGTAGACACCGATCGCGATGATGATCAGCAAGCCGGACAGCTCGATGCAGGTGAGCACCACGTTGGCCTTCACCGACTCGCTCACGCCCCGAAAGTTGATCAGAGCGAGCAGCAGGATGAAGACGATCGCGACCGCCCAGGTGGGCAGCGTGACGAACTCCTCGAGGTAGGTGTCACCGAACGCCCGGGCGGCCGAGGACGCCGAGGTGATGCCGGAGGACATCACCGTGAACGCGATGAGGAAGGTGAGGAACGGGATCTTGAACGCGCGGTTGGTGTACAGCGCCGCCCCCGCGGCCCGCGGGTACTTGCCGACCAGATCCAGGTAGCTGAAGGCGGTGAGGAAGGCGACCACGAAGGCGCCGAGGAACGGCACCCACAGCGCGCCGCCGATCACTCCCGCCACGTTGCCCGTCAGCGCGTAGATCCCGGTGCCGAGGATGTCGCCGATCACGAAGAACAGCAGCAGCTTCGGCCCGATGGCCCGCTCGAGTTCGGTCCGCACCTCGCCGGTGTCCGGCGCCCTCGGCTCGCTCATGGCGCAGCAGTGTGCCCGTCGACCGCGTCACGCAACCGGCTGGGTGTCGCGGCCGTCACGGGGCCAACCGCTCCACCGTCCACTCGCCGTCACCCTCGAGGCGGTAGCACAGCCGATCGTGCATCCGGTTGGGCCTGCCCTGCCAGAACTCGACGGCCTCGGGACGGATCCGCACCCCGCCCCAGTGCGGCGGGACCGGTACCCGCTCGGCGGTGGCGAAGCGCTGCGCGACCTGGTCGAGCGCCACGTCCAGCGCGCGCCGGCTGCGCACGACGCTGGACTGCGGGGATGCCCACGCGCCGAGCTGCGAACCGCGGGGCCGGGTCTCCCAGTAGGCCCGGGTCTCCTCGTCGGAGATCATCTCGGTGGGACCGTACAGCTGCACCTGCCGCGACATCGCGAACCAGGGGAAGGTCACCGAGGCCCAGCACGAGGCCCTCAGGTCGTGCATCTTGCGGGAGGTGTAGTTGGTGAAGAAGACCAGTCCGCGCTCGTCGAGACCCTTGGCGAGCACAGCGCGGGAGGTCGGCCTGCCCTCGCCGTCCGCGGTGGCCAGCACCATCGCGTTGGGCTCGGGCAGCCCGGCGGCGACCGCCTCGTCCAGCCAGCGGGACAGCTGCTCGTGCCAGGTCGGGGCCAGCTCACCCTCGTTGAGCTCACGGGCCGGGTAGCTGGCCCGCATCGCCGCGAGAGCCCGACCGGCAGCGGGTCGACGCTCCGCCCACCCAGCAGCCACGTCGCATCACCCCTGGTCGCCGAGATCCGATCACCGCAACGTACGTCCTCGACGCGCCTCGTCATACCCCATCGTGTGATCGGTGACGTAGGACACCGGGGGTCACGTTTGCCACCATTGCCGGAGGGTGCACTGTTCTCCCTGCCGCGCGGCGCCGCACCGTGGCGAGCGCCCGCACGCCGGTGGTTCGGCGACCCGCGCGCACCGTCGGGTCGAACGTGCCTGGAAGGATGGCGTGCGGTGTCGAGCAGTCTCGGGTCGAACTTCGCTGACGACTTCAAGCCGGGGCTGGAGGGCGTGGTCGCCTTCCGCACCGAGATCGCCGAGCCGGACCGGGAGGGCGGCGCGCTGCGCTACCGAGGGGTCGACATCGAAGACCTGGCCGGGCGGCTCACGTTCGGCGACGTCTGGGCGCTGCTGACCGACAGCCGGTTCGGTCACGGCCTGCCACCGGCGGAACCGTTCCCGCTGCCCGTGCACACCGGTGACGTCCGGGTCGACGTGCAGGCCGCGCTGGCCATGCTGGCCCCCATCTGGGGCTACCGCCCGCTGCTGGACACCTCCGACACGGAGGCCCGCCAGCAGCTGGCGCGAGCGTCGGTGATGGCGCTGTCCTACGTCGCGCAGTCCGCCCGCGGGATCTATCAACCCGCGGTGCCGCAGAGCCGCATCGACCAGTGCTCGACGATCACCGAGCGCTTCATGACCCGCTGGCGGGGGGAGCCGGACCCGGCGCACGTCAAGGCGGTCGACGCCTACTGGATCTCCGCCGCCGAGCACGGCATCAACGCCTCCACGTTCACCGCCCGGGTGATCGCCTCCACCGGTGCCGACGTGGCAGCCTGCATGTCCGGCGCGATCGGGGCGATGTCCGGGCCGCTGCACGGCGGCGCCCCGGCCCGGGTACTGCCGATGATCGAGGAGACCCAGCGTACCGGCGACGCCCCGGGCGTGGTGCGCGGCGTGCTGGACCGCCGGGAGCGGCTGATGGGCTTCGGGCACCGTGTCTACCGGACCGAGGACCCCCGCGCGCGGGTACTGCGGCGGACCTGCAAGGAGCTCGGCGCACCGCGGTTCGAGGCGGCCGCCGCACTCGAGCAGGCCGCGCTGACCGAGCTGGCCGACCGCAAGCCGGACCGGTCCATCCGGACCAACGTGGAGTTCTGGGCCGCGGTGATCCTGGACTTCGCGCAGGTCCCACCACACATGATGCCGGCGATGTTCACCTGCGCCCGCACCGCCGGCTGGTCGGCGCACATCATGGAGCAGAAGGGCACGGGGCGGCTGGTGCGGCCCTCCGCGGAGTACGTCGGTCCGGCCCCGCGCAACCCGCAGGACGTCGAGGGCTGGTCGGACATCGCGCACCGGTAGGCTGACGCCGATGACGCAGACCGCCGAGTTGACCATCCCCGCCGAGCTCAGGCCCGCCGACGGGCGCTTCGGGTGCGGGCCATCGAAGGTGCGGCCCGAGCAGCTCGCCGCGATCGCCGAGGCAGCTGATGTGATGGGCACCTCGCACCGGCAGCAGCCGGTGAAGTCGCTGGTCGGACGGGTTCGCGCCGGGCTGCGCGAGCTGTTCGCGCTGCCCGAGGGCTACCAAGTGGTGCTCGGCAACGGGGGCACGACGGCGTTTTGGGACGCCGCGGCATTCGGCCTGGTCTCGGAGCGCTCGCTGCACCTGACCTACGGCGAGTTCTCCTCGAAGTTCGCCGCCGTCACGAAGGGCGCGCCGTTCCTGGCGGACCCGGTAGTGGTCGCGGCCGATCCGGGCGACGCGCCCGCACCGGTGGCCGACCCCTCGACCGACCTCATCGCCTGGGCACACAACGAGACCTCCACCGGCGTGATGGTGCCGGTCACCAGGCCGTCGGGTTCCGAAGGCGCGCTGGTCGCAATCGACGCCACGTCCGGCGCCGGTGGCCTTCCGGTGGACGCGCGCGACGTCGACGTCTACTACTTCGCGCCACAGAAGTGCTTCGCCTCCGACGGTGGGCTGTGGGTGGCGCTGATGAGCCCGGCCGCGCTCGAACGGGTCCGCGAGATCGCCGCGTCGGGCCGCTGGGTGCCGGAGTTCCTCTCGCTGACCATCGCGCTGGACAACAGCCGCAAGGAGCAGACCTACAACACCCCCGCAGTGGCGACGCTGCTGATGCTCGCCCAGCAGATCGAGTGGATGCTGGAGCGCGGCGGCCTGGACTGGTGCACCGCCCGCACTGCGGCCTCGTCCTCGCGGCTGTACTCATGGGCCGCGGCATCGGATTACGCCACCCCGTTCGTTGCCGACCCCGCCAAGCGCTCGCAGGTCGTCGGCACCGTCGACCTCGCCGCCTCGATCGACGCCGCCGCGGTGGCGAGGGCGCTGCGGGCCAACGGGATCGTGGACACCGAGCCCTACCGCAAGCTCGGCCGCAACCAGCTCCGGGTCGGCATGTTCCCCGCGATCGACCCCGAGGACGTCACCGCGCTCACCGCCTGCGTCGACTGGGTCGTGCAGCGGCTGGCGTGAGTTCGGGCGGCGCGCCTCCCCCGTCAAGGCGGCACGCCGGCCTACGGTGAGCCACAACGGCGAAGGGTGAGCTGGAGACCGTGAGGAGGCGCTGCGGATGCGTGCGCTGCGAGTGGTCGGTCTCGGGGTCGACGGGCGCACGGTCATCGTCGAGACGGTGGCGCACCGTTCCGGCGAGAAGCGCGAGCGCTTCACCCTGCCCGCCGACGAAGCCTTGCATGCAGCGGTACGGGGTGACCTCCCTCGCCTCGGACAGATCGAGATCGAGCTGGAGAACCAGATGCGACCCCGTGAGATCCAGGCCCGGATCAGGGCCGGCGCGTCCGTCGACCAGGTGGCCCAGGCCGCCGGCGTTCCCGCCGAGCGGATCGAGCGGTTCGCCTACCCGGTGTTGCTGGAACGGTCCCGCACCGCCGAGCTGGCCCAGCGGGCGCACCCGGTACGCCCCGACGGGCCCGACGTCCGCACCCTGGACGAGGTCGTCGGGGACACCTTCACCCGTCACGGGCACGACTACGGCGCGGTCGCCTGGGACTCCTGGCGCGGCGAGAACAACAGGTGGGTGGTGCAGCTGCGCTGGCGCGCCGGGCGGTCGGACAACCGGGCGCACTGGACGTTCCATCCGGGCGCGCACGGCGGCACCGTCACAGCGATCGATGACCATGCCACCGACCTGATCGACCCCGAGGCGGGCAAGCCGCTGCGGACCGTTCCGTCGGTGGTCGACTCGCCCTATCAGCCGCCCGCCGAGCCGAGCGTGCCGGCGCGGCCGGCGGCCCTCGCCCAGCCCGACCAGACCCAGCCCGACCAGACCCAGCCCGATCAGACCCAGCCCGAGCGCGCCGAGGAGCCGGTCCAGAAGCCCGTCGAACGACAGCCCACCGCACTGACCGTGCCGGACGACGGTCCCGCCTACCACCCGCGCCGGGACGAGCAGGATCGACCCGCCGCCGAGGAGCCGGCTGAGCCGCCGAAGCGCGGCCGCAAGAACCGTCCGATCGTTCCCTCGTGGGAGGACGTACTGCTCGGAGTTCGCTCGCCCCGCGAGTAAGACCACGCACGTCATCGCGTTCTGGTGGCAGAACGCGGTTATTGGGGGTGCGGTTGACGCGTTCTGGTGGCAGAACGCGGTAATCGAACGTGCGAGAAGCGCGTTCTGGTGGCAGAACGCGGTTATCGGGTCCGGTCGAGCGCCGAGCGCACGGTGCGGATCATGCGAGGCGGGTCGCGGAGCAGCTCGGCCGTCACGAACACCACGTCCCAGCCGGCCGCGTGCACCCGGTTCAGCCTGTCCCGGTCGCGGTTGAGTGCCCACGGTTCGGAGCGCCAGGCGCCGTCGTACTCCACCGCCAGCCGGTGCTCGGGGAAGGCGAGGTCGACGCGCGCCAGCCGGCCGCGGTCGTCGTGCACCCAGTACTTCGGCTCGGGATGCAGCCCATCGAGCACGAGCCACACCCGCATCCGCGATTCCGGGGGTGACTCGGCGCGCGGATCGGCCAACTGCACGGCCCTTCGGGCGCAGACGATGCCCCGGTCGTGGCGTTGATCCACCAGCTGCTGTAGCGCGGGCAGGCTGATCTGACCAGCACGCAGCACCGCATCCAGGTCTGCGACCGCGTCGGGCAGCGACCGGTCCAGCAGCAGGTCCAGCCCCATGCGCAGCGGGGTCGCCAGCCCGATTCCGCACCACGGTTCCCACTCCCCCGTAGTGATCTCGGTGCGCCGGACGTCCAGGCCGTTTCGCCGGGCCAGGTGGGTAGCCTCCGGCACCACCAACTCGACCGGGTCGTAGGGCCACGCCAGCGACGCACCGCGCAACGTGGCCGCGGACCGGCCGGTGATCACCGCTGCGGGTGGGAGCGCGAGCGCAGCACCCTCGCATCGCAGCTCGTGCGTCACCGGCAGCCCGGCGGTCACGTAGACGTCATAGAACAGTCGCTTGACGCCTGGCCCGCGCAGCTGCGCCGCAGTGATCGCACCGGCCGCGACGGCCTCGGATCCTCGAAACACCCCACAGAGCCCGATCGGGCGAATGGTTCTCCCCATGCAGGCAACGTTGCCCGAGTTGCGCCACCACGTCGAATCCTCCATCCACAGGTTATCCACAACCGTATCGATCATGTTTTCTGGTACCAGAACGCTGTAAAACGGCCGCGATAACCGCGTTCTGCAACCAGAACGCGGGGAAGGAGGCGCGCGCTACGCGAGCGAGGTGCGCCAGGCGGTGTGCAGGCCGGCGAACTGGCCGTCCCGGCCGACCAGCTCGGCCGGGGAGCCGTCCTCGACCACGACCCCGTCGGAGAGCACCAGCACCCGGTCGGCGATGAGCACGGTCGACAGCCGGTGCGCGATGATCAGCGCGGTGCGGTCGGCGAGCACCGTCGCCAGCGCGGCCTGCACCGCCCGCTCGGACGGGATGTCCAGCGAGGAGGTCGCCTCGTCGAGCACCAGCACCGCGGGGCCGGCGAGCAGCGCCCTGGCGAACGACACGAGCTGGCGCTGCCCGGCCGACAGCCGCCCGCCGCGCTTGCGCACGTCGGTGTCGTAGCCCTCGGGCAGCGCGGTGATGAACTCGTGCGCCCCCACCGCCCGCGCGGCCGCCACGATGTCGGAGCGGGACGCCGACGGCTGCCCCAGCGCGATGTTGCCGGCCACCGAACCGGAGAACAGGAACGATTCCTGGGTCACCATCACCACCGCGCGGCGCAGCTCGGCGTCGGCGATCGACCGCAGGTCCACGCCGTCGATGCGCACCGCGCCGGCCACCGGGTCGTAGAACCGGGCCAGCAGCTTGGCCAGCGTCGACTTGCCCGCCCCGGTGGCCCCGACCAGGGCGACGGTCTGCCCGGCGGGCATCACCAGGTCCAGCGCGGGCAGCACCTCAGGGCCGTCGGAGCCGTAGCGGAACCGCACCCCGTCGAACCTCACCTCGCCGCGCGGCGAGGCCAGCGCGACGGGATGCGCGGGCTCGCGCACCGCCGGACGCTCCTCGAGCACGCCGGAGATCTTCTCCAGCGCCGCGGCGGCCGAGGAGTAGGAGTTGGCGAACATCGCCAGCTCGTCGAGCGGGTCGTAGAACCGCCGCAGGTAGAGCACGAACGCGGCCAGCTCGCCGAGCGGGAGCGTCCCGCCAGCCACCCGCAGGCCCCCGGCGAGCAGCAGCACCGCGATCGAGACGTTGCCGACCAGCCGCACCGTCGCGGTGAACCGCGCGACGAGCACCAGCGAGGTGCGGTTGGCGTCGGCGAACGCCCCGTTCATGCCAGCCATGATCTGCTCGTTGCGCCGCTCCCGGCGAAACGCCTGCACGGCGCGGATGCCGTTCATCGTCTCGACGAGCTGCACGATCACCCGTGCCACCCAGGTACGGGTGCCGCGGTAGGCGCGCTGCGAGGCCCGCAGGTACCAGCGCGCCAGCGCCAGCAGCGGGACGAACCCCGCCAGCGCGATCAGCGCCAGCGGCACGTCGAGCACCAGCAGCACCGCGGCGATCCCGAATACCGACAGCACCGAGGTGAAGAACCCGTCCAGCCCCGTCTCGAGCATGTCCTGCAGCGAGTCGACGTCGCTGGTCAGCCGCGAGATCACCCGGCCGGAGGTGTAGCGCTCGTGGAAGGACAGCGACAGCCGTTGGACGTGGGCGAACACCCGCTCGCGCAGGTCGAGCAGCACGTCCTGCCCGATC
>JBOHGT010000415.1:0-5295 GCA_050700385.1 Pseudonocardiaceae bacterium | reverse complement strand
CTTGAAGAGCCACCAACCGCCGACCGATCAGCGGAAGTCGCGACCGAAGTCGAAGTCGTCCAGCGGGACGGCCGCTCCGGTCGCGGTCCCGAACACGTCCGGTGAGTAGTAGCCGTCGTCGTAGGACGGGATCGCGTACGCCGCGGCCCGGGCCTCCTCGGTCGGCTGCACCTGGATGTTGCGGTACCGGTTGATCCCGGTGCCGGCCGGGATCAGCTTGCCGATGATCACGTTCTCCTTCAGGCCGACGAGCTTGTCGCTCTTGCCGTTGATCGCGGCGTCGGTGAGGATCTTGGTCGTCTCCTGGAAGGAGGCCGCGGACAGCCACGACTCCGTCGCCAGCGACGCCTTGGTGATCCCCATCAGCACCGGACGGCCCGCGGCCGGCTCGCCGCCCTCGGCAACCACTCGACGGTTCTCCGACTCGAACTCGCTGCGCTGCACCAGGGCGCCGGGCAGGAACTCGGTGGCGCCCGAGTCGATGATCGTCACCCGGCGCAGCATCTGCCGGACGATGACCTCGATGTGCTTGTCATGGATCTTGACGCCCTGCGAGCGGTACACCTGCTGGACCTCGCGGACGAGGTGCAGCTGCACCTCACGGGGACCCATCACGCGCAGCACCTCGTGCGGGTCGATCACGCCCTCCATCAGCTTCTGGCCGACGGTCACGTGGTCGCCGTCGGACAGCGCCCGCTCCGAGCCGTCCGCCGAGATCGCGGCGAGCCGCTGCCGCTTGGACAGCTTGTCGTAGGCGATCTCCTCGCCACCGTCGTCCGGGGTGATGGTGATCTTCCAGAACTTCTCGCCGTCCTCGATCTGCACCCGGCCGTCGGAGTCGGCGATCGGCGCCATGCCCTTGGGCACCCGTGCCTCGAACAGCTCCTGCACGCGGGGCAGGCCGGTGGTGATGTCTTCGCCGGCCACACCGCCGGTGTGGAACGTCCGCATGGTCAGCTGCGTGCCGGGCTCGCCGATCGACTGCGCGGCCACGATGCCGACCGCCTCGCCGACGTCGACGAGCTTGCCGGTGGCCAGCGAGCGGCCGTAGCAGACCGCGCACACGCCGTCGGCGGACTCGCAGGTGAGCACCGAGCGCACCTTGACCCGGCCGACCCCGGCGGAAACGAGCGACTCGATGGCCGGGTCGCCGAGGTCGGCACCGCGGAGCAGCACCGTGTTGCCGTCGGCATCGGTGACATCCTCGGCGATGCTGCGGGCGTACAGGCTGGTCTCGACGAACTGGTCACGCACCAGCTGCCCGTCGGGGCCCTGCGCGGCGACCGTCATCTGGATGCCCCGGTCGGTGCCGCAGTCGGTCTCCCGGACGATGACGTCCTGCGAGACGTCCACCAGTCGCCGGGTCAGGTAGCCCGAGTCGGCGGTGCGCAACGCGGTGTCCGCCAGACCCTTGCGGGCACCGTGCGTGGCGATGAAGTACTCCAGCACGGACAGACCTTCGCGGAAGTTGGCCTTGATCGGCCGCGGGATGTACTCACCCTTCGGGTTGGACACCAGCCCGCGCATCCCAGCGAGAGCCCTCACCTGCGTCATGTTCCCCGCAGCGCCCGAAGCCACGATGGTGTGGATCGGGTTGTCCTCGGGGAAGTGGGCCTCCATCGCGTCCGCGACCTCCTCGGTCGCCTGGATCCAGATCCGCACGAGCTCGGCGTTGCGCTCGTCGTGCGAGAGCACACCGCGCTGGTAGCGCTTCTCCACCTGGTCGGCCTTGGCCTCGTAGCCGTCCAGGATGGACTGCTTGGCGTCGGGCACCACCACGTCGGCGCTGGCCACGGTCACTCCCGACCTGGTAGCCCAGTGGAAGCCCGCGTCCTTGAGCTTGTCCAGGGTCTGCGCCACGGCGACCATCGGGTAGCGCTCGGCCAGGTCGTTGACGATGGCGGCCTGCCTGGACTTGGGCAGCACGTCGTTGACGAACGGGTAGTCCTCGGGCAGCAGGTCGTTGAACAGCACCCGCCCGATCGTCGTCTCGAGGACCCACCGCTTGCCGGGTTCCCAACCCTCGGGTTCCTCGCCGCGCGGCGGTACCCCCTCGGACATCTTGATCCGTACCCTGGCCTGCAGCGCGATCGTGCCCCGGTCCATTGCCATGATCGCTTCGGCGGGCGAGGAGAGCGCCCGGCCCTCGCCCTCGGCACCGTCGATGACCTTGGTCATGTGGTGGATGCCGGTCACCATGTCGAGACGCGGCATCGCCAGCGGGCGGCCCGACGCCGGCGAGAGGATGTTGTTGCTCGAGAGCATCAGCACCCGGGCCTCGGCCTGTGCCTCGGCCGACAGCGGCAGGTGCACCGCCATCTGGTCACCGTCGAAGTCCGCGTTGAACGCCTCGCACACCAGCGGGTGGATCTGGATGGCCTTGCCCTCGACCAGTTGCGGCTCGAAGGCCTGGATGCCCAGCCGGTGCAGCGTCGGTGCCCGGTTGAGCAGCACCGGGTGCCCGCTGATGACCTCCTCCAGCACATCCCACACCTGGCCGCGCTGACGCTCGACCATCCGCTTGGCGGACTTGATGTTCTGCGCGTGGTTGAGGTCGACCAGCCGCTTCATCACGAACGGCTTGAACAGCTCCAGCGCCATCTGCTTGGGCAGCCCGCACTGGTGCAGCTTGAGCTGCGGTCCGACGACGATCACCGAGCGGCCGGAGTAGTCGACCCGCTTGCCGAGCAGGTTCTGGCGGAACCGGCCCTGCTTGCCCTTGAGCAGGTCCGACAGCGACTTCAGCGGCCGGTTGCCCGGCCCGGTGACCGGGCGGCCGCGGCGCCCGTTGTCGAACAGCGCGTCGACGGCCTCCTGCAGCATCCGCTTCTCGTTGTTGACGATGATCTCGGGCGCACCGAGGTCGATGAGCCGCTTGAGCCGGTTGTTCCGGTTGATCACCCGGCGGTACAGGTCGTTGAGGTCGGAGGTGGCGAAGCGGCCACCGTCGAGCTGCACCATCGGGCGCAGGTCCGGCGGGATCACCGGAACACAGTCCAGCACCATGCCCATCGGGTTGTTGCGGGTCGCCTGGAACGCCGCGACGACCTTGAGCCGCTTGAGCGCACGCAGCTTGCGCTGCCCCTTGCCCGAGCGGATCGTCTCGCGCAGGTTGTCGGCCTCGGCGTCGACGTCGAAGGTCTCCACCAGCTTCTGGATCGCCTCGGCTCCCATCGCGCCGGTGAAGTAGTCACCGTAGCGGTCGTAGAGCTCGCGGTAGAGCAGCTCGTCGACGATGAGCTGGCCGACCTCTAGCTTGGTGAAGGTCTCCCAGATCTCGGTGAGCCGATCGAGCTCGCGCTGCGTGCGGTCGCGCAGCTGGCGCATCTCGCGCTCGCCGCCCTCCTTGACCTTGCGGCGCACGTCACTCTTCGCGCCCTCGGCCTCCAGCTCGGCGAGGTCGGCCTCCAACTTCTGAGCACGTGCCTCGACATCGGAGTCACGCTTGTCCTCGACCCGCTTGCGCTCGACGCCGATCTCGCTCTCCAGCGTCGGGAGGTCGTTGTGCCGCTGCTCGGTGTCCACCGAGGTGATCGCGTAGGCGGCGAAGTAGATGATCTTCTCGAGGTCCTTGGGGGCCAGGTCGAGCAGGTAGCCCAGCCGGCTCGGCACACCCTTGAAGTACCAGATGTGCGTGACCGGTGCGGCCAGCTCTATGTGGCCCATCCGCTCACGTCGCACCTTGGCACGGGTGACCTCCACACCGCAGCGCTCGCAGATGATGCCCTTGAAGCGGACGCGCTTGTACTTGCCGCAGTAACACTCCCAGTCCCGGGTCGGACCGAAGATCTTCTCGCAGAAGAGCCCGTCCTTCTCCGGCTTGAGTGTGCGGTAATTGATGGTCTCTGGCTTCTTGACCTCACCGAAGGACCATTGGCGGATATCGTCCGCGGTGGCCAGGCCGATGCGGAGCTCATCGAAGAAATTGACGTCGAGCACGTCGGTTTCCTTCTCCCCTGTATTGATGGACTCAGGGCGGGGTGGTGCGGGCATGGTGCTGGGGCTGGTCGGCGGGGTGCCCGGCGCGGGGATGGGCGGGAGGTCCACCCCCGCGCCGGGCGCGGTCAGGAAGTGATCAATTCACCACGTCGTCCACGGACGGCGCCTCGTTGCGGGACAGGTTGATGCCGAGGTTGGCTGCGGCCCGCTCCAGGTCCTCGTCGTCGGAGTCCCGCATCTCGATCGCCGCACCGTCGCTGGAGAGCACCTCGACGTTGAGGCACAGCGACTGCAGCTCCTTGAGCAGCACCTTGAACGACTCCGGAATGCCCGGCTCGGGGATGTTCTCGCCCTTGACGACGGCCTCGTACACCTTGACCCGGCCGAGCACGTCGTCGGACTTGATCGTCAGCAGCTCCTGCAGCGTGTACGCCGCGCCGTAGGCCTGCATCGCCCAGCACTCCATCTCGCCGAAGCGCTGGCCACCGAACTGCGCCTTCCCGCCCAGCGGCTGCTGGGTGATCATCGAGTAGGGGCCGGTGGACCGGGCGTGGATCTTGTCGTCGACCAGGTGCAGCAGCTTGATGATGTACATGTAACCGACCGCGATCGGGTACGGGTACGGCTCGCCGGTGCGCCCGTCGAGCAGCTCCGCCTTGCCGTCAGGCCCGACCATCTGCTCGCCGTCCCGGTTGGGCAACGTCGAGCCCAGCAGCCCGGAGAGCTCGTGCTCGCGAGCCCCGTCGAACACCGGCGTGGCGACGACGCTGCCGGGCTGCGCCTCGTGGAGCTCCTGCGGCATCCGCGACGCCCATTCCGCGTCACCGTCGACCTTCCAGCCGCTCTTCGCGATCCAGCCCAGGTGCGTCTCGAGGATCTGGCCGATGTTCATCCGGCGCGGCACGCCGTGGGTGTTGAGCACGATGTCGACCGCGGTGCCATCGGGCAGGAACGGCATGTCCTCGACGGGGAGGATCTTGCCGATGACGCCCTTGTTGCCGTGCCTGCCGGCGAGCTTGTCACCGTCCTGGATCTTGCGCTTCTGCGCGACGTAGACCCGGACCAGCTCGTTGACCCCGGGCGGCAGTTCGTCGTCGTCCTCCCGGGAGAACACCCGGATGCCGATGACCTTGCCGGTCTCACCGTGCGGCACCTTCATCGAGGTGTCGCGGACCTCGCGGGCCTTCTCGCCGAAGATCGCCCGGAGCAGCCGCTCCTCCGGGGTCAGCTCGGTCTCGCCCTTGGGCGTGACCTTGCCGACCAGGATGTCCCCGTCCCGTACCTCGGCACCGATCCGGATGATGCCGCGCTCGTCGAGATCTGCGAGCACCTCCTCGGAGACGTTCGGGATGTCCC
>JBOHGT010000414.1:0-2414 GCA_050700385.1 Pseudonocardiaceae bacterium | reverse complement strand
CGGCGTTCTCCATCTCGTGCGGCACCTGGGAGACCACCGACTGCGTCTTGGAGACCTTCTTCGACTGCAGCCGCTTGCGCTCCAGCATGTTCATGAAGTCCATGTTGCCGCCGAAGTTGAGCTGGTAGGTGCGCAGTAACTCCACGCCGCGGTCCTCGAACAGCTTGGCCAGCACCCGGTGCGTGATCGTCGCGCCGACCTGGGACTTGATGTCGTCGCCGACGATCGGTACCCCCGCCGCGGAGAACTTCGACGCCCACTCGGGATCGGAGGCGATGAACACCGGTAACGCGTTGACGAACGCCACCCCGGCGTCGAGCGCGCACTGCGCGTAGAACCGGGCGGCCTCCTCCGAACCGACCGGCAGGTAGGACACCAGCACGTCGGCGGCGGACTCGCGCAGCGCGGCGACGACGTCGGCCGGCTCGTCGTCAGCCTCGGTGATCATCTCCCGGTAGTACTCGCCCAGGCCGTCGAGGGTGCGGCCGCGCTGCACCGGTACGCCGAGCGGCGGAACGTCGCAGATCGAGATCGTGTTGTTCTCGCCGGCGACGATCGCCTCGGACAGGTCACGGCCGACCTTCTTGGCATCGACGTCGAACGCAGCGACGAACTGCAGGTCGCCGACGTGGTAGTCGCCGAACTGCACGTGCATCAGCCCCGGCACCCGGGTCCCGGCGTCGGCGTCGCGGTAGTAGTGCACGCCCTGCACGAGTGACGCCGCGCAGTTGCCCACGCCCACGATGGCCACCCGCACGCGCGCGCCAGCGGCGCGGCGTCCCCGAGCCTCGCGGCCCTCTGTCATGGTCGACCCTTTCTCTGTTGTCCGGAGTTGTCCCTCTGTTGTCCGGAGTTGTCACACTTGTGTGGTTCCTTGGTCGGTGCGGGGTTCGCCCGTTCGTGCGCGATGAGCTCGTTGAGCCACCGCACCTCGCGCTCGCTGGTCTCCAAACCCATCCGGTGCAGCTCCCGGGTGTAGCGGTCGATCTGGTCACCGGCGCGGGCAAGCGCCGCTCGCAACCGCTCCCGGCGCTCCTCGACGCGGCGCCGGCGGCCCTCGAGGATGCGCATCCTGACCTCGACCGGTGTCCGTGAGAAGAACGCCAGGTGCACGCCGAACCCGTCGTCCTCCCAGGCCTGCGGGCCCGAATCGGCCAGCAGTTCGGCGAAGCGCTCCTTGCCCTCGGCCGTGAGCTTGTACACGCGGCGTGCGCGGCGGCCCCAGCTCCCGCTGCCGTCCTCCTCCTCCACGATCCAGCCGCAGCGCTGCATCCGGCGTAGCGTCGGGTAGAGCGAGCCGAACGAGAAGGCGCGGAACGCACCGAGCAGCCAGGTGAGGCGTTTGCGCAGCTCGTAACCGTGCATCGGCGTCTCGTGCAGCTGGCCGAGCACGGCGAGTTCCAGCACGGGACACCTCCTTCACGATGTCGACGGGTGCTTGGCGAGTATATCGCTCCGATACATCAGAAAGGTAGCGAGCAGGGAAACGAAGGCTGACCCTGTGACGTGGAGTGATCAGCACGCTGCACGAACGTCGGATCAGACCCCCGCGGACGGGTGCGTACGCTGTGGTTCGTGCGGACCCAACGGCAGGTGGTGGACTACGCGTTGCAGCGGCGTGCGCTGCTCGCGGAGGTCTACTCCGGCCGGGTCGGGGTGATGGAGGTCTGCGACGCGAATCCGTACCTGCTGCGGGCGGCGAAGTTCCACGGCGAACCCAGCTCGGTGACCTGCCCGGTGTGCCGCAAGGAGCCACTGACGCTGGTGTCATGGGTGTACGGCGACGAACTCAAACACGCCGCCGGATCCGCGCGCACCGGCGAGGAGCTGACCAGGATGGCCGCGCTGGTCGAGGAGTTCAGCGTCTACGTTGTCGAGGTCTGCCGCACCTGCAGCTGGAACCATCTCGTTCAGTCATATGTGCTCGGTACACCGGGTGTCGGCAGCCGCCGGTCCCGCCGGAGGACCGCGGTGGAGTGAGCCGGTGAGTGCGGCGGTGCTGGTGACGGCTGCTGGGGACGGCGCTGCCCGACCGAGGATCCATACCGACGAACACCCCGTGACGGGGAAGCGGTCTGGGAGGCAAACGCGTGAGCGACGAGCGACGGGACAGCGGCCAGCACTCGTGGGAACCCGGTCCGGAGAGCCCACCGGAGCGCTTCGGCAGCCGGCAGCGGCCGCCTCGGCAGCCCGTGCAGGGCGACCCGCGCCACGGCCCGCCCCCGGGACAGCCGCGCCAGGGTCCGCCACCGGGCATGCCCCCGCGCGACCGCCCACCCCAAGGAAATCCACCCCAAGGACCACCGCAGCGGAATCCGGCCCAGGGGAATCCGGCCCAGGGGAATCCGGCCCAGGGGAATCCGGCCCAGGGGAATCCGGCCCAGGGGAATCCGGCCCAGCGGAATCCAGCACAG
>JBOHGT010000413.1:0-27654 GCA_050700385.1 Pseudonocardiaceae bacterium | reverse complement strand
CGACGTGGTGGACGTGCACGTTGCCCTGGTCGCTCGTGACCATCGCGCAGCGGTGATCACCTCGGACCGCGATGACATTCTCAAGGTCGCCCCTGATCTCCAGGAGCGGATCGTCGAGATCTGACGGGTACCGCCGATGTTGAGCGGTGCTGGGTGCACCCGAGCCGGTCCTGCGCTTAGAGCGTCCGGCAATAGGGCTGGGCTGGGCCTGGGCGTCGTGCGCTGGACCTGGGCAGAGCCGGCCCGCTTCGGTCGTGGCTGACCGGCTGCGCCAGACGTTCCGGGTGGCTTGAACGCCTGACCGCGCACAGGCCATGGCCACCGCGCACATGTCACAACGTGTGCGCGGTGGTCAGATGGTGTGCGTGGTGGCTAAGAGCGGTGGACGAGAGCGCCTCGCAAAGCTCCGAAAAGAAGCTGGATACACGCAGCAGACCCTCGCGTCGTCGCAACCCGTTCGAGCCCAGTCCGGAGCCCGACGTGCCGTCCCGCGAGGACCTCGTGCAGACCTTCCTCGAGGTCGACCTGCTCGAGACCCCCGCGCTGCTGGCCGTCATCGCCAAGCTTTCCGGCGACGAGATGCTGCGGCGCCGAGTCAGCCGCGAGATCGCCGCGAGGTCCCACGCCCTGCCCAGCTGGCTCACCGACCTGCATCGCACCGAGCGTGCCGGCCGGGTCGTCGAGGTGGTCCACGTGCTCGGTGACGGTGACAACGTCATGGTCGGCGTGGCGCTGCCCGGTGGGTGGGAGCTGACGGTGGTGGTGTACATCGACCACAACATGGGCACGCTGATCAAGGACGCATCCGTCATCCCCGAACCGGTGGACGAGCTGGTCGAGCGGATGCTGACCGTGGCGGCCGATCCCGACACCGAGGCCCGCGACCTCGACCCGGCCTACGCCCGCGCTCGGATCACCGAGGCGATCGAGCTCGCCACGATCACCCTCCCACCCTTGGAGAGCGACACCTGGCCGGCCTGCCGTCCGCTCGTCGAGTGGGTCGCCGCCATGCTGCCCGTAGGCGGCACCGGCCACCACGCCCCGACTGGGACGACGCTGCGCTGGTTGCGCTCACCGAGCCCTTCCTCGCCTCGTCGTTCGGGGCGGGGTTCGACACCCTCGACCATCGCGGCCTGCTCAGGTCGCTGCTGTGGTTCGGCACCGACTACGGCCCCGGCGATCCGCTGCGCTGGAGCCCGGTGGCGGTGGAAATGCTGCTGATCGGCTGGATTCCCCGCAAGATCGTCGCCGACGTGCCTTATCTGGCGAAGGCTCCTGATCTGCTGCGGGTGTTCATCCGCTTCTGCCACCATGATCGCGGCATCCGGCCCGAGCTGACCGACCAGACGCTCGGTGCCGTCGACTCCTACGCACCGGAGTACCAGCAGACGATCCGTTCCGCCCGGCTGCAGGGCCCCGCCGCCCTGCTGGCCACGATGGGGCGTGCACGGCCCGGACGGCGTGTCGCTCGACGACGAACCGCTCGAGTCCACGAGATCATGCTCGAGACCCTGCGCCGTGCCGTCGGTGGCGAGGACACCCTTGAGCGGCTCGACGTGACCGCACTGCCCGACGAGCCCTTCGCGTGGGACGCGATCCCGGCCGACGTCCACGACCGGAGTGACCGAGGTGCTCGCGCTCGTCGACCGGTGCTGTGACGAGCTGCTCGACGTGGAGTACCGGACGGCGTGTCGCCGGTTGCTCGTCGGCGCCGCGGGCGGCGACCCCGATCTTCCGCCGCCGCAGCCGGGCCGCCACCGCCGCCGCAGCCATCTGCTGGGTGATCGGCAAGGCCAACAAGCTCTTCGATCCCTACGCCGGGGAGCACCGCCTGCAGGTCAAGGACCTCGTGGGCCACTTCGGCATCGGCCAGGGCGGTGTGTCGCAACGCAGCGAGCCGCTGCTGCGCGCCATCGGCGTCGACCCCCACCAGTACGGCGCGATGGACCTGGGTTCACCCGACTATCTGACCTCCGGACGCCGAGCATGGATCATCGCCGTCCGCGACGACTACCGGGCCATGTCCGGCTGACGACAATCGCCGGCTACCGGTCAGTGCCCGGAGGCTCAGCTGTTGCAGCCGACCCGGACCAGGTTCCCGCTCGGGTCCTGCACACTGAACTCGTGCATCCCCCATGGCTCGACCTTGAGGTCGGTCACCGGGAGGCCGGCTGCCTTCCAGCGTTCGTGCCAGACAGCCGGATCCGCCACATGGATGTAGCACGCGGCGGCGTTGCGCTCCGGGTCCAGGTGGGGAGTGCGGCGCAGGTGCGCAACGTCGGAGCCGTCGGCGAGCACGAACGCGTAGCCCTCGTCGTACAGCTCGACCTCGACACCAGCCCGGGTCCAGAACTCGCGCGCCTCGCCCATATCGCGCACCGGGAAGATCGGCGTGACCTTCGGTCGCGCTTGGACCTTGCTCGCCATCCAATCCACACTCCCGCCGCAGACCGCAACGTCGGGATGGCAGTTCAGCCGGGCTACCTCGTCCGCCGGGCGTGATTCGCCACAGCACCCGCACATCACCGTCGCAGCATCGGCAACCTCGGTCATCACGCACCTCTCGCAGCCAGGCTGACCTTAATCAC
Organism: Pseudonocardiaceae bacterium; assembly: GCA_050700385.1. GTDB lineage: Bacteria > Actinomycetota > Actinomycetes > Mycobacteriales > Pseudonocardiaceae > WHSY01. Next base: position 25,066 of record JBOHGT010000413.1, on the reverse strand, counting down.
GCAGCTGGACGCGCACCATCCCAAGCCTCGAGCCGCGGTGAGCGAGTGGCCGCCTCTAGGATCATCTCATGAGCCTCGGATCCCTTGCCGTCGTCGAAGAGTGGTTGGACGCGGTCAACCGCGGTGATGGCCAACGGGCCGAGGACCTCTCCACCGAGGACGTGGAGATCGTCGGGCCGCGCGGCAGCGCCCGTGGTCGGCAGGTCCTGTCCGAGTGGATGACCCGGGCTGGATTCTCGGCAGAGGCGCTGCGCTGGTTCTGCGGCGCTGACGGCGGGGTTGTCGTCGAGCAGGACGCGCGCTGGACCGGGGAAACGGGTGCCGAGCGAGGTCGAGCGGTCGTGGCGTCGCAGTTCATCGTCGAGGGAGCCCGCGTCGCCCGGTACGCCCGCCACGACAACCTGCGTCACGCGTTGAGCGCAGCGGGACTCGACTGCGGCGACGAAGTCACGGTGCGCGACGCTGGGTGAACGACTGCCGACTGTACGAGTGCAGGTTCGACGACCTCGCCTACTACTCGAGTGATCTGCTAGTATCGAACACATGTTCGAGTCGACGCTCGATGCGGAGGTGCCCTACGGGGGTGCCCTCGGCGACGAGGACTGGTTCGATCCGGCGTGGTTGGAGGAGGTTCCTCCGTTCGAGGGCGCCGAGCAGATCCCGGTGTCGGCGTGTGCTCCGTCGGGGTGGCTGGCGCTGGAGCTCGACCATGCCACGGCCGATCCCGCCGGGTTGTCGGATGCGACGCTGATCGACACGATCGTCGGGTTCGACCGGGTGTCCTCCTGGGCCTCGGCGCGGCAAGCGGGCCTGCTGGCCGAGTTCGCCCGCCGCCGCCCGAGTGAGGATTCCCCGCCCAGCCGCTCCGATGTCCCGGCGCGCTACAGCGGGTACGCCCCCGACGAGATCGCGCTGGCGCTGCGCCTGTCGCGGACCACCGCGACCGGTCGGCTGGTGATGGCCCAGACGCTGGCGGCGGATCTGCCCGGCACGCTGGCCGCGTGGCAGGCCGGGACGATCGACGTGCTCAAGGCCCGGGCGATCACCGAGACCTCCTATGTGTTGGCCCCCGAGCAGCGGTCCGCGCTGGAGGCCCGGGTGCTGCCCCGCGCCGGAACCCAGACCGTGGCGCAACTGCGGGCCTGCCTGGCCGGGGCAGTGCTGGTCATCGACCCCGACGGCGCGGCGGCGCGGCACGAGCAGCGGCGCCAGGATCGGCGGGTGGTGCTCGGCCCGGACGGTGACGGAATGGCCACCCTGTGGGCGTTGCTCTCCGCCCCGGATGCCACCGCCGCCTACCAACGGCTCTGCCAACTGGCCCGCGACCTCGGCGCCGAGGACCCCGCGGGATGGACGCCCGCCGCGCCGACCTGCTCACCGACCTGCTCACCGGACGACGCTGCGCCGCCGCCACACCCCTCAACACCGACGACTGCGCGCACCCCGAGGGCCCCGAGAGCTGTGACTGCACCCCCACCACGTCCGGTGATCCGGCAGACCCCCACACCACGGACCAGGCCACCCCAGACCAGGGCGAGCATGACTGTGCGACCACCCGCCCCACCAGCGCCGGCCCGAGCAAGCCCCTGATCTCCGTGATCGTGCCCATCACCACCCTCATGGGCCTCGACGACCAGCCCGGGGACCTGATCGGCTACGGGCCCATCCCGGCACCGCTGGCCCGCGAGATCGCCACCGGGGGCACCTGGCGGCGACTACTCACCGACCCCGCCTCGGGCACCCTGCTCGACTACGGGCACACCACCTACACCCCACCCGACGGACTCGCCGACTTCATCCGCGCCCGCGACCTGTACTGCCGCAACCCCATCTGCGGCCAACGCGCCGCCACCGCCGACCTCGACCACACCATCCCCTGGCCCGAAGGCCCCACCAGCCAGCACAACCTGCACGCCGGCAAGACTGAGGCCGACAGCGAACACGACCCCCCACCCTTCTAGGGACGCGGGATGGGCTGGAACAACCCGCCGGTGCGGTGGGCGGACCTGGAGCGGGCGCTGTCCGGGCGGTCCGTCGGGTCCAGATCAGGGGAATCCAGGCCCGGGGAATCCAGGCTCGGGGAATCCAGATCAGGGCGCCGCGATGAGCAGCATCCTGGCGACGGCGGGGACAGCCCGGCGTGGACCCGTCATCGGGACCGCTACGAGCCACCGCAGGCCTTGTCGGGTCAGACCGAGGCCACGCCGGCCCGGTTCGCGGAGACCCAGCCGCGGACCCCCTACGCCGAGCTGCACTGCCACTCCAACTTCAGCTTCCTGGACGGGGCGAGCCACCCCGAGGAGCTCGTCGAGGAGGCCGCCCGGCTCGGCCTGGACGCGATCGCGATCACCGATCACGACGGCATGTACGGGGTGGTGCGCTTCGCCGAGGCGGCCCGCGAGCTGGGCGTCAGGACGATCTTCGGGGCCGAGCTCAGCCTGGGACTCACCGCGCCGCAGCACGGTGTCGCCGACCCGGAGGGGGAGCACCTGCTGGTGCTGGCCCGTGACCCGGAGGGGTACCGCAGGCTCTCCCGGGTCATCACTGACGCGCAGATCGCGGGGAAGGAGAAGGGCAAGCCGGTCTACGACCTGGAGCGGGTCGCGGCAACCGCCGGCGGGCACTGGGTGGTGCTCACCGGCTGCCGCAAGGGCGCGGTCCGGCGGGCACTGGAGCGTGACGGGGCGGCCGCCGGGGCGATCCAGCTGCGTCGCCTGACGGGCCTGTTCGGTGCCGACCACGTCGCCGTCGAGCTCACCGATCACGGCCTGCCGGACGACACCGAGCGCAACGACGCGCTCGCCTCGCTCGCCGCCGGCACCGGTCTGGCCACCGTGGCCACGACGGCCGCACACTACGGCTCCCCGTCCCGGCACCGGCTGGCCACTGCACTCGCGGCGGTGCGGGCGCGGCGGAGCTTGGACGAGATGGACGGCTGGCTGCCGCCGGCCGGCACGGCGCACCTGCGTTCCGGGACGGAGATGGCCGACCGGTTCGCCCGCTGGCCGGGGGCGGTGCAGCGGGCTGCGGTGCTGGGCAGGGCGTGTGCCTTCGACCTGGCCCTGGTGGCGCCGGACCTGCCGCCGTTCGACATTCCGGACGGGCGCACCGAGGCCGGCTGGCTACGCGAGCTCACCTGGCTCGGCGCCGCACAGCGCTACGGCTCCTATGCGGAGCGCCCCGACGCCTTCCACCAGGTGGAGCACGAGCTGGCCGTCATCGAGGAGAAGGGCTTTTCCGGCTACTTCCTCATCGTGCGCGACATCGTGGCCTTCTGCCGCCGCCGTCACATCCTCTGCCAGGGTCGCGGCTCGGCCGCGAACTCCGCGGTCTGCTACGCGCTGGGCATCACGAGCGTCGACGCGGTGGCGATGGACCTGCTCTTCGAGCGGTTTCTCGCCCCGGATCGCGACGGCTACCCCGACATCGACCTGGACATCGAGTCCGACCGCCGCGAGGAGGCCATCCAGTACGTCTATGACCGCTACGGCCGCGACCGGGCGGCCCAGGTCGCCAACGTGATCACTTACCGGGCCCGCTCCGCGGTGCGCGACGTCGCCAAGGCGCTCGGGTACTCCCCCGGCACGCAGGACGCCTGGAGCAAGCAGATCGACCGGTGGGGGCCGCTGGAGCGGACCACCGACGACACCGACATCCCGGAGCCGGTGCTGGAGCTGGCCGGCGAGCTGGAGGGCTTCCCGCGGCACCTGGGCATCCACTCCGGCGGCATGGTGATCTGCTCGCGCCCGGTGGCCGAGGTGGTGCCGGTGGAGTGGGCCCGGATGGCCGACCGGTCGGTGGTGCAGTGGGACAAGGACGACTGCGCGGCCGTCGGGCTGGTCAAGTTCGACCTGCTCGGGCTGGGGATGCTCTCGGCGCTGCACTACGTGATCGACCTCGTGGAGCGCCACTACGGGCACCGGGTGGAGCTGGCCGACCTGCCGCCCACCGATCCCGCCGTCTACGCGATGCTCGCCCGCGCCGACTCGGTCGGGGTGTTCCAGGTGGAATCCCGCGCGCAGATGGCGACCCTGCCCCGGCTGCGGCCGAGACGGTTCTACGACCTGGTGGTGGAGGTCGCGCTGATCCGTCCCGGCCCGATTCAGGGCGGTTCGGTGCACCCCTACATCCGCCGGCGCAACAACCAGGAGGAGTGGGACTACGACCACCCGCTGCTCGCGAACGCGCTACGCAAGACGCTGGGCGTGCCGCTGTTCCAGGAGCAGCTGATGCAGATGGCCATCGACGTCGCCGACTTCACCGCAGCCGAGGCCGACGAGCTGCGCCGCGCGATGGGTGCCAAGCGGTCCACCGAACGGATGGAGCGGCTGCGGGAGCGCTTCTTCGAGGGGACCGCCCGCCACGGCATCACCGGGGAGCTGGCCGAGCGGATCTTCGACAAGCTGCTCGCCTTCGCCAACTTCGGCTTTCCGGAGAGCCACTCGATCAGCTTCGCCTCGCTGGTCTACTACAGCGCCTGGTTCAAGCACTACTACCCGGCGGCGTTCTGCGCGGCCCTGCTGCGCGCGCAGCCGATGGGCTTCTACTCCCCGCAGTCGTTGATCGCCGACGCCCGCAGGCACGGGGTGACCGTCCGCGGTCCCGACATCAACGCCAGTGGCGTGCACGCCGGTCTGGAACCGGCCGCCGAGGGGGCCCCGGAGCAGGCCGTGCGGATCGGGCTGGACGCGGTGCGCTCGGTCGGCAAGGACCTGGCGGGCCGGCTGGTCGGTGAGCGGGACGCGCGCGGTCCCTACCGCAGCATCGCCGACGTCGCGCACCGGGTGGGCCTGTCCACCGCGCAGGCCGAGGCGCTGGCCACCGCGGGAGCGTTCGGCGAGCTGGCGCCGCAACGCCGGCAGGCACTGTGGGCGGCGGGAGCGGTCGCCGCCGAGCGGCCCGACCGGCTGCCCGGCACCGCGGTGGGGGTGGCGGCCCCGGCGCTGCCGGGGATGAGCGAGCTGGAACTGGCCGCGGCCGACGTGTGGGCCACCGGGGTATCGCCAGGCAGCTTCCCGACCCAGTTCCTCCGCGAGCATCTCGACGGCCTGGGCGTGGTGCCCGCCGCCCGGCTGCGGGAGTACCGGGACGGCACCCGGGTGCTGGTCGGGGGTGCGGTGACGCACCGGCAGCGCCCTGCCACCGCGGGCGGGGTCACCTTCCTCAACCTCGAGGACGAGACCGGTATGGTGAACGTGATCTGCTCACCGGGGTTCTGGACCCGCTACCGCATGGTGGTCCGCGCCTGCCCGGCGCTGCTGGTCCGCGGCATGCTGCAGAACGCCGAGGGCGTGATCAACGTGATGGCCGAGCGCGCCGAACCGCTGGACATGCGGGTGACCTCGACGTCCCGCGACTTCCGCTGATGTCGTGAATGATTCCGGTAGCCAGGGCTACCGAAATCATTCACGACGGGTGACTTCACCGGCACCATGGCGGACCGTGGCAACTGAGGTCGCGTCACCGCCGTCGGTCCGTCGCCGCGTCGCGGGGCTGGCTGTCGCCGTGGTCGTCGGGATGGCGCTGGCCGCCCAGGCCCGCATCAACGGGGAGCTCGCGGGCCGGATCGGGGACGGGGTGGTCGCCGCCTTGCTGTCCTTCGCAGGCGGCCAGCTGATCCTGCTGATCATGGTCGCGGCGGTGCCGCGGATGCGCCGAGGTGTGGTGCGGGTGGTCCGCGCGGTCCGTGACGGCGGGCTGCGACCGTGGCACGTGCTCGGCGGGTTGTTCGGCGCGTTCCTGGTGATCTGCCAGGGCCTCACCGTGGGCGCGATCGGGGTCGCGGTGTTCACCGTCGCCGTGGTGGCCGGGCAAGCCATGTCGAGCCTCGCCGTCGACCGGGCCGGGGTGGGACCGGGCGGCTCCCGCCCGGTCACTGTCACCAGGATCGCCGGCGCGCTGCTCGCGATCGGCGCCGTGCTGCTGGCGGTGTCCGAGCGGCTCGGGATGCCCTCGGCGCTGGGAATCGCCGTGCTGCCGGTGCTGGCCGGCATCGGCGTCGCCTGGCAGCAGGCGGTGAACGGGCGGGTCAGCGCCGCCGCCGCGGGCAACGCGGGGGGTGGGGTGGTGGGAGGAGCGGGGGGTGGGGTGGTGGGAGGAGCACTGTCGGCGGCACTGGTCAACTTCACCGTCGGGATCGCGTTGCTGCTGGTCGTGGCGGTGGTCGAGGTCGCGTTGCGCGGGCTACCTGCGCCGCTGCCGGGCGACCCGCTGCTCTACCTCGGCGGGCCGCTCGGGGTCGTCTTCATCGCCACCGCGGCGGCCGTCGTCTCGCTGACCGGGGTGCTGCTGCTCGGGCTCGGCACAGTCGCCGGGCAGCTGTTCGGCGCGCTGCTGCTGGACCTGCTGGCGCCGGCCGCGGGCGACCATCTCACCGCTACCACGGTGGCGGGCACCGTGCTCACGCTGGTCGCGATGGCCATCGCCGCGCTGCCCGGCCGCCGGCGGACGTGACACCGGTGGCAGCATGACGCCCGTGAGCGCGACGGTGCTGGACGGCAAGGCGACCCGCGACGAGATCCTCACCGATCTGCGGGTCAGGCTGGATGCGCTGCGCGAGCGCGGTGTGACACCGGGACTCGGCACGGTGACCGTCGGCGACGACCCCGGATCGCACGCCTACGTCCGCGGTAAGCACCGCGACTGCGCCAGGGTCGGTATCGCCTCGATCCGCCACGACCTCCCGGCCGGCACGACCCAGGCCGAGTTGGTCGGCGTGGTCGACGGGCTCAACACCGACCCGGCCTGCACCGGCTACATCGTGCAGCTCCCGCTGCCGGCCGGGCTGGACACCGGCGCGGTGCTCGAGCGGATGGACCCGGCCAAGGACGCCGACGGCCTGCACCCGGTGAACCTCGGGCGGCTCGTGCTCGGCGAGCCGGGGCCGTTGCCGTGCACCCCGCGGGGGATCGTCGAGCTGCTCCGGCGCTTCGACGTGCCGGTGGCCGGCGCGAACGTCACCGTCATCGGCCGCGGCGTCACCGTCGGCCGCCCGTTGGGCCTGCTGCTGACCCGGCGCAGCGAGAACGCCACCGTGACCCTGTGCCACACCGGGACCAAGGACCTCGTCGCCGAGATCGCCCGTGCCGACATCGTGGTCGCCGCCGCCGGCCGGCCGGGTCTGATCCTCGCGGACATGGTCAAGCCCGGGGCCGCCGTGCTCGACGTCGGCATCACCCGTACCGACGCCGGGCTGGTCGGTGACGTCGATCCGGGCGTGCGTGAGGTGGCGGGGTTCGTCGCCCCGATGCCCGGCGGGGTCGGCCCGATGACCCGGGCGATGCTGCTGGCCAACGTCGTGGACGCGGCCGAGGTCGCCGCCGGATGAGGTCCTACCGGATGACGAGGGCGCCGGCCTGGCGCCAGCACCTCGCCTTCGGGCTGGTGGTGGCGGTGGTGCTGCTGGGCCTGGTGCGGATCGTGCAGTACCACTGGCGGGAGGGCACCGCGATCATCGGCGGGGCGCTGCTGCTCGCGGGCGGGCTGCGCGCGGTGCTCCCGCCGGACCGGGCCGGGCTGCTGATGATCCGCGGCCGTGGTCTCGACGTGCTGTCCTACGGTGGGTTCGGCCTGCTCGTGCTCGCCGTCGCGCTGACGATCGCGGGCGGGCCGCTGGCCGACGCCTGAACCCAACGACACCCTGGGAGGATCTTCTCGCATGGCACGTTCCGGCACGGTCGCCGTCATCGGCGCCGGTTTCTACGGCTCGACCACGGCGCAGCGGCTGGCGGAGTACGACATCTTCGACACCGTCGTGCTCACCGACATCGTCGAGGGCAAGCCGGAAGGTCTGGCGCTGGACATGAACCAGTCCCGGCCCATCGAGGGCTTCGAGACCAGGATCGCCGGCCGGACCACCGGTAACGGTGGCTCGGGCTACGAGGCCATCGCCGGCTCCGACATCGTGATCATCACCGCGGGCCTGCCACGCAAGCCCGGCATGAGCCGGATGGATCTCATCGAGACCAACGCCGAGATCGTCCGGCAGGTTTCGGAGAACGTGGTGCGCCACGCGCCCGGGGCCGTCGTGATCGTGGTCTCCAACCCGCTGGACGAGATGACCGCGCTGGCGCAGCTCGCCACCGGCTTCGCCCACGACCGGGTGATGGGCCAGGCCGGCATGCTCGACACCGCCCGGTTCACCAACTTCGTTGCCGAGGAGCTGGCCGTCCCGGTCGCCTCGGTGCGCACCCTCACGCTGGGCTCGCACGGCGACACCATGGTCCCGGTGCCGTCGGCCTGCACCGTCGACGGCAAGCCGCTCGCCGACGTGATGGACCAGGCGAAGATCGACGAGCTGGTCACCCGCACCCGCAACGGCGGCGCCGAGGTCGTCGCGCTGCTCAAGACGGGCTCCGCGTACTACGCCCCGTCGGCCGCGGCCGCCCGGATGGCCCGTGCGGTGCACGAGGACTCCGGCGCCGTGCTGCCGGTCTGCGCGTGGGTCGATGGCGAGTACGGCATCTCCGGGGTCTACCTCGGTGTGACCGCCGAGCTCGGCGCGGGCGGTGTGCGCAGGGTCCTCGAGACCGAGCTCACCGGCAGCGAGCAGGCCGCGCTGGCCGAGGCCGCCGAGGCGGTGCGCGCCAAGCAGGCCGACGTGAAGCGGCTGTGAGTGCTTACCCGCGTCGTAGCCGCCCCGTAGTACTCACGAGCACTCACGAGCACTCACGAGCAGCGTGACACGCTGGCCAGCAGCGCGTCGACGGTGACGTCGCCGCGGTACGGTACGCCGTCGAGGAACAGCGTCGGGGTGCCCCGCACGCCGCTGCGTACCCCGGAGTTGAAGTCCGCCTCCACCCGGTCCTCGACCAGCCGCGTGGCGGGCCAGACCACTGACTCGGGATCGATCCCGATCCGCTCGGCATGGCGGCGCAGGTCGTCCTGGCGCAGCTTCGGCTCACCGGCATACAGCTGCTCGTGCATCGGCCAGAACCGGCCGGCCAGCGCGGCCGCCTCGGCCGCGACCGCGGCGGGCAGCGCGAAGGGGTGAACCTCGGCGAGCGGGAAGTGCCGGAACGCGAAGGTCAGCGCCTCCCCCATCCGCGATCGCAGCTCCCGGATCACCGGTGCCGCCCGGCGGCAGTACGGGCACTCGAAGTCGCCGTACTCGACCAGCGTGTGCGGTGCGCCCAGCACTCCCTGGATGTGGTCGTGGGCTCCCAGCTGGGGATCGAGGCGAGGGTCACCCACCTGCGCTGCTCCTCGTGTCCGGACGGGAGGGGACATCGCGGCACCGCCACCGGGCAGGATGTCGCCGTGGCCATCACGACCCTAGTCGAGCGTGGCGAGCTCAGCCGGGCCGCGCGGTCGTTCCTGCGCACCGAGTCGGGTTCGGCGACGTTGCTGCTCGTCGCGGCGGCCGTGGCGCTGGTGTGGGCGAACCTCGGCGCCGGCTACGAGCGGTTCTGGGGGATCGAGCTGTCGCTGACCGTGGGCGGCGCCGAGCTGGCCGAGGACCTGCGGCACTGGGTCAACGACGGGCTGATGGTGTTCTTCTTCTTCAGCGTCGGGCTGGAGATCTCGCGCGAAGCCGTCATGGGGGAGCTGCGAGGTAGCCGGGCGCTGGCCGCACCGGCGCTGGCCGCCGTCGGTGGGTTGGCCGTGCCCGCCGGGCTGTACCTGCTGTTCACCGCGGGTGGGCCCGGCGCGAACGCATGGGGCATCGCCATCTCCACCGACACCGCGGTCATGCTCGGGGTCCTCGCGCTGGTCGGGCCGCGCTGCCCCGACCAGCTACGGGTGTTCCTGCTCGCGCTGGCCATCGTCGACGACATCGGGGCGGTCGCCGCGATCGCGATCTTCTACACCGAGGACCTGCGGCCGACCGCGCTGGTGCTGGCCGCGGCGCTGTTCGTCGCCCTGGCGGCGCTGCGCTCCGCCCGGTTCTGGCGTACCCCGGTCTACGTCGCGATCGGCGTGCTGATGTGGTTGGCGGTGCTGGAGTCCGGCGTGCACCCCAGCGTGGTCGGGCTGGTGATGGGGCTGCTGGTCAATGCCTACGCCCCGCAGGTCAGCGACCTTCGCCGCGCCGAGGTGCTGGGGCGCAGCTTCGTCGCCGACCCCACCCCGGAGCGGGCCATCGCCGCGCGATCGGGGTTCGTCGAGGCGGTCTCGCCCAACGAGCGGCTGCAGGTACTGATCCAGCCATGGAGCAGCTATGTCGTGGTACCGCTCTTCGTGCTGGCCAACGCCGGTGTGGTGCTCGACGCCGGGACGCTCGGTGCGGCGCTGCGCTCCCCGATCACGGTGGGCATCGTCGTCGGGCTCGTCGTGGGCAAGCTGCTCGGCGTGTCGGGCGGCACCTGGGTGGCGCTGCGCACCGGGCTCGGCCGGGTCCCGGACACGCTGCGCTGGGGGCAGCTGATCGGCGGCGCCGGGCTGTCCGGCATCGGCTTCACCGTCGCGCTGTTCGTCACCGACCTCGCGCTGGACGACCCGGCACTGCAGACCCAGGCCAAGGTGGGCATCCTCACCGGCTCGCTGCTCGCCGGGCTGATCGGCTGGAGCATCTTCCGGCTGCTGGGCGAGCGGGGCGGGCAGTGCTCGCCCAGCGGGCTGCCCGTGCTGCCGCCGCGTCCCTGGCGCCCGCCGGAGTGACGCGGGCATGATCGAGGGATGACCTCGCTGCCCGCCACGCTGCGCGCCACCGATCCCGACGCCCGCCGCCACCGGATCGTCGACACCCTGGTGGACGCGTTCTCCGGCCTCATGGCGGCCAGCCCGGCGGCGTTTCGCACCAAGTTCCGCAAGATGGCGGCCGATCCGTTCGCCTTCTACCGGGGCAGTGCATGCCTGTTCTACGCCGACGTCGCCGCGTGCGAGGACCCGTGGGCCGACGAGCGCACCAGCAGGGTATGGATCCAGGGTGACCTGCACGCGGAGAACTTCGGCACCTACATGGACGGCGAGGGAGTGCTGATCTTCGACGTGAACGACTTCGACGAGGCCTACCTGGGCCACTTCACCTGGGACCTGCAGCGCTTCGCGGCCAGCGTCTCGCTGCTGGGCTGGAACAAGGCGCTGTCCGACCCCGAGATCGACGACCTGGTGGGCGTCTACGTGCGGTCCTACCTCGACCAGGTGCGCGCATTCCTCGACTCCGACGAGGACCGGAACTTCTCGCTGCGGCTGTCGACCGCGCACAGTGCGGTACACGAGGTACTGGCCGCCACCCGGCTGCGGACCAGGGTCGAGCTGCTCGAGAAGATCACCGAGACCGAGGGGTACAACCGGATCTTCCGCACCGGTCCCGGTGTGCGCAGGCTGGACGGCGCCGAGCGGTCCGCGGTGTGTGCCGCGTTCGACCGCTACCTGGACACCATCCCGGTGGACAAGAGATTCCGGGGCGTCGCCTACACGGTGAAGGACGTCGTGGGCCGCAGCGGGTTCGGCATCGGCAGCGCGGGACTGCCGGCCTACTCGGTGCTCATCGAGGGGTACAACGAGGCGCTGGACAACGACGTGGTGCTGTCGATGAAGCAGGGCAATGTGGCCGCCCCGTCCCGGGTGGTCGCCGACGAGCGCATCGCCTCCTACTTCCGCCATCACGGGCACCGCACCGCGATCTCGCAGCGTTCGCTGCAGGCCCATGCCGACCCGCTGCTGGGCTATACCGACTTCGACGGCGTGGGCTTCGTGGTCAGCGAGGTCTCGCCGTACGAGTCGGATCTGGACTGGCGCGAGCTGACCGAGCCGTCGCAGATCGCGCCGGTGGTCGACCAGCTCGGCCGGGCCACCGCCAAGGTGCACTGCGTGTCGGACTCCGACTCCGACCAGACCCTGGTGCCCTTCCAGACCGAGGAGGCCATCGCCACCGTCGTCGGAAACCGGGAGGACGAGTTCGTCGCCTGGATCACCGGCTTCGCCCGGGAGTACGGAGCGGTGGTGCGCGCCGACCACGCGCTGTTCGTCGAGGCCTTCCGCAACGACGAGATCCCCGACGTGCGCTCGACGGTCTGACGCGGTGGGGCGCTCTCAGACGGGGCGCACCGCACCCGTCGGGGCGGTCGGTGCGGGCGGCGGCGGGGGCGGCAGCGCGCTGCCCGCGACGTACTCCTCCCACGGGATGGCCCAGTCGGCGATGATGTCGCCGTCGGCCGGTGTGAGCGGCCGGGAGGAACCGACGATCTCCACCGGGTCGCCCGGTTGCACCCACTCGGAGAACCAAGTCCCGTCCTCGCGGGTCAGGTCGTAGTAGCCGGGTACGCCCGCCGTCTGCCCGCCCCCGCTGTCCGACCGCGGCGGCTTGTCGCGATGCCTCTCGAAGGCCACATGGATGCCGGACGGGGTCGGGTGGACCGACTGCCCGTAGGACGCTCGCATGCTGCGCACCTCGACGCCGTCGACGAACGCGGTCAGCGTTCGGGCGTTGACGTCACCGAAGACCCGCTGGTCACGGCCGATACCGAAGCCCGAGGAGAAGTCCTCGGCACCGAACACGCCGTCGCCGGTGGCTACCCCGTAGAGCCGGGCGTGCACCGTGACGGAGGTACCAGGCTTCCAGTACTCCTTGGGCCGCCAGTTCACCTGCCGGTCGGAGAACCAGTGGAACGAGCCCTCGGTCGGCACCGAGGTGACGACCTCGAGCCGGCGCTGCACCGCCGCCCGGTCGGTCACCGGCCGGTCGAAGGAGATCGACACCGGCATCGCGATGCCGACTATCTCGCCCGCCGCCGGCCGGACCCGCTCGACCTCCAGCGTGAGCTCGGGCTGCGGGAGCGTACTGAACGAGGATGTCAAGGTGGTGTGCTTGCCGTCGGCGTTCCTCCCGGTGGCCCGGACCCGGTAGCCGGTGCCCCAGGCCAGCGGCGAGCTCGTCCAGCTGTTGGTCAACGGGTCGAGCAGGCCGGGCAGCGGCTTGCCGTCCGCGCCGGTGACGGTGACCCCGACGAGCGTGCCATGCTGCGCGGTAACCACCAGCGGCTCGGCAGGCGCCACCTGCTGCGTGCCCGGCGGGATCGAGGTGGCGAGCACCGTGTCGGGAACCGGTTGCTCCGGCCGCGACCTCCCGGCTTCCTGTGTCGACGCGGCGCAGCCCGACATGGCGAGGGCGGCACCGACCGCCAACAGTGCGTAGCGACCACTGACCTTCCGCATGAAGTCCCCTGTTCGGCAGCAGGAGCATATCGACCCGGTGAGCGAGTTTGTCGCAGTGGGTGATGCCCGGGGTTCGTGGGGTCGACCCGCCCGGCGGTTTCGTCCAGCAGTACGCTTGTACCGCTTGGATGAGTCGTTGCCACCGCGGGCGCGGAAGGCATGCACCGCCGTGAGAGGAGAGGCCCCGCCTCATGGGCAAGATCAAGGTCGAGGGAACCGTCGTCGAGCTCGACGGCGACGAGATGACCCGGATCATCTGGCAGTTCATCAAGGACAAGCTGATCCACCCGTACCTCGACATCCCTCTCGAGTACTACGACCTCGGCATCTCCAGTCGCGACGCCACCAACGACCAGATCACCGTCGACGCCGCGCACGCGATCGCCAAGCACGGCGTGGGCGTCAAGTGCGCCACCATCACCCCGGACGAGGCGCGGGTCGAGGAGTTCGGCCTGAAGAAGATGTGGCACTCGCCCAACGGCACGATCCGCAACATCCTCGGTGGCGTGGTCTTCCGCGAGCCGATCGTGTGCTCGAACATCCCGCGCTACGTGCCGACATGGACCAAGCCGATCATCATCGGTCGCCATGCGCACGGCGACCAGTACCGTGCCACCGACTTCAAGGTCCCGGGGCCGGGCACCGTCACCATCAGCTACACCCCCTCCGAGGGCGGCGAGCCGTTCGATCTGGAGGTGGCGCGGTTCCCGGAGGGCGGCGGCGTCGCGCTCGGCATGTACAACTTCCGCAAGTCCATCGAGGACTTCGCGCGCGCCTCGTTCCGCTACGGGCTGGCCCGCGAGTACCCGGTCTACATGTCGACCAAGAACACGATCCTCAAGGCCTACGACGGCATGTTCAAGGACGTGTTCGAGGAGATCTTCGAAGCGGAGTTCAAGGCCGACTTCGAGGACAAAGGCCTGAGCTACGAGCACCGGCTGATCGACGACATGGTGGCTGCCGCGATGAAGTGGGAGGGCGGCTACGTCTGGGCCTGCAAGAACTACGACGGCGACGTGCAGTCCGACACGATCGCGCAGGGGTTCGGCTCGCTTGGTCTGATGACATCGGTGCTGATGACACCGGACGGCAGCACCGTGGAGGCCGAGGCCGCGCACGGCACCGTCACGCGGCATTTCCGGCAGTACCAGCAGGGCAGACCGACCTCGACCAACCCGATCGCCTCGATCTTCGCGTGGACCCGGGGCCTGGCGCACCGCGGCGAGCTGGACTCGACGCCCGCCGTCACCGGGTTCGCGCACACTCTCGAGCGGGTCTGCATCGACACCGTCGAGAGCGGGAAGATGACCAAGGACCTGGCTGCGCTCGTCGGCGCAGGTTCGGCGGCCGACACGCCGTTCCTGTCCACCGAGGGGTTCTTCGACGCACTGGAGGAAGCGATGGCGCTTCGCGCCCCGTGAGCCTGTCGGATGACCCCCCTGTCATGCTCCCGCCGCGGCGGGTATCTTGATCATCAACGTGCCGGCAGCGCGGAGATGGAGATCAGGTGGCGATATCGAAGCCTCGGCTGTGGATCATCGGCGGTGCCCTCGTGGTCGGCGCCCTGGTGCTCAACGCCGAACGGGAGGGGGATGGCGGCGACGGGCAGGGCTGCGAGGTCGAGGTGACCGTCGACCGGCTCAACGTCCGCGCTGCGGCCGGACCCGAGCACCCGGTCGTCGACCAGCTGCGCGCCGGTGACACCACCGCGGCGGACCCGGTCACCGAGAACGGCTTCCGGCGGCTCGGCGAGGGCCGCTGGGCGGCTGCCGAGTTCCTGGTGCCCACCGATGGCAGCGACTGCGGTGTACCGTCGCCTGCGGGTTGACGTCACCACGCGCGGTGACGGTCCGTTGTGATCACTGCGGACACCGGCGGACCCACTGGCGCGCTGCGCCACCGGCTTGCGACTAGTCTCCGGGGTTATGTCGGGGACGAGTCCACAGCAGACGGACGCTCAGCGGCCCGGGGTGCTCGATCGGTACCGGCAGCGCTACCCGTGGCTGGACCACCTGGTGCGCGCCGGGCAGGCCTATGTGACCAACAACGGCGACCACTACGCCGCGGCGATCACCTACTTCAGCGTGCTCTCGCTGGTGCCGCTGCTGATGATCGCGTTCGCGGTGGCGGCGTTCGTGCTGGCCGGCAACCAGCAGCTGCTCGGCGAGCTGCAGCAGCAGATCGGGGCCGCCGCGCCTCCCGGCCTCGGTGACACCCTCAATGCCGTCGTCACCGAGGCGATCGAGTCCCGCAACGGTGTCGGCATCCTCGGCCTGCTCGTTGCGTTCTACTCAGGGCTCGGCTGGATGGGCAACCTGCGCGAGGCGCTCACCGCGCAGTGGGGGCAGCCGCACGAACCGGAGGGGTTCGTCCGCACCAAGGTGTTCGACCTGCTGGCGCTGCTGGGCCTGGGGCTCGCCCTGGTCGTCTCGTTCGGGATCACGGGCGCGGGCACGCAGTTCGCCGGCATCCTGCTGGATTTCGTGGGACTGGGCGGCATGCTCTGGGCGCGCCTGCTGTTCTACCTGCTCGCCCTGCTGCTCTCGCTGGGCGGCATGTGGCTGGTGTTCCTCTGGGTGATCGCGCGGCTGCCGCGCGAGCCCGTCACGCTGCGCAGCGCCGCGCGCGCGGCGGTGTTCGGCGCCGTCGGCTTCGAGCTGCTCAAGCAGGTCTTCGCGATCTACCTCGGCACCGTGACCGGCAGCCCGGCGGGCCAGCTGTTCGGCCCGGTGATCGGCCTGATGGTGTTCGCGTTCTTCGTCTCCCGGTTCCTGCTGTTCGTGACGGCCTGGGCGGCCACCGCGCGGGAGAACGTCCAGCAGGTACCGCCGCCCCCAGTCACCTCCGCAGCACGATGAGCGCACCTATGGTGCTGTCGGGACGCGCCCGTGCCACCACAAGTGCGCTCATGGCACTTCGGGGCGGCGTGGGGCGAGGTCCCACTCGGTCCCCGACGGGGTGTCGCGCAGTGTCAGACCGGCGGCGGCCAGCGCGTCCCGGATCTCGTCCGCGGTGACGAAGTCCCTGGCGCTGCGGGCCGTGTCGCGCAGCAGCAGCAACCGCTCCACCGCGGGGCGCAGCGGCTCGCGCGGGTCCGCCAGACCGTGCCGTGCCGCGTCGGCCAGCGTGAGCACCATGCCGCGCAGCACCGCGCGGGCGTACCCGGCGTCGGCGGAGGTGAGCGTGTCGGCGGCCCAGTCGCCCAGTGCCTGCTCCAGGCGCAGCACGGCGTCGGCCGCGGCATCCGCGTCGGCGCGGGCGACGGCGGCGTCGAAGTCCGCCCGCGCGCCGTCGGCCGCGGCCCGCAGCGACACGGGCACCTCGGCCGCTGATCCCGTGAAGTGCGCCGTGAAGGGCACTTTCACTGCGTCCGAAGCAGTGAAAGTGCCTTTCACGGCGCCTGGATCGGCGCGATCCGGCGTTGTTCCCGGCGCCAGCGCCCCGATCGGGACCTCGCTGCCGGCGGGAAGCGTGTGCGCTCGTCCCGCGGCACGCACGGTCACCGCCCCGCGGCACGCACGGTCACCGCCCCGCGGCCGAGCACCCGAGCCGTTCCGCCACCCGGGGCGAGCACCAGCGCAGTGTGCTCGTCCACCCCGAGGACGTGCACCCCGGCGGGCAGCTGACGCTCGAGCCGCCGGAGCCGGGTCTCGCCGAGGTAGCAGTAGCGGGTGTCGTGCGTGCCGCCCTCGGCGTTGTCGAAGTGGGGGACCACCGCCGCGCGCAGCCCGGTCAGCGTCACCAGCACGTCGAGCCCGGGCACCCATTCCGGCTCGGCCCCGCACTTGTAGATCTCGTAGACCGGCACGCTCACCTCGCCCAGGGTCAGCGCGGCGGCACTGGAGAAGGTGACCGTCGCGCCGGAGCGCACCGCCGCGACCAGCGCCTCGGCGAGCCCGCTTCCCGCCCACTGCCGCATAGCGTAGGTCGGGCTGCCCGGCCCGGCGAATACCGCCACGGCAGTGCGCACCGCGTGCAGCGCCCGGTCCAGCTCCGCGCCCTCCAGCCGCCCCCGCCAGCCGGCGGGCGCCGCCGACCGGCGGACGGCACGGCCCAGGTAGCCGACCGCGCGCGGTGATCGCGTCCGCGTTCTCCTGGAATCCGTAGGGGGTGTCCAGCAGCAGCACCGGCCCCTCGCCCGCCGCGTCGAGCACTTCCCGGTGGACCTCGACCATGGTGGGCGCGGTCTCACCCGATCCCATCACCACCAGCCGGCCGCTCACCTGACGGACTCTACGGTGCCGGATCGGTCGTTCTGGGCACCTCGACGCGCCCGACGTTACCCGGTGCGCCCGTCACCCGGTGCGCCCGTCACCCGGTGCGCCGAGTTCGACAGTAGAGTGGTTCACGTACCTGGTGAGCACTCCGACGCCGAGTTCGGCGGCAAGATGGTGGTCGCGTGCCCGGTGCAGCGGGGACTGGGACTCGGATACTGGAGGAGTGGCTGATGCTGCGGGTGATCGGGATCGTCGCGCTGGTCTGGATCGGCTTGATGGTGCTGGGGGCGGTGTTCAAATTCCTGGTCTGGGCACTGGTCATCGGTGCCGTGCTGTTCGTGGCGGCTGCGGCGTACGGTGCGTTGACCAGCAAGTCGGACCGCGACGCCATCCGGTAGTCACTGGCACAGGTAGACCCACAGCCCCGTCATGGGCTCGGACGGGAGACGCGTTCCTCGACGGCTCCCGGACCGGGAGGACTAGGTTCGAAGGGGGTAAGGCGTACATCGAGCAGGATCGGGGAGCTGGCGTGACCGTAACCGAGCATCCACGTGTCGAGGTCGACCTCGCGGACCGCTACCGACCGGGCGCGGGACCCGTGCTGCTCACCGGGGTGCAGGCGATCGGCCGGCTGCTGGTCGAGCAGCACGCCGCGGACGCTGCGGCGGGCCTGCGCACCGGGTCGTTCGTGTCGGGCTATCAGGGCAGCCCGCTCGGCGGGCTGGACCGCACGCTGGCCTCGGCGCCTGAGCTCGCCGAGCAGGGTGTCCGGCTGGTACCGGGCGTCAACGAGGAGCTGGCCGCGACCGCGATCTGGGGCAGCCAGCTGGAGGTACCCGACCGGCCCTGGAGCGTCGACGGCGCGGTGGGGGTCTGGTACGGCAAGTCGCCCGGTGTGGACCGCTCCGGTGACCCGATGCGGCACGGGAACGTCTGCGGCGCGCACCCGCGCGGCGGGGTGCTGGTGCTGGCCGGGGACGACCCGGGCTGCAAGTCCTCCACCATCCCGTCCGCCAGCGAGCGGACACTGGCCGGTTACGGCCTGCCGGTGCTGTATCCCGCCGACGCCGCGGAGATCGTCCGGCTGGGGCGCTACGGCATCGCGGTCTCCCGCGCGTCCGGTTGCTGGATCGGCATGAAGATCACCGCTGACGTGGCCGACGGCGTGTACGCGCTCGACGGTTCGGTGGGCGACGTCGACATCACCGTGCCGGAGCTGGAGTGGGAGGGCAGGCCGTGGAGTTACCGGCAGACGCCGGTGCTGATCCCACCTGTGAGCCTGACCGCGGAAACCGAGCTGCACGGGCCGCGATGGGCGATGCTGGGGGCGTTCCTGGCCGCCAACCCGGTCAACACCGTCGTGGTCGACCCGTCCCGAGCCTGGCTCACCGTGGTGGCGAGCGGCAAGACGTTCAACGACACCCGGCAGGCGCTGCGCGACCTCGGGCTCGACGACGAGAGGCTGCACCGCGCCGGGATCCGGTTGCTGCGGCTGGGGATGATCCACCCGCTGGACCGCGAGCAGCTGCGCCGGGTGGCTGGCGGGTGCGAGCGGGTGCTGGTGGTGGAGGAGAAGACCCCGTTCGTCGAGACCGCGGTGCGCGAGGCGCTCTACGGCATACCGGACGCCCCAGCGGTACTCGGCGCGTCCGACGAGGACGGTCGCCCGCTGGTACCGGTGGCGGGCGAGCTGACCGCGGGGACGCTGGCCGGACCGCTTCGCCGGGTGCTCAGCGGGCGGGTCGAGCTCGCGCACACGGCGCCGCCGCGTCCCCGGCTCGAGCTGCTACCGGTGAACCGCACCCCGTACTTCTGCTCCGGGTGCCCGCACAACCGCTCCACGGTGGTGCCCGAGGGATCGGTCAACGGCGGTGGCATCGGCTGCCACGCGATGGTCGCGCTGACCGACCGGGAGGGCAGCAACGTCAGTTCCCTCATGCAGATGGGCGGCGAGGGTACCCAGTGGATCGGTCAGTCGGCCTTCCTCGAGGCGACCGGACCGGGTGCGCACATGTTCCAGAACATGGGTGACGGCACGCTCGCCCACTCCGGCCAGCTGTCGATCCAGGCGTGCATCGCGGCCGGTGTCACCATCACCTTCAAGGTGCTCTACAACCGTGCGGTCGCGATGACCGGCGGGCAGGACGCGGAGGGTGGCCTCGAGGTCCCGGCGCTGACCCGCAAGCTCGCGGCCGAGGGCGTCGAGAAGATCGTCGTCTGCGCCGAGGAGCCACACCGCTACGGCCGCAGGGCCGGTTTCGCGACCGGGGTCGACGTCTGGCACCGCGACCGGCTCGACGAGGCGCAGCGGCTGCTTCGCGACATCCCCGGCGTCACCGTTCTCATCTACGACCAGCAGTGCGCGGCGGAGGCCCGCCGGCTGCGCAAGCGCGGCACGGTGCCCGCGCGCAGCACCCGCGTGGTGATCAACGAGGCGGTCTGCGAGGGCTGCGGTGACTGTGGAGTGAAGAGCAACTGCCTGTCGGTGCAGCCGGTCGACACCGAGTTCGGCCGCAAGACCCGCATCGACCAGGCCTCCTGCAATACCGACTACAGCTGCCTGGACGGTGACTGCCCGTCGTTCGTCACTGTCGAGCTGCCCCAGGGACAGCTGTCGCAGGGGAAGGGCGCGCCCGCCCCGCCTGCCACCGACCGGCGGGAACCGCCCGCGGTGCCCGACGTGATGTCCCGGGTGGACGGCAGCGCCGACGTGTTCCTCGCCGGGATCGGCGGCACCGGCATCGTCACCGTCAACCAGGTGCTGGGTACGGCTGCCGTGCGCGACGGGCTGGCCGTGCACGGTGTGGACCAGACCGGCCTGTCGCAGAAGGCCGGCCCGGTCACCTCGCACCTGCGCATCGGTGACGCCGACCGGGCTCCGGCCAACCGGGTCGGCCCGGCGCAGGCGGCGTGCTACCTCGCCTTCGACCTGCTGGTCGGTGCGGCCGTGCGCAACCTCGGCTACGCCGACCCCGAGTGGACGGTCGCGGTGGTCTCCACCAGTGCGACGCCCACCGGGTCCCAGGTGCGCGACACGAGTGTCACCGCGCCGGGGAAGGCCGAGCTCCTCGAGCGGGTGCGTGGTCGGGTGCGCGAGGTCGTCGAGCTCGACGCCGTGGCCGCCGCGCAGACGCTGTTCGGCGACACCATGCCGGCGAACTTCCTGCTCGTCGGGGCCGCGTACCAGTCCGGCGTGCTGCCCATCTCCGCCGCGGCGATCGAGGCCGCGATCGAGACCAACGGCGTGGCGGTGGCGGCCAACATCGCCGCGTTCCGCTGGGGCCGGGTCGCCGTGGCCGACCCGGAGGCGTTCCGGGCCGCGACCGCCGGCGCTGCGCCCGACACGGTGCGCGAACCCGACGGCCTCGACCTCGACCCGCTGTCCGGCGAGACCCGGCGCCTCGCCGCGATCCGCGCCGGGCAGCTCGTCGGGTTCCAGGACCGCCGCACTGCTCAGGACTACCTGCGGGTGCTGCGCGAGGTGTGGGCCGCCGAGCGTGCCGTCACCGGGGACACCGCGTTCAGCCAGGCGGTCGCCCGCGGGCTGCACAAGCTGACCGCCTACAAGGACGAGTACGAGGTGGCGCGGCTGCTCACCGACCCCGCCTTCGAGGCGCGGCTGGCCGCCGAGGTGCCCGGCGGGCGGCGGATGCGCTACCGGCTGCACCCGCCGGTGCTGCGGGCCATGGGGCGCGGCAAGAAGATCGCGCTCGGTCCGGCGTGGCGGCCGGTGCTGCGACTGCTCGCCAGGGGCAAGGCACTGCGCGGCACGCCGCTGGACCCGTTCGGGCACACCGCTCTCCGCAAGCTGGAGCGGGAGCTGCGCGACGAGTACCGCAGCATGGTGCAGCGGCTCGCCGCGGACCTCACCGCCGGCAGCTACGACACGGCGGTGGCCGCGGCCGACGCCGCCGACTTGATCCGCGGCTACGAGGACGTCAAGCTGGCCGGTGTCCGCGGCTACCGCGAGCGCCTCGCCTCGCTCGGCCTGTGAGCGCTGAGCAGTGCCGTAGCACTCACCGCACCGCCGAGCCAGGCGAGCGGATGCTGATCGGGGTCGACGACGTGGTCACCCCGCCGTGGGCGAAGGTCGGTGAGACGATCGCCGGTGCGGGGATGGGCCGGATGCTGCGCGCCGCCCCCGCCGCGGCGGGCCTGCTCGTGCGCATGGCGTGGCGGACCTCGCCGCGGTTGACGCTGCTGGCCGGTGCCGTCGAGCTCGTCGCCGGGTGCGCCACGGCGTTCGGGTTGCTGGCCACGGCGACGGTGTTGACCCAGCTGCTGGAACAGGGCCCCACGCCGCAGCGGGTGGTGGCGGCGTTGCCAGCGCTGGCGGTGGTGATGGCCTCCTACGCGGCGCGGGGGTTGCTCGACGCGGCGGTCGGGGCGGTGCACGCGGTGCTGGCCCCGCGGGTGGAGCAGCACGCTCAGGACGAGCTGCACGCCGCGGTGATCGACGTGGAGCTGGTCGCCTTCGACGACGCCGACTTCGTCGAGCTGGTGCGCCGCGCGTCCTGGCAGGGGGTCAGCAGCGTCCGCGCCGGGGTACAGGACGCCGGTGACCTGCTCGGCTCGGCGATCTCGGTCGCGGCGGCCATCGTCACCGCCGGGCTGCTCAACCCGGTGCTGGCGCCGGTGGTGTTGCTGGCCGCCGTGCCCAACGGCTGGGCCAGCGTGCGGGCAGCGAAGCTGTCCTACGAGTCGTTCCTGCGAATGGTCTCGCGAATGCGCCGGCTCGGCGTCACCAGCGACATGATCACCGGCCGGGAGGAGGCGGCCGAGGTCCGCGCGTTCACTACCCAGGACACCCTGCTGGCCGAGCACCGGCGCATCGCCTCCCAGCTCACCGCCGAGGCCGTCGCGGTCGAGCACCGCAAGACGGCGGTCCGGCTGGTCGGGCGGGGCCTGGCTGGCGTCGGGACCGCGCTGGGATACATGGTGCTCGGCGCGCTGCTCTACGCCGGGGCGATGCCGCTGGCGCTGGCCGGAGCCGCCGCGGTGGTGATGCGCACCGCCAGCACGGCGGTGTCCACCACGGTGTTCTCCGCCAACCGGCTCTACGAGCACAGCTTCTACCTCGATCTGGTCACCAGCTGCCTGGCCGACGCCCGCCGGCGGCACCGGCCACCGGCCCGCGCGCAGCTGCCGCACGACCCGCACTTCATCGAGCTGGAGGGCGTGTCCTTCACCTACCCCGGCCAGGACGAGCCCGCCCTGCGCCAGGTGAGCCTGACGATCCGGCACGGGCAGGTGATCGCGCTGGTGGGGGAGAACGGCTCCGGCAAGTCGACCCTGGCCAAAGTCATCACCGGGTTGTACCTGCCCGACGGGGGCCGGGTGAGCTGGGACGGGGTGGACATCGCCCAGGTCGACCAGCGGGAGCTGCACTCCCGAGTCGCCGTCGTCCTGCAGAACCCCGCCGAGTGGCCGACGACCGCCGAGAACAACATCCGCATCGGCCGGCTGGAACGTTCCGACCCCAGCGGCAGCGTGCTGGCCGCCGCCGCGGCCGAGTCCGGTGCCGACACCGTCGTCGCCGAGCTCCCCGCCGGCTGGGACACGGTGCTGTCCCGGCAGTTCCAGAACGGACGCGACCTGTCCGGCGGGCAGTGGCAGCGCATCAGCGTCGCCCGTGGCCTGTACCGGGACGCGCCGCTGATCGTCGCCGACGAGCCCACCGCCGCCATGGACCCCCGCGCCGAGCACGCCGTCTTCCAGTCGCTGCAGCGGCTGAGCCGGGCGGGCGGCCCGTCCCACGACGGCCCGTCCCACGACGGGGCGGGTCCGATCGCGAGACGGACCACGGTGCTGGTCACCCACCGGCTGGCGAACATCCGGCACGCCGACCAGATCATCGTCCTCGACAAGGGGAGGATCATCGAACAGGGCACCCACGAGCAGCTCGTGGCCTCGGGCGGCACCTACGCCGAGCTGTTCATGCTGCAAGCCCGCGCCTATCTCAGCGGGGACGCTGCCGCCAGGCAAGCGTGAGCAGCCCCGCCAGCCCCGCGGCGCCGACCAGGACCCAGGCCATGACGGTCGCGTCGTCCTGCCCCTCCGGCTCGGGCCCGGTGGGCGGGCGTCCCTGCGGGCTGGGACTGGGACGCGCTGCCGGTGACACCGTTTCCGACGGTTCGCCGCTCGGGGACGGGGGACCGTCGACGAGCTCGCCGACGGGGTCGCCGGCGGGCAGCGCGAAGCCGTAGTCCAGCAGCCGGGCGGCCTGCTCCCACATCCGCACCGGCCGCTGCTCGCCGCGCAGCAGCACGGCCACCAGCCGCCGCCCGTCGCGGTCGGCAGCGCCGAGGTAGGTGTGCCGGGCGTCGTCGGTGAAACCGGTCTTGCCGCCGAGCGCGCCGGGGTAGTTCGCGAGCAGCTTGTTGTCGTTGCTCAGCGGGAACGGCGGCAGGCCGCCGAATCCGGGGAACTCCAGCTGCCGGATCTGCAGCAGCTGGGCGAAGCCCGGCCGGTCCAGCACGGCCCGCATCACCAGGGCGAGGTCGTAGGCAGAGCTGCTCATGCCGGGCGCGTCCAGCCCGGACACCGACCCGGCACGGGTGTCCAGCGCACCGAGCTGGCGGGCCTTCGCGTTCATCGCGCCGAGCATCGCGGGCACCCCGCCCACCTCCCGGGCCAGCGCATGAGCGGTGTCGTTGCCGGAGACGAGCAGCAGACCCGCGAGCAGCTGTGCGACGGTGTAGCGCCCGCCGGGTCCGATACCGGCGCGGCTGCCCTCCTGGTCGGCGTCGGCCTGCGTCCCCTCCACCACCCGGTCGGCATCCAGCCGCTCGCCGGCGACCAGCGCGGTGAGCAGCTTGATCGTGGATGCCGGCCGGTGCCGGGCGTGCGGGTCCTTCGCGGCCAGCACCTCGCCGGAGTCCAGGTCGGCGATCATCCAGGACGTGGCCGTGATGTCGGGCGGCAGCAGCGGCGCACCGTCCGGCAACACGGTGCCGCACTCGCCCATCTGCCGCCCCCCGACCGGCTCCTCGGGCAGCGGCAGTGGCCCCGGCGCCAGCACACCGGGCACCGGCACCTCGGAGAGGTCCACGGCGGGCGGCGGCGCGATGCGGTAGGGGCAGTCCGAGGTGTCAGGGGTGATCACCGGAGGTGGTGGGGGTGCCGGCTGGGCCTGCGCCGTCGCCGGCAGCGTCCCGAGCACGGTGGCGGCCAGCAGGACCACGGCTCGCAGACGTCTCCAGCGCATTGCCCCGTAGGTTACCCGCCGCGCTCGGTGATACTGGACTGCGTGGAGTTCATCCGGCTCGCCCCGGTCTTCGTCGAGTGATCGACTGGGATTCACTGCGCGCCGCGGCGGGGGACGCTGCGGCACGCGCCTACTGCCCGTACTCGCGGCTGCAGGTGGGCGCGGCGGCGGTGTGCGACGACGGGCGCGTGGTGACCGGATGCAATGTGGAGAACGCCTCCTACGGCCTGTCGCTGTGCGCGGAGTGCGTGATGGCCGGGCAGCTGCGGCTCACCGGGGGCGGGCGGTTCGTCGCGGTGGTGTGCCGCTCGGGTACCGGGGAGCTGCTGATGCCGTGCGGCCGGTGCCGGCAGATCCTCTACGAGTTCGGCGGCCCCGAGTGCCTGCTCGACACCCCGCGCGGAATGCTCCCGCTGCGCGACGTGCTGCCCGACGCCTTTGACCTACCGTCGTTAACGTTTTCGGTAGCCATAGTTGAGCCACATATGGTTATCTACTTGTGACCTGGAACGACGGGACGGGCTGACCGTACCGACCCGTGCCG
>JBOHGT010000412.1:0-16664 GCA_050700385.1 Pseudonocardiaceae bacterium | reverse complement strand
GTGTCGATGACCTTCGCGGTCGCCCCCGCCAGCGCGGGCGCCGCCCGCCGCGCCGCCGCGCCACAGGCCGCGACGATCTCGGCCGCGGTCGCGGTCGTCGTGTCGAGCTGCACGGGTCCATAGCCTACGGGGGGCTGCCAACCGGAACGCCGTCGGAGTCGTGGGAGAGCATGGGCGCATGAGCGATCTACGGGAGCACGCCGAGGAGGTGCTCGCGGCACTGGCCGGGCCGCAGGCGCGGTTGCGGGAGGACCAGTGGACGGCGATCGAGGCGCTGGTGGTGCAGCGCCGCCGCGCGCTGGTCGTGCAGCGCACCGGGTGGGGTAAGTCGGCGGTGTACTTCGTGGCCACCGCGCTGCTGCGGGCGGTCGGCGCGGGGCCCACCGTGATCGTCTCCCCGCTGCTTGCCCTGATGCGCAACCAGGTCGAGGCGGCAGGGCGCGCCGGGGTGCACGCGGCGACGATCAACTCGTCGAACGTCGACGACTGGTCGTCGGTACAGCAGCGCGTGACCGCCGGCGAGGTCGACGTGCTGCTGGTGAGCCCGGAGCGGCTGAACAACCCCGATTTCCGCGACACCGTGCTGCCGGCGCTCACCGCCTCGGCCGGGATGCTCGTCGTCGACGAGGCGCACTGCATCTCCGACTGGGGCCACGACTTCCGTCCGGACTACCGGCGGCTGCGCACGCTGCTCACCGAGCTGCCCGACGGGGTACCGGTGCTGGCCACCACCGCCACGGCCAACGACCGGGTGGTGCACGACGTAGCCGACCAGCTGGCGCTTTCGGAGGACCCGGGCCTCGGTGGGGACGCATTGGTGCTGCGCGGGTCGCTGGACCGCGACTCGCTGCACCTGGGCGTGCTGCGGCTGCCGGCATCCGAGCAGCGGCTGGCGTGGCTCGCGTCCCGGCTGCACGAATTGCCCGGCTCGGGCATCGTCTACGTGCTCACCGTCGCCGCGGCCGACGACGTCGCGGCGTTCCTGCGCGCCGCCGGGCACGAGGTGGTGGCCTACACCGGGCGCACCGAGGCCGCGGAGCGCGAGTCCATCGAGGCTGACCTGCTGGCCAGCCGCGTCAAGGCGGTCGTGGCGACCTCGGCGCTGGGCATGGGCTTCGACAAGCCGGATCTCGGGTTCGTCGTGCACCTCGGGGCCCCGCCGTCACCGATCGCGTACTACCAGCAGGTCGGCCGCGCCGGGCGCGGCGTGTCGCGGGCCGAGGTGCTGCTGCTGCCCGGGCCGGAGGACCGCGACATCTGGGCCTACTTCGCCTCGCTCGCCTTCCCTGCCGAGCAGGTGGTGCGCCGCATCCTCGACGTGCTGGCCGCGGCGGAGCGCCCGCTGTCCACCCCGGCGCTGGAGGCACAGGTGGAACTGAACCGCACCAGGCTGGAGGTCGTGCTCAAGGTGCTCGACGTGGACGGCGCAGTGCGCCGGGTACGCGGCGGTTGGACCGCCACCGGGCGGGACTGGCACTACGACGCCGAGCGCTACGAGCGGATCGCGCAGGCACGCCGGCGCGAGCAGGACGCCATGCGGACCTACGTCGAGACCACCGGCTGCCGGATGGAGTTCCTCCGCAGCGCGCTCGACGACCCGGCCGCGGCACCGTGCGGACGTTGCGACAACTGCACCGGGCGGCACTGGGCGCCGGAGGTAGCGCAACAGGCACGTGACGCGGCGCGTGACCGGCTTCACCGGCCGGGGGTGGAGATCGGGCCGCGGCGGCAGTGGCCCACCGGGCTGGCGGCGCTGGGCGTGGAGCTGGCCGGGCGGATCCCGGCGGCCGAGCTGGCCGAGCCGGGACGAGCGGTCGGGCGGCTCACCGACGTCGGGTGGGGCGGCCGGCTGCGGGAGCTGTTCGCTTCCGGGGCGCCCGACGGCCCGGTCCCGGCCGACCTGCTCGATGCCACCGTCGCGGTGCTCGCATCCTGGGACTGGCTTGCCCGCCCGGTCGGGGTGGTCACGGTGGCGTCCCGGTCCCGGCCGGAGCTGGTGGCCAGCCTCGGCGAGCGGCTGGCCTCGCTGGGGCGGCTGCCCCAGCTCGGGCGAGTGACCTCCGATGGCGCCGCGCCGTCGGCGGCGAACTCCGCGCACCGGTCCGCGGCGCTGCTGCGCTCGGTGCAGGCCCCGGCGCTGCCCGCGCTGGAGGGGCCGGTGCTGCTGGTCGACGACCGCGCCGACACCGGCTGGACGCTCACCGTGGCCGCCCGCGCGCTGCGCCTCGCGGGCGCCCCCTCGGTGCTCCCCCTCGTGCTCGCCGCCACCGCTTGACCCCGTTCCGCGTGTTCGCCGAATCCGCACGGTGTGTTCGCCGAATCCGCACGGTGTATTCGCCGAATCCGCACAGTGTGTTCGCCGCCGCACCCCCGGAATAGTCCTCAGCCTTGCGGGACCGGGCCGTCATCCGGCACGGGCCCGACCGTCTCGCGCTGCTCGGGCAGCAACGGCGCCAGCGCCAACCCCTGCGGGGGTGTGCCGACCCGCGCAGCGTGGACGGCGCGCACTCCCTCCCGGGCGGCGAGCCGCTCGAGCACCGCGCGGTCACCCCGCACCAGCAACGCGAGCACGCACGCGCACCCGTCCCGCAGCCGCCGAGCCTCCGCTGCAGCCACCGCCGCCACGCGACTGCCCGCCAGCGCCTCGGAGGCCACCACGGCCCGGTCCCGCGCCGCCGCACGCATCGCACCAGCGAGCTCGGCCACCGGCCGCTGACCCGACACGACCCGGCTGACCAGAGCCGTCTGCACGCGCGGCAACCGCACCCGCAACAGCACCCGGGAGATCCGAGCCCCTCGGACGAGCTGCGCAGCGGTGCCCGCCTCGCGGTGCTCGGTGAGCTGCACCAGCGCCCACGCCTCCCCGGCTCCGGGAGCGGGAAGCGATGCCGCAGCCCGCCGCAGGTAGGCCGCTACCGGCTCGCCGGTCTCCGGCCCGAGACGCTCCACGCCCGGCAGCGACGGTGGGTCGGACCGTTGCCCTGCCGCCACCACGCCGGCCCCGAAAGCCACCAGCAGCATCGCCAGCACCACCCAGCGGGGCCGGGGGCTCATGTGTTCACTCCGCTGCCAGCACGTCCAGCGCGCTGCGGAGATCGTCCGGATCGGGGCTGGTGAACTCCACCCACTTCCCGTCGGCCGGGTGGGGAACGCCGAGCCGGTAGGCGTGCAGCCACTGCCGCGCCAGCCCCAGGCGCTGCGCCAGCACCGGATCGGCCCCGTAGGTCAGGTCGCCGCAGCAGGGGTGGTGCAGCGCGGCGAAATGCACCCGGATCTGGTGGGTGCGCCCCGTCTCGAGCGTCACGTCGCACAGCGACGCGGCGCGGAACCCCTCGATCACCTCGTAGTGGGTCACCGCGGGCCTGCCCGCGGCCACCACGGCGAAGCGCCAGTCGTGCTTGGGATGCCGGTCGATGGGGGCATCGATGGTCCCCCGGCTGGGATCCGGATGGCCCTGCACCAGCGCCCGGTAGCGCTTGTCCACGGTGCGCTCCCGGAACGCCCGCTTGAGCGAGGAGTAGGCCACCTCGGACTTGGCCACCACCATCACCCCGCTGGTGCCGACGTCGAGCCGGTGCACCACTCCCTGCCGCTCCGCCGCACCCGAGGTCGCGACCCGCACGCCGGCTGCCGCGAGGCCGCCGACCACGGTCGGCCCGGTCCAGCCCGGGCTGGGGTGCGCGGCGACCCCGACCGGCTTGTCGACCACGACGAGGTGCTCGTCGTCATGCAGCAGTGCCAGCGCGGCTACCTGCTCGATCACCGATGGCGACGACCGCTCGGGCTCGGGCAGGGTGACCTCGAGCCAGGCGCCCGCAGTGAGCCGGTCCGACTTGCCGGCGACGGTGCCGTCCACCAGCACCGAGCCGGACTCGGCGAGCCCGGCTGCAACGGTGCGTGAGAACCCCAGCAGCTTGGCCAGCCCGGAGTCGACCCGCAGTCCGTCGAGCCCGTCGGGCACCGGCAGCGTCCTGGAGTCACTCACGGGTTCGCCTGCCGCCGCTCCCGTGTGGTGCTGCCGTCGTAGTCACGGCCGAGCAGCGCCAGCAGCACCAGCAGCACCCCGCCGGTCACGATCGACGAGTCGGCCAGGTTGAACACCGGCCACACGCTACCGTCGGGCGCGAACAAGGACACGAAGTCGACGACATGCCCGCGCAGCGGGCCCGGTGAACGGAAGAACCGGTCCACCAGGTTGCCCAGCGCCCCGCCGAGCACCAACCCGAGCCCGAACGCCCAACCCGGTGAGCGCAGCCGAGGCGCCAGCCGCACGATCGCGACGACCACGGCGACGGCGATCAGGGACAGCAACCAGGTCAGCCCGGTGGCCAGCGAGAAAGCGGCCCCCGGGTTTCGGTAGAGCACCAGGTAGAGCCCACCGCCGAGCAGCCTGACCGGCTCCTGGCCTTCCAGCGTGGCCACCGCGACGACCTTGCTGCCGACGTCGAGAGTGACCACGGCGACCGCGGTGCCGGCGAGCAGGCCCACGCGCCGGCACCGGGACGGGACCGCGAGCCCCGGCCGCTCGGTGTCCTGCCGCCCGGAGGCCCCGGACTGCGGGGAGTTGCCGTCGCGCTGGATGCTCACCACGCCATTGTGTCCGATCCCGGCAACAACCCGCCCCACGGCCGGTCGGAGCACCTCAGTCGCCGGTCTCCCCACGCCACCGCGCCATCCGCCCCGCCCGGTGCACGGCGCGGATCCGGCGCTCGGCGGCCGCCTGCCCACCCGCGGTCGTGACCACGAGAAGCTGGTCGCCCTCCTGCAGGCGGGTGGTGGGCTGCGGGGTGAATCCGACACCGTCACGCACCACCAGACTCACGGTGGCGCCCCGCGGCAGCCTGAGCTCGGACAGGTACACGCCGTGCAGCCGGGAGGACCCCGGCACCGTGACCTGCAGCAGGTACGCCCCGATATCCTCGAGCGGCGCCGCTTCCACCTCGATCTCGATGCCCTGCTCCGGCCGGTCGATCCGCAGCCACCGCGCCAGCGGCTGCAACGTCACGCCCTGCAGCAACGTCAGCACCACCACCAGCACGAACACCACGTCGACCAGCTGCCGCGCCCCCGGGAACCCCTCGGTCAGCGGGAACAGCGCGAACACGATCGGCACCGCCCCCCGCAGCCCGGCCCAGGACAGGAACAACTGCTCACGCACGGACACACGGAACGGCGTGGCCGACACCACTACCGACAGCGGCCGCGCGAGCAGCACCAGCACGAGGCCCGCCACCAGGGCAGTGCCGAGCACGCCGGGTAGCCGGGACGGCGAGGCGTAGAGGCCCAGCAGCACGAAGAGCCCGATCTGGGCGAGCCAGCCGAGGCCTTCGGCGAAGGACTGGGTGCCGCGGCGGTGCGGCAGATGGGAGTTGCCCAGCACCAGACCGGCCAGGTAGGTGGCCAGGAACCCGGAGGCGTGCACGACCTCCGCCGCAGCGTAGGCCAGCACGCACACGGCGACCGTGGCCAGCGGGTAGAGGCCGGTGGCGGGCAGCGCGGAGCGCCGCAGCGCCCACGCGCCACCGATACCGAGCAGTGCGCCGGCCAGCGCGCCGGCCAGCAGCTCGTAGCCCACGAGCAGCGGCGAAAGCCAGTTCAGGTCCTCGTCCGCAGCGAGCAGCACCACCAGGACGAATACCGGTGCGTCGTTGATACCGGACTCGAGCTCGAGCGCGCCCGCCAGCCGGCGCGGCACCCGCAGCCCGCGCAGCACGCTGAACACCGCAGCCGCGTCCGTCGAGGAGAGCACGGCTCCCCACAGCAGAGCGGTGCGCCACTCCAGGTCGAGCAACCAGTGCAGCGCCGCCCCGGTGATGCCGATGCTCACTGCCACCGCCACCGTGGCCAGCGCGAGACCGGGTCCCAGTGCGGGCCGGATCACCGACCACCGGGTGCTGAGCCCCCCCTCGGCGAGGATCAGCACCAGCGCGGCGATCCCCAGCGCCTGGGTCAGCGCCGCATCATCGAAGTCGATGCCGATCCCGGACTCGCCGAGCAGCAGCCCGATCCCGAGGTAGAGCAGCAGGGAGGGCAGTCCGAGCCGGGTGGATACGCGCACCGCCAGCACCGCGATCAACAGCACGGCCGCGCCGAAACCCAGCGCCAGCTCCACCCCTATCACGGACGGATTGTCCCGGTGAGCGAAAACCCAGGGCAGACCGCCGTCAGCTCTGCCAGCTGAGCGTCACGATCCCGCCGCGGCGCGGCGGGAGCTCGGCGATCGCGGCGGCCACCTCGTCGACGCGCTCAGGCGCCAGGCACAGCCGTCGGCACGCCAGCACGGCCTGCGCCCGCGCGTCGTCGCGTGGTGGCCTGTCCCAGTGCTGCACCTCGGGGCGCACGCCCATCTCGTGCAGCACGGCCAGCGCGTCGTGGTACGTGGCCGCCGGCGGCCGGTGCAGGTCGTGGAAACGCCGCCACAGCGGGTCCAGCCACGCGGTGGGATGTTCGGCGGTCAGCTCGATGACGCCGCCGCGCCTCGCGGCGGCGGAGAGCGCGGCGGCGAACGGCGCGAGCTCGGGCGTGTTGTACCCCACGTGGTGGCACACCACCACGTCGGCTCCACCCGCCTCCCCCGCCACCTGCGGCCAGGCGCCGTGCACCGTGCGGTGCGCGACCCGGCGACGGCCGCACTCGGCGTCGAAGGCCTCCAGCATGTCCGGGGCATGGTCCACGCCGGTGAGATGACGTCCGGCGGGTAGCAGGGCAAGCGAGGCCGCCCCGGCGCCGCAGCCGACATCGAGCACCGTGCCGTCCTCGCCGAGCAACGCCAGCCCCGCCCGGCGGGACGGGGTGTCCACCGGCTGCCCGGGTGCGGCGAACCGCCGGGGCTCGTGCCGGTAGGGATCCCCGGGTGCGGCGGCGCGGATCTCCGCCGGTATCGCCCTCGCCTCGAGCAACTCCCGCCACCGTTGCGCAGCGGTGCCGTCACGACTCATCGACGGGGATCACCCCGATCATCTGCCACGACGGCGACGCGCACGGTCACGCCGTCACCGACCGAGCCCGCGAAGCCGTCCGGCACCGGGCCGTAGGCCACGGCATGCGCGAGCACCTCGCCTGCGACGAAGGACTCGTGTGCCCGGGCCGCGGTGACCACCGGCTCCGGCGCGTCGACGGTGAGCGCGATCCGGTCCGAGACAGCCAGCCCGGCCTCGCGCCGGGCCTGCTGCACCACTCGCACCAGGTCGCGGGCGACGCCCTCGGCCGCCAGCTCCGGTGTCACGGCCGTGTCGAGTACGACCAGCCCGGAACTGCCGGGCAGCGCGGCGGTCTCCTCCGGGTCGGCGGCGACCAGCCGCTCGGAGTACTCCCCGTCGAGCAGTTCGATGCCGCCGGCGAGGACGGCACCACCCCCCGAGCGCTCCCACTCGCCCGCCTTGACCGCGCGGATCACCTTCTGGGTGTCGCCACCGAGCCGCGGGCCACACGCCCGCGCGTTGACCGTGAGCTCGAAGCGGCCGTGCGCGGCGACGTCGGTGGACAGCTCGACGGACTTGACGTTCACCTCGTCGCGGATCAGGTCCGTGAACGGCTCGAGGACAGCGGCATCAGCCGCCGCGACGGTGAGCCGCGCCAGCGGCTGGCGCACCCGCAGACCCCGGGCCTTGCGCAGCGCCAGCACCGCCGAGCACACCTGCCGGGTCCGGTCCATACCCGTCACCAGCTCCGGGGCCGCGGGCAGTGCCGCCGGCTCGGGCCAGTCGGTCAGGTGCACCGAGCGCTCGCCGGTCAGCCCCCGCCACACCGTCTCGGTGACCAGCGGAAGCAACGGCGCTGCCACCCGGCAAGTCACCTCGAGCACGGTGTGCAGGGTGTCGATCGCGTTCCGATCACCCGCCCAGAACCGGTCCCGGGAGCGGCGCACGTACCAGTTGGTGAGCACGTCGCAGAACCAGCGCACGGACTCGCAGGCGCCGGCGATGTCGTAGCGGTCCATCCACGCGGTCACGTCGGCGACGAGGTCGTGCAGCTTGGCCAGTACGTAGCGATCCAGCACGTGGTCGCTGCCGGTACGCCAGCGCCCTTCGATGCCCGCAGCGTTTGCGTACAGCGACAGGAAGTACCAGGAGTTCCACAGCGGCAGCTGGGCGTGGCGCACACCCTCCCGGATGCCCCGCTCGGTGACCACCAGGTTCCCGCCCCGCAGGACCGGCGAGGACATCAGGAACCACCGCATCGCGTCGGACCCCTCGCGGTCGAAGACCTCGGTGACCTCGGGATAGTTCCCCTTGGACTTCGACATCTTCAGCCCGTCGTCGCCGAGCACGATGCCGTGGGCCACGCAGGTGCGAAACGACGGCCGGTCGAACAGCGCCGTGGCCAGCACGTGCAGCGTGTAGAACCAGCCGCGGGTCTGCCCGTTGTACTCGACGATGAAGTCACCCGGGTAGTGGTGCTCGAACCAGTCGTTCCCACGGGCCTCGCCCGCAAGCGACCCTCCCGCCCCATGGGTCGGGCCCGCAAGCGACCCTCCCGCCCTATGGGTCGGGCCCGCAAGCGACCCTCCCGCGTTCTCGAACGGGTAGTGCACCTGTGCGAAGGGCATCGAGCCGGACTCGAACCAGCAGTCCAGCACCTCGGGCACCCGGCGCATCACCGAGCGGCCGGTGGGGTCGTCGGGGTTGGGCCGGGTGAGCTGGTCGACGAACGGGCGGTGCAGGTCGGTCGGGCGCACCCCGAAGTCGCGCTCGAGCTCGTCCAGCGATCCGTAGACGTCCACCCGCGGGTACGCCGGGTCGTCGGAGACCCACACCGGGATCGGCGAGCCCCAGTACCTGCTGCGGGAGATCGACCAGTCCCGCGCGCCCTCGAGCCACTTGCCGAACTGCCCGTCGCGAAGGTGCTCGGGCACCCAGCTGATCTGCTGGTTGAGCTCGACCATGCGGTCGCGGAAGGTGGACACCGCGACGAACCAGGACGACACCGCGCGCTGGATGAGCGGGTTGGCGCACCGCCAGCAGTGCGGGTAGGGGTGGTCATAGGTCTCGTGGCGCAGCAGCACGCCCCCGACATGGGGCGCGCCGTCCCGAAGGTCCCGGATGATCGCCCGGTTGGCGTCCAACACCTGCTCGCCGGCGTAGGGCGCCACCTCGGCCGTGAACCGCCCGGATGCGTCCACCGGCACCACGACCTCGATGCCCGCGGCGTCGGTGACGGCCTTGTCCTCCTCACCGAACGCGGGCGCGATGTGCACGAGGCCGGTGCCCTCGTCGGTGGTCACGTAGTCGGCGGCGAGCACCCGGTGGGCGTTGGGCCGGCCCGCGAAGAAGTCGAACGCCGGGGTGTAGAGGCGGCCCAGCAGCTCCGACCCTCGCTGCCGGGCGACCACCCGCGGCTGCTCCCCCAGCTCGCGGGCGTAGTGCGGCAGCCGGTCGGCGGCGAGTAGGTAGCGCTCCCCGGCGGCCTCGACGGTGACGTACTCCAGATCGGGGTGCACCGCCATCGCCAGGTTGGACGGAAGCGTCCACGGCGTGGTGGTCCAGACCAGCGCCAGCTCACCGCTGTCCAGCCGCAGGCCCACCGTCACCGCCGGGTCCTGCCGCGGTCGGT
Organism: Pseudonocardiaceae bacterium; assembly: GCA_050700385.1. Taxonomy (GTDB): domain Bacteria; phylum Actinomycetota; class Actinomycetes; order Mycobacteriales; family Pseudonocardiaceae; genus WHSY01. The sequence continues at coordinate 7,112 of JBOHGT010000412.1, read as the reverse complement.
ACACGTCGTCCATCCGGGTTTCGGTGTTCGACAGCGGCGTCTCGCAGCGCCAGCAGTACCAGAGCACCCGGAAGCCCTCGTAGACCAGGCCCTTGTCCCACAGGGTCCGAAACGCCCACATGACGCTCTCCATGTAGTCCAGGTCGAGCGTCTTGTAGTCGTTGTCGAAGTCGACCCAGCGGGCCTGTCGGGTGACGTAGTCACGCCACTCCCGGGTGTAGCGCAGCACCGAGGCGCGGCAGGCGTCGTTGAACTGCTCGACGCCCATCCGCTCGATCTCGGACTTGTGCGTGATCCCCAGCTGCCGCTCGGCCTCCACCTCGGCGGGCAGGCCGTGGCAGTCCCAGCCGAAGCGGCGCTCGACCCTGCGGCCGCGCATGGTCTGGTAGCGGGGGACGACGTCCTTGACGTAGCCGGTGAGCAGGTGCCCGTAGTGCGGCAGCCCGTTGGCGAAGGGCGGGCCGTCGTAGAAGACGAACTCGTTCGACCCGTTCTCGCCGGCCGGCCGCGCGGCGACGCTCGCAGGGAAGGTCGCATCGCACTCCCAGTGCCGCAGCACAGCGGCCTCGAGCTCGGGGAACGACGGCTGGGCGGGCACCGCATCTGCGGCGCCGTGGGTGACCTTCGGGTAGGCCATGGGTGGCGGCGCTCCTCATGCAGGACGTCGGGGACGACAGGTCTGCACGGGGACGGCCCGCACGCGCGGACCGCGGTACCACCCCGCTTGCCGCCCGCGAGGCGCTGGCGACCGCTCGTTGCCGGCTGTGACGGGCCGCACCCGCCCGGTTCTACTGAGGGCTGGACGCCCCGTTCTTCCGGTGGCTCCCCGGTGATGGCCGGATCGATGCCTGTGGCATTCAGGATAGCCCGCGCCGGCCAGCAGGTTTCGACCGGCGACTCAACCGGCGCTGACTGCGCGGTGCCGGCGGGCCAGCTCCGCATCGGGCCCGCAGCCGGCGCACGGGGTGAACCCGAGGTCCCGGGCCTCGTGCACCGACAGCGCCTCGGTCGGTCGCGACCCGATCCAGTGGCAGCCCTTGGCGTGGTAGCGGGGGCGCTCGTCGACCACCAAGACCTCATCGGGGAGGTCGCACACGATCAGCAGGTCGGCCGCGTCGGTGTCCTCCTCCGCCGGCTCGTGCTGCGCGCTCCGCGCCTTCGCACGGGTCACGGGGCCGGGTTTCGCGGGCCCCGGGGTCGTCGCGGCGCCGGCGTCCGGAGCTGCGTCCTCCTCCGTGTCCTCCTCCTCAGGCGGCGGAGCGGCGCCCTGCCCTGCCGGGACTCGGTGCCGTCCGGCGCGAGCCTTACGTTGCCGGAGCACCCGCACGACCAGCACGCCGGCAGCCACCGCGCTGACCCCGATGGACGCCCAGGCCAATGCCAGCTGACCGGTGAGCACAGCCACCACCAGCAGGCCAGCGGCCGCCAGCAGCCCCACCATGGCAACGAACAGCACTACTCACCCCCGGCCCCGCCATTCCCGGCGAGGTATCGTCGACAGTCGGAGCCGGGCACCGGGCCCGGCGTCAGCTCCCGGCTTCCGCCCGGGCCGAGAACCCCGAGGACGCGAACCCCTGCTGGGGCCGGCCGTCGGCCGGCGCGGCCGATCCGCGGCCGTCGAGCTCGCGGAGCTGGGACTCCAGGTAGGTCTTCAGGCGGGTGCGGTACTCGCGCTCGAAGGTGCGCAGCTCGTCGATCCTCTTCTCCAGGCCCGACTTCTCCTGGTTGATCGCACCGATCGCATCGGTGTGCTTGCGCTGCGCATCGCGCTCGAGCGAGGAGGCCTTCTCCCGGGCCTGCCGCTCGAGGGTCTCGGCGCGGTTCCGTGCGTCGTTGAGCATCGTCTCGGCCCTGGTCCGGGCCTCGTTGACCATGCTGTCAGCCTTGGCCCTGGCCTCGGAGAGGAGCTGCTCGGACTTGGTCCTGGCCTCCCCGAGCATGCCATCGGCCTCGGCCTTGGCCTCGCCGGTGAGCCGGTCGGCCATCTCCTGCGCCAGACCGAGCACCTTGGCAGCCTGAACGTGATGGTCGCCACCCGGCGAGGTCTGCTCGATCGGCGACGGTGGTGGCGCTACAGCGCGCATGAGCGGAGGCGGAGCCTCCTTCACCTGCCGGATGGGTTCGGGGCGGCTCGGGGGGCCTTGCGGCTCGTGGAGCTGCTCTTCGAGCTGCTCCACCTGGTTGCGGAGATCGTTGTTGTCCTCGATCAACCGGGACAGCTCGGCTTCGACGAGATCGAGGAAAGCGTCGACCTCGTCCTCGTTGTAGCCCCGCTTGCCGATCGGCGGCTTGCTGAACGCGACGTTGTGAACATCGGCGGGGGTCAACGGCATGGGATCACCTCACGCACTCCTCGACTGTGCACATCCTCTGCTCGGCCCACTGGCCCCGACGGCCGCTACCTAGGATCCACCACTTGCATCAGTATGAACACCACGAGCAGCAGAACCATAATCGACAGGTCCAGTGCTACGCCTCCCACACGTACCGGGCGGATCACCCGCCTGAGTGTACGCACCGGCGGATCCGTCGCGATGTAGATCGACTCGACGGCGATCGCCACCCCTCCGGCTGGCGCCCAACTGCGGGCGAACGCCCGCACGAGCTCGACCACGATCCGAGCCGTGAGCAGCAGCCAGAAGAAGAACAGCAGGTAGTACACCACGTAACGGACGACGTCCACGCTCCCACTCTGCCACAGTCCGATGGGGCCACTAGCCCGATGGGGCCACTAGCCCGATGGGGCCACTAGTCCGACCGGGGGTGCACTCCGGACTCGTTGAACAAGCCCCCCTCGGCGATCCGCCGCTTGTCCTCGGCGCTGACGCCGACGCTCGCGGGCGAGATGAGGAACACCTTGCTGGTCACCTTGTCGATCGAGCCGCGCAGCGCGAACGCGAGGCCGGCGGCGAAGTCGACCAGCCGCTTGGCGTCGGCATCGTCCATCCCGGTGAGGTTCATGATCACAGGTGTGCCCTCCCGGTAGCGCTCACCGATGGGTCTGGCCTCGTTGTAGGTGCGCGGGTGCAGCGTGACGATACGGGACATCGGGTACCCGACCTCCTCCGCGAGCGGGTCACTGCGCGACACCGGCTCACGGACGGGCTCACGGACGGGCTCACGGACGGGCTCGCGCAGCGGCGGTGCTGCGGCGTCCACCGCGAGCGAGCCCCGCACCGGCGCCGTGTCCGGCCTGGCCGCCCACCCGCCGCGGCGGACGCTCCGGATCCCGGGGACCTCCGCCTCCGGGTAACCGTCGTCCGGGCGGCCATAGCCGGCCGCGGCGTCGTCCTCGTCGAGACCTGCCCGCCGGGAACGGCGAGCCTGGGGTCGCTCGGGTGGGTAGGCACCGTCGTCGAGGTCGTCGTAGTCAGGGCCGTAGTGGGGGCCGTAGTCGTCGAGCTCCTCGGCGGGGACCATGCCGAAGTAGGCCTTCAGCCTGTACAGCGCGCTCATCCGCCTTGCCCTTCCATCGCCACCTCGACCACGCTCGCACCCGGACCGCCCGACCGGCCCCAGAGTTGCGCACGGTCACGGTGAGGCTAACCGCCGTCCCCCCATCAGCGCGGTACCGACACGCACGCACGTAGAGCCGTGCCGGATTGCGATCTCCAGGTCACCGCTCATCCCCGCGGAGAGCTCGGTCGCCCCGGGATGGGCCTGGCGCACCCGCTGGGCCGCAGTGGCCAGGGCGGCGAAGGCGGGTTCAGGGTCGGCGTCGAGCGGGGCGACGGCCATCACGCCGCGCAGCTCGAGCCCCTCGGCCGCGGCGACCCGCCCGGCCAGCGTGTCGAGCAGCGCCAGCGGGCAACCCCCGCGGCCGGGATCACCATCCAGGCTGGCCTGCACGAGGACCTCGAGCGGCCCCTCCCGCTCACCCGCCTCGCGGGCCGACCGGGTCGACCTGGCCAGCGCGTCGACCAGCCGCGGCGAGTCCACCGACTGCACCTGCACCGCCCACCGCGCCACCGAGCGGGCCTTGTTGCGCTGCAGCCGGCCCACCATGTGCCAGCGCACCGGGGCGTCGGGCCACAGCTTCGCGAGCCGGGCCACCTTGCCGGCAGCTTCCTGGTCGCGCGCCTCACCGAAGTCGGTGAGGCCCAGCTCGGTCAGCAGCGCGACGTCATCGGCCGGGAAGGTCTTGGTGACGGCGAGCAACCGGACCTCCTCGCCCGCCCGCCCGGCGGCCGAGCATGCGGCGGCGATCCGCCCCCGCACCCCGGACAGCGTCACGGCGAGCTCCTCGGCGCGGGTAGTCATGGACCCGGCTCGATCCAGGTCAGCGCGGCGAACCTCCCGGTGGTGCCCTCTCGGCGGTAGCTGAACAGTGCCGGGTCCTCCAGCGTGCATCGGGGGTCGACGCCGACCCGGGCCACGCCGGCATCGGCGAGCTGCCGCCAGAGCCCGGCGCGCAGGTCCAGTCCTGGCGTGCCGCGCCGAGTCCGGCAGCCGCTGCCCGGTAGGTGCGTCTCGACGGCGGCCCGCATGTCCGCCGGTACCTCGTAGCACGACCCGCACGCAGCCGGTCCCAGCAGCGCCTCGACGGCGCCGATGTCGGCTCCGGCCCGCTGCATGGCCTCCAGCACGGCCGGTAGCACGCCGACCCTGGCGCCGACCCGGCCGGCATGCACCGCCGCGACCACCCCGGCGACCGGATCGGCCAGCAGCACCGGCACGCAGTCCGCGACGAGCACGACCACCGCGAGTCCCCGCACGGCGGTGACCAGGCCGTCGGTTGCGGGCACCGGCTCGTCCCGCGGGCCGTCGACCACCACGACGGTGCGCCCGTGCACCTGCTCCATCCAGACCAGCCGTTCGGGGGCGAGACCCACCCCCTCGGCGAGCCGTGCGCGGTTGGCCGCGACGGCGTCGGGGGCGTCCCCCACATGGTGGCCCAGGTTGAACGACGCGTACGGCTGCCGCGAGACCCCACCCTCCCGGGTGGTCACCACCCGGCGTACCCGAGCCGCGGCGCTCACCGCTTCATGAACGGTGGGACGTCGACCTCGTCGTCATCGGCGTCGGTGCTCACCGGAACCGCCCGTCCCGGCAGGCCGCCCGGGCGGGGCGCCGGGGGCCGCGGAGGGACCTGGCCGAGCTGGACGGCCGGCGGCGCATGGCGCTGCTGGGAGCCAGCCGTCCCCAGCGGGGTCGAGCGGGGCTGTGTGCCCTGGGTGCCCTGGGCGCCCTGGCCGACCTGTCCGGCCTGGCCGACCTGTCCGGCCTGCCCGCTCGCGGGGGTGCGGGAGGCCACCGGCGCGGGGTCGAGCTTCTTGTGCGCGGGCCCGCCGGAGTCGAATCCGGCCGCGATCACCGTCACCCGGACCTCGTCGCCCAGCGAGTCGTCGATCACCGTCCCGAAGATGATGTTGGCCTCGGCGTGCGCCGACTCCTGCACCAGCGAGGCGGCCTCGTTGATCTCGAAGAGGCCGAGGTCCGAACCGCCCGCGATCGACAGCAGCACGCCGTGCGCGCCGTCCATCGAGGCCTCCAGCAGTGGCGAGTTGATCGCCTTCCCGGCGGCCTGCACCGCCCGTCCCTCTCCCCGCGAGGATCCGATGCCCATCAGCGCGCTGCCCGCTCCCGACATCACGCTCTTCACGTCGGCGAAGTCGAGGTTGATCAGCCCCGGGGTCGTGATGAGGTCGGTGATGCCCTGCACACCCGACAGCAGCACCTCGTCGGCCGATCGGAAGGCGTCCATCAGGCTCACGCCGGGGTCGCCGAGCTGCAACAGCCGGTCGTTGGGGATGACGATGAGCGTGTCGCACTCATTGCGCAGCTCGGTGATGCCATCCTCGGCTTGACCGCCCCGGCGCTTGCCCTCGAAGGTGAATGGCCGGGTGACGACTCCTATGGTCAGCGCGCCGAGCTTGCGGGCGATGCTCGCCACCACGGGCGCACCGCCGGTACCGGTGCCGCCACCCTCCCCTGCGGTGACGAAGACCATGTCGGCGCCCTTGAGAACCTCCTCGATCTCCTCGCGGTGATCCTCGGCGGCCTTGCGCCCGATGTCGGGGTTGGCACCGGCACCCAACCCGCGAGTGAGCTCGCGGCCGATATCCAGCTTGACGTCGGCGTCGGACATGAGCAGGGCCTGGGCGTCGGTGTTCACCGCGATGAACTCGACTCCCTTGAGCCCGACCTCGATCATCCGGTTGACGGCGTTGACGCCGCCGCCGCCGATGCCGACCACCTTGATCACCGCGAGGTAGTTGTGCGGGGGCGTCATGAGGTTCCGCCTTCCTGGTCGCTGCTGGTGCCTTCGCGGTGCCCGGCACCGGATGCCGCCCGCCCGGCGCGTCGCAACCCTCAACGTCATGTACAGGGTTAGAGTTATGTCAGCTCCGGGCGTTAGTGGCGACGGTAGGCACCCGCGCCGGTGTGGTCCAGCAGCCACGCCGGTGGGTGTGGCCCGATCGAGTACCCACGGCATCAGGCGGGCATCAGGAGACGGTGGGCAGCGCGGGGCTCGAGACATCGTAGACCTGCCCGGGCCTGGTGAGCAGCGGGACGAGCACCGCAGCCTTGCGCACGGACCGCGCCGGGGTACCCCAGCGCACTTCGCGACCGTCGCCCAGCAGCAGGACCACGTCGGCCGGGGAGTCGGCGGTGACGACGCGCAGCTGGCCACGCAGCGGCGCCGGCAGCGCCCCGATCACCCGGATCGCGGCCGATGCGGCAGGATCGCCCAGCGGTACCCGCAGCTCTGGCAGCCCCGGCGGCGGGAACGGCACCGTGGCGAAGTCGGTGCCGGTGGCATCGATGAGGTGCGGCCCGTCCGCGGCGGGTAGTACGGCCACCGCGGCCCGCTCGGTCACCTTGATCCCCACAGTCCCCGTCACCGAGCTACTCACCTCGGCGTCGGCCACCCTGCGCAGCCGCTCCACCCGCGACTCGATCGCCGACGTGTCCAGCCACAGCAGCGGCGTCCCGATCGGCACGCCGGCCGCAGCGCGCACCTGCTCGGCGGGCAGCGCCACGGTGCCGGCCACCTCGACCCGGTGGGTCCCGAGCAGCGGGCCCGCCAGCAGCACCCATGCCGCTGCCCCCACCCCGGCGATGGCGAGCACCGCGACGAGCACCCGGCGCCCTCGCCCCCGGGTCACCCG
>JBOHGT010000411.1:0-3965 GCA_050700385.1 Pseudonocardiaceae bacterium | reverse complement strand
CAGGACGGCGACCCCAAAGAGGCGGCCCGGCACGCCACCCAGGCCGTGCTAGCCCTGCCCCCGGAGCGCGCTCTACCAATCATCCTGGACCGCGGCAACGCGCTCGCCACCGCCATCGGCGCCGCCGGCGGCGACGACACCGACCACCTTCGCCACGTCCTGCGGCAGGTCCGCAGCGGGAGCGGCTGAAGGTACTTGCAGGCCGCAGTCTTCGACGCCTGGCTGCCCATATCGTCCATCGTCCTGCTCGGCTGGACGGCCCTCATGCGCGCCACCCAGCGGGCATCGTCGCACCGTACTTGCTGCAGGACGCCTCGTCGCCGAACTGTCACTCCCCCCGCTTGGTGGCAGAGCACTTCCGGTGTCTCGCGATCGGACGGGACACCGCACCCCGCCTGCCGGAACCGGTACGCAACCTCGACCATGACGAGCTGCTGTACGACGACCGCGGGCTCCCCCGTTGATCGTCGACACTTCTGCCCTGATCGCGATCCTGCGCGACGAGCCAGACGCCGGGTCCTTCGCCCTTACTCTCGCCGCGGGCTGTTTGCCTCGGATGTCGGCGGCGAACTATCTGGAGACCGCGATCATGATCGATTCTGCCCGGGACCCGGTCGCCAGCCGCCAGAAGGGCAGCGGGCATCCGGCGCAGCTGAACTTCGGCGACTGCTTCGCCTATCGCCTACGCGCTGGCGAAATCCGCCCACCAACCGCTGCTGTTCAAGGGAGGCGATTTCACGCACACCGACGTCGTCTCCGTCGAGCTGAAACGCGAGAGCGCGCTCGATGACGAGCGAGCTGATAGGTCATAGTCCACGCTCCCGGACTGTCGCCGCGCCACCATCTCGGGGGTGCACCGCGCGCTCGGTGATCACTGCTGGGGTGCGGCTGTGGACAGGTCGTGAGTGGCAATGCGAGTCCTGGCTCGCATCGTCATTCACGGGCCGCGAAGCGGCACGCCGCGGATCGAGGCGTCGAGCACGGTGACGGTGTGGGCCAGCTCGATCGACTCGCCGAGGCGCTCGGCGCTGGCGGCGATCTGCATCAGGCAGCCAGGATTCGCGGTGACCAGTAGCTGCGCCCCCGTGGCGAGCACGTTGCGGGCCTTGCGGTCGCCGAGCTCGGTAGCTGGCTCCGGATTGATGAGGTTATAGACCCCCGCAGAGCCGCAGCACAGATCCCCTTCGGTGATCTCCCTCAGCTCGATGCCCGGGATGGCGCGCAGCAGCTCGCGCGGCTGGTTGCGGATGCCCTGGGCGTGCGCGAGGTGGCAGGCGTCGTGGTAGGCGACGATGACCTCCAGCGGGTGGCGCAGGGCGATCGGCCCGAACTCGACCAGGAACTCGGACACGTCGCGGACCTTGTCGACAAACGCCGCGGCACGATCAGCGTAGCCGGGATCGTCGCGCAGCAGGTGCGCGTACTCCTTCATCGCCGATCCGCAGCCCGCGGAGTTGACTATCACGTGATCGACCCCGGCGGCCTCGAAGCTGTCGATGATCGACCGGGCGAACCCGATCGCCTCCTGCTCGCGGCCCATATGCTGCGACAGCGCTCCGCAGCAGCCCTGCCTGGGCGGGATCACCACGTCACAGCCCTCCGCAGCGAGCACCCGCGCGGTGGCGGCATTGACATCCGGGAAGAACGCATCCTGCACGCAACCGGTCAGCATCCCCACCACCGCGCGGCGGGTGCCCTGCGCCCCCATCCGCGACGGCAGCTTCTCCCGCCGTGTCAGTGTCGGCATCAGCGACTCCATCACCCGCAGCGCTGGCGGAAGCCGGTCCAGCAGACCGCAGCGGCGCAGCAGCCGACCCAAGCCGCTGCGCTCGTACAGCGCCAGCGGTCCGCGCATCGCGCGTAGCCGCTTCGGGTACAGAAACAGCGAGAAGATCGCCCCACGCAGCAGCTTCTCGGCCCGCGATCGCTCGTGGCGGCGCTCCACCTGGGCCCGGGTGTCGGTCAGCAGCGTGCCGTACTGCACGCCCGACGGGCACGCGGTGACGCAGGCCATGCAGCCCAGGCAGGCGTCGAAATGCCCCACCATCGACTCCGACAGCGGCTCGCCATCCAGCCCGATCTCCATCAGATGGATCCGGCCGCGCGGTGAGTCCATCTCCTCGCCCCACAGCACGTAGGTGGGACACGCCGGCAGGCAGAACCCGCAGTGCACGCATTCGTCGATCAGCTCGCGCTGCGGCGGGTGGTGCTCGTCGAACGCGCCGGGTGTCTCGAAGGCGGTCCTGATGTCGAGTGTGTGCTCGTTTGCGACCACCTCAGATCCCTCCCACGAAGCGGCCCGGTGCGAGTCGGTGCTCGGGGTCGAACTCGTCTTTGACCCGGCGCATCAGCGGCAGCGCCGGCACCGGGCCCCACACGTCGAGTCCTTCCCTGATGGGAGGAGTGGCGCACCGCAGCACCGCGCTGCCCCCGTGCTGCCGGGCCAGCGCCCGCAGGGTGTGGAGGTCCTCCCCCACCCGCGCGGGGTCGAGCCCGACGGCGAGTACGCCGACGCCGGCGCTGCCTCGTACCGCACCGGGCGCACCGGCCAGCACCGCGCCCAGCGCGGCGGGTTCGACGCTGAGCGTGGCTCCCGGCCCGGTGGTGTCGTGCGGCAGCCGACCCCACCAGTCCGGCGGCGCCGACCCGGCAGCCGCCCGTGTTCCGGTCGCGTCCTGCAGCAGCCGGACGATGTCGTCGCAGCGCGCGCCAATGCCGTCGGCGACCCCCTCGACGGCCACCCCGACCGTCACCGGCTGCCCTGGTGCGGGCCGATCCACCTCCAGCGCGACGGGGTCGTTCTGCGACCCGCGCACCGCGGCCACCGCGCCCGCGGCACGTCGCGCATCCGGCGTCGTCACCGTGATCCAGCGTGCTGTCTCGGGCAGCGGGTGCAGCCGGAACACCGCCTCGGTGATCACCCCGAGGGTGCCGAGCGAGCCGGTGTAGATCTTTCCGAGGTCGTAGCCCGCCACGTTCTTCACCACCGTGCCACCGGACTTCGTCACAGCTCCGTCGGCCCGCACCACGGTGATGCCGATGACCAGGTCGCGCACCGAGCCGAACCGGTAGCGCAGTGGGCCGGAGGTGGCGGTGGCGATGGTGCCGCCGATCGTGCCGCCGGGAACGCACTCGTCGAGCGCGAGGCGCTGGCTGTGCCCGGCCAGCGCCGCCTGCAGCTCGGCGAGGCCCATCCCGGCCTGCACCGTGACGACCAGGTCGCCGGCGGCGTGCGCGAGCACCGCGTCCATCCTGCTGGTATCGACCACCAGCTCCAGGCCGGACGGGGGTGCGCCCCAGGCCAGTTTCGTGCCCGCACCGCGGGCCACGACCCGTAGCCCGAGCCCGCACGCGGCGTGCAGCACCGCGGCGGTCTCCTCGGTACTGCCCGGCCGGGCCACCAGCTCTGGCACCACCCCGTCGACCGCGTCGGACGCGGTGGCCGGGCGCACGTCGCACGCCGCACCGAGCCCGTCGAGTGCCGTCCGGGTCGTCGCCGCCATCAGAACTGCTCCGCCAGGCCGGCGGCCTGCAGCGGGTGCACACCCCGGTGCCGGCCGGGTACCTCGCCGCACAGCCGTGGTGTCGGGAAGACCTTGCCCGGGTTGCAGATCCCCGCCGGGTCGAACGCGCAGCGCAACCGCTGCATGGTGTCCAGGTCGTCGGCGGTGAACATCCGGGGCATGTACCTGGACTTGTCCATCCCGACGCCATGCTCCCCGGTGATCGAGCCGCCGTGCTCGATGCACAGGTCGAGGATCGCGCCGGAGACCTCCTCGGCGCGTTCGGTCTGCCCGTCGACGGACGCGTCGAAGAGGACCAGCGGGTGCAGGTTGCCGTCGCCGGCGTGGAAGACGTTGGCGACGCGCACGCCCTCGCGGGCCAGCTCGGCGATCTTTCGCAGCACCTCGGGGAGTGCGGTGCGTGGGATCACGCCGTCCTGCACGATGTAGTCCGGGCTGATC
>JBOHGT010000410.1:0-4064 GCA_050700385.1 Pseudonocardiaceae bacterium | reverse complement strand
GCCCGCGGCCGCGGCCACCACGGCGGGGTGTGGCCCCAGCGGCCGGGTGACCGTGACGTCGCGGCGGCCCGACGCGGCGACCTCGCGGGGCACATCGACCCGGACGTGATAACCCGCAGCGAGGAACGCAGGCACGACCGTCACCGGGCCCCGCACCGAAGCGAGCACCTCGCGCAGGCTCGGACCGAGCACGTCGACGAATGCCAGCCGGCTGCCGGCCGTCGCGGCCAGCTCCCGGGCGACCGCGACACCCGAGGAGTCCCTGGTGCCGTGCGCGACGACCACCGAGGTCACTCGCAGTCCCCCGCCTCCAGCGCGAGCCGGTAACCGCGCTTGACCACCGTCTGCACCAGGCGGGGGATGCCCAGCGCGGTGCGTAGCCGCGCCACCGCGGTCTCCACGGCGTGCTCGTCGTCCCCGCCACCGGGCAGCGCGGCGAGCAGCTCGGAGCGCGCCACCACCCGGCCCGGCCGGGCGGCCAGCACCCGCAGCAGCGCCATCGGCGTCGGTGGCACCACGCGCAGCTGCCCGTCCACCACGGCCGCGTGGCCGCGCAGTTCCACGACGTGCCCCGCCACCGGCCAGCGCGGCGCCCTGCCGGGCAGCTCGTCGGCGAGGGTACGGACCAGCGCCCCGACCCGGGCCCGCTCCGGCTGCACCGTGGGCACGTCGCGGGCCACCAGCGGGCCGGCGGTGACCGGCCCGACGCAGGCCGCGAGGACGTCGCGGCGCAGTCGCGCGAGCAGCGCGTCCACCACCCCGAGCTCCCCGGCCCGGCGCAGCAGGCTCGCCGCGGCCGGCGCGCTGGTGAAGCTGATCGCGTTCACCTCGCCGTCCAGCACGGCCTCCACCAGCCGGTCCAGTGGCCCGAGGTCCTCGGGCGGCGCCCAACGGTAGACAGGCACCTGCACCACGTCCGCGCCGGCGCAGGTCAGCGCGTCGACCACGTCGGGCAGCGGTTCGCCGTGCAGCTGGACGGCCACCCGCACCCCGTCCACCCCGGCCTCGAGCAAGTGGTCGAGCACCTCGGCGGAGGACTCCGACGGCGGGGACCAGGCGTCGGTCAGCCCCGCCGCGCGGATCGCGCCGCGCGACTTGGGCCCGCGCGCGAGCAGCGTCGCGCCCCGCAGCACCTCCACCAGCTCCTCACCGAGACCCCACCCGTCGGCGGCCGCCACCCAGCCGCGGAACCCGATGCCGGTGGTCACCACGGCCACGTCGGGCGGCGCGTCGATCAGCTGCCGGGTCACCTCGTGCAGCTCGGTGTCGTCGGGCAGGCCGACGATCCGGATGGCCGGCGCGTGCAGCACCACGGCGCCGCGCCGCTCGAGCAGCGAGCCCAGCTCCTCGGCACGGCGCGCCGCGGTGACGCCGACGGTGTAGCCCGCCAGCGGCAGCAGGTCCGGCTGCGACACGGCCGAGGGGGCCGTCACGGCGACCCGACCTCGACGGTCCCGTCACGCACCCGCACCGGGAAGGTCACCACCGCCACGTCGGGATCGTCCAGGCACCCTCCGGTGCGCAGGTCGAACACCTGCTTGTAGATCGGGGACGCGACCGTCGGGGCGCCGCTGCGATCCCCCACGATGCCACGGGAGAGCACCGACGCGTCGCTGAAAGGGTCCAGGTTGGACAGCGCGTACAACTGGCCGTCGTGGGCGCGGAACACGGCCACCGGCTCGGCGCCGACCAGCGCCGCCACCCCTCGCTCCGGGATGAGGTCGTCGTAGCGGCACACCGCGGTCCAGTGCCGTTCGAGCTGTGCAGTCATCGGCTCACCACCTCCAGCTCCGGTCCGGAGACCAGGACGGGTTCGCTGGCACGGTCCCACCCGGCGGGCACCGGCTGACCCCGCCGGTCGACGAACTCGATCGTCGGGTCGGGCGCGTCGGGGGCGTTGACGAACGACGTGAACCGCGCCAGCTTGTCGGGGTCCTCCAGCACGCCGCGCCACTCGTCACTGTAGTTCTCCACGTGGGCCGCCATCGCCGCCTCCAGCTCGGCCGCGATCCCCAGCGAGTCGTCGACGATCACCTCGCGCAGGTGGTCCAGGCCGCCCTCCATCGCCTCGATCCAGGACGCGGTGCGCTGCAGCCGGTCCGCGGTGCGCACGTAGAACATCAGGAACCGGTCGATGTAGCGCACCAGCGTCGCGCCGTCCACATCGGACACGAGCAGCTCGGCGTGCCGGGGCTTGAAGCCCCCGTTGCCTCCGACGTAGAGGTTCCAGCCGTGCTCGGTGGCGATCACTCCGAAGTCCTTGGACCGCGCCTCGGCACACTCCCGGGCACAGCCCGAGACCCCTGCCTTGACCTTGTGCGGGGCGCGCAGGCCCCGGTAGCGCAGCTCGAGCTCGATCGCCATCGTGACCGAGTCCTGCACGCCGTAGCGGCACCAGTCGGTGCCCACGCAGGACTTCACCGTCCGCAGCGCCTTGCCGTAGGCGTGCCCCGACTCGAACCCGGCGTCCACGAGGCGACGCCAGATCGCCGGCAGCTGCTCCACCCGGGCACCGAACATGTCGATCCGCTGCCCTCCGGTGATCTTGGTGTAGAGCCCGAAGTCCCGGGCCACCTCCCCGATCACGATGAGCTTGTCGGGTGTGATCTCGCCGCCCGGCACCCGAGGGATCACCGAGTAGGTGCCGTTGCGTTGCAGGTTGGCCAGGAAATGGTCGTTGGTGTCCTGCAACGTGGCCTGCTCGCCGTCGAGAATGTGACCCCCGGGAGACAGGACACCGCCGAGCGAGGCGAGGATCGAGGCGATAGCGGGCTTGCAGATGTCGCAGCCCCGGCCCCGGCCGTGCCGCTCGATCAGCTCGGAGAAGCTCCGGATGCCGGTGGCGCCGACGATCTCGAACAGCTCGGCCCGGCTGTGCTCGAAGTGCTCGCACAGCGCCTTGGACTGCTCGACGCCATGGCTGGCCAGCAGCTTCTTGAGGGTGGGCACGCAGGACCCGCAGCCGGTGCCGGCCTTGGTGCACGACTTGAGCGCCGGCACGGTGGTGCAGCCCTGCTCGGTGATCGCCTCGCCGAGAGTCCCGGCGGTGACGGCGTGGCAGGAGCAGACCTGCGCGCCCGCGGGCAGCGTCCCGGCGTCGAGCTCGGCGCCGGACGGGGAGATCAGCGCGCCCGGGTCGCCGGGCAGCTCGGCCCCGACCAGCGGGCGTAGCGAGCCGTAGGCGCTCGCGTCGCCGACCAGCACGCCGCCGAGCAGCGTGCGCGCGTCGTCGGACACCACGAGCTTGGCGTACCGTCCGGCGACGGGGTCGTTGTGTACGATCTCGAGCGCGCCCTCGGTCCGGGCATGCGCATCGCCGAAGCTGGCCACATCGACGCCGAGCAGCTTGAGCTTGGTGGAGGTGTCGGCACCAGGGAAGGTGGCGCCCCCGCCCAGCAACCGATCGGCCACCACCTCGGCCATCGCGTAGCCGGGCGCAACCAGCCCGTAGCAACGACCGTCGACCGCCGCGCACTCGCCGATCGCCCAGACGTGCTCGTCGGTGGTGCGGCAGCGGGTATCGACCAGCACGCCGCCACGGTCGGCGACCCGCAACCCGGCCTCGCGGGCCAGCTGGTCCCGCGGGCGCACCCCGGCGGAGAACACCACGAGGTCGGTGTCCACCTCGGTGCCGCCCGACAGCCGCACCAGCAGCCGGCCGCGGTCGGGCTCGATGGCATCGGTGGACGTGCCGCAGTGCACGGTGACGTCGAGGCCGGTGATGATCCGGCGCAGCAGCGCACCGCCGCCCTCGTCGACCTGCAGCGGCATCAGTCGCGGGGCCATCTCCACCACGTGCGGTGACAAACCGAGCTGCCGCAGCGCGTACGCCGCCTCCAGCCCGAGCAGCCCACCGCCCACGACCACGCCGGAGCGCCGCCCGGGCGCCGTGGTCCGCATCGCGCGCTGCGCCGCCGCGCGGATGGCGTCGAGGTCCTCCGGGGTGCGGTAGACGTGGCAGCCGGCCAGATCGTGGCCCGGCACCGGCGGCACGAACGGCGCTGCGCCGGTGGCGAGCACCAGCTTGTCGTAGTGGAGGTCCTCGCCGTCGGCCAGGGTGACGA
>JBOHGT010000409.1:0-3008 GCA_050700385.1 Pseudonocardiaceae bacterium | reverse complement strand
GGTGTCCGATGGCGATCACCGCGACCGAAGCACGCAAGAACCTGTTCCCGCTCATCGAGCAGGTCAACAACGACCGCACCCCCGTCGAGATCATGTCACGCCGCGGCAACGCCGTCCTGATCTCGCGCGAGGACTACGAAGCGCTGGAAGAGACCGCACACCTGCTCCGCTCCCCGGCAAACGCCCGGCGGCTGCTGGAGAGCTTGGCCCAAGCTCAGAGTGGCGAGCGGCAGGAACATCCGTTGTCGCGATGAGGCTTGTCTTCACACCCAACGGGTGGCAGGACTACGCGCACTGGGTGGCCACCGACCGGGCGACGCCGAAGCGGCTCAATCGACTCATCGACGATGTCTTGCGCGACCCGTTCGCCGGTATCGGCAAGCCGGAGCAGCTGCGCCACGCCTTCGCCGGATGCTGGTCGCGGCGCATCAGCGAGGAGCATCGGCTCGTCTACCTGGTCGACGGTGACGACATCGTCATCCTGCAAGCACGCTACCACTACTGATCTCGCATCTTCTTTGATGGGCGCGTTTATCCAACGCGGCGATCCCGGCGGCCGAGACCGGGGGACCGTCTTCACCGCGGATGGGCGATCATGGGTAGTTGGTCGGGGTGGACCGTGACCGTTGCGATCTTTCGGACCCGGGTGCCGGCTACCGGTGCGAGCCGCCAGCGGGTGGCGATCGTCGCGACCGCCGCCGTGAGCTCGATGAGGGCGAGGGACTCCCCGATACACCGGTGGGCTCCGGTACCAAAGGGGATGAAGGCGCCCCGCGGAACGGTCTTGGCGCGGTCGGGCAGCCAGCGGTCGGGTTCGAAGTGGTCGGGCTCGGGAAAGAAACGCGGGTCGTGGTGGAGTGCGTATGGGCTGTACATCACCTCGGTGCCGGCGGGCAGCTGCACTCCGCCCAGCTCGACGGGGCTCAGCGTGCCGCGTGGGAAGAACCACGGCGAATAGCGACGGAGCGTCTCGGTGATCACACGCCCGGTGTACTCGAGTTTCGCGAGGTCACCGTAGCCGACCGGGTTCCCGTCCAGGACGGCGTCAATCTCTTCGTGTACCCGGCGCTCTATGTCGGGGTGCTGGCCGAGCTCGTGGAAGACCCAGGCGAGGATCGCGCCGGTGGCATCGACACCGGCAAAGAACATCGCCAGGACCTCGTCGTGGACCTGTTGATCGCTCATGATCTCGCCGGTGTGCTCGTCTCGTGCCGCGAGCAGCCTGGACAGCAGGTCCCCGCGGTCGCCGCCTTCCGCCCGATATGCGGTGATGACCTGGTCGATGATCGTGTGCACCTGCGTGTGAGCCGCCTGGAACCGCAAGCTGGCGGGGGTGGGAATGCTCGTGACGACCGCCGGCAGCAGCATGTGCTTGAACAGTGCGCGCAGGATGACCGGAACGCAGCGGCGGATCCCTTCGACGGCCTCGCGGGCGACATCGGAGGAGAACAGAACCCGCGCGACGGCGGTGAGGGCCAGGTCATTCATCACGGAGTCAACGGCCACCCGCTGCCCCGGGCTCCACGTCTCCGTGACGGCCGCGGCGATCCGGCGAATGGTGTCGGTGTGGCCGCTGATGGCGGGCCGCGTGAAGATCGGCTGCATGAGGTGACGTTGTCGCCGGTGGAATCCACCTTCTGCGGTGATGAGCCCATTACCGACAATTCGTTTACCTCGTTCGAACAGCCGACCTCGGCCGAACGAGGCATGGTCGCTGGTGAGGATCCGACGGACCAATGCGGGATCGGTCAGGGCGTACAACGGCATCCGGCCCACCCGCACCAGCACCACGTCGCCCTGCTCGCGCAGCGAGGTGACGAACTCCAGCGGACGACGAACCAACTGCGGGCCATGTCCCAGACCCGGAACCCCGCTGTGCGCGATCGGCACGCGCTGTGATGTCACCGCAGCCTCAGCTCGGCTTCCGGCCGACACCGCCGACGTGCTCGAGCCGTAACGACGGAACGTCCCGCTCGGGTCGCCACTGCCCGATATCGACCAACCCGGGCTCGACCAGCTCGAATCCCTCGAAGAACCCCAGCATCTCGCCGTCGGTCCGGAACGTCGCGGCCGGGTGCCCCGTCTGCTCACTGATCCGGTGAGTGTGAGCCACGGGACCAGGCTCGCTACGATCCGAGAGATCTGAGATGCCCAGGAAGCTTCCCGGCGCCATCCGTTCGCGGAACCGCGCGACGATGCCGAACGGGTCATCCTCATCTCCGATGAAGGCAAGCACGCTGAAGATCACCACACCGACCGGCTCGTCGAAGTCGATGAGCGCCTGGAGGTCGCAATGGCCGAGCACCGCCTCCGGCTGCCGGATATCAGCCAGGATCGTGACGAGCCCGGGTCCAGCCGACCGCAGCGCATTACTGTGTGCAACGACGACCAGGTCGTGGTCGACGTAGACCACCCGGACCGACGGATCCACAACCCGAGCCGTCTCGTGCACACTCGGCGGCGTCGTCGGGATTCCGCTACCGAGATCGATGAACTGCCGGATCCCCTGCTGGGCGATGTACCTCACCGCGCGCTTACCGAACTCCCGATTGACCCGAGCCGTCAGCGGCAGATCCGGGACCACGGCGCGGCCCATCTCCATGATCCGGCGGTCGACCTCGAAGTTGTCCTTCCCGCCCAGGAGGTAGTCGTACCCTCGCGCGATGCTGGGCTTCGTCGGGTCGGTACCCGGTGGGGGCGCAGGATCCGCGGTCATCGCGTCCACTTCAAAACGGTCGACGGCACGGCGCGGTGCTACGGCCGTGCCGCAGCCACCCGTCGCGCCGCCCTGGCGAGGTCCCGCGAGTCTGTGTCGCGGCGCCCGGCGAGGGCGAGCTGGAGCGGTTGGAGCCGGTCGCGGGCCAGCCCGGATTCCAGCGAGGCCACCCCGTCGATCGCCTTGCGGGCCAGCACCAACCCGTCGGACTCCCCGGCCTGCACGTGGATGGTGGCCAGCACGGTGTTTGCCTGCACGAAGCCGACGCGGTCACCCACGCCGAAGGTCCGCG
>JBOHGT010000408.1:0-1927 GCA_050700385.1 Pseudonocardiaceae bacterium | reverse complement strand
GCAGTGAAAGTGCCCTTCACCGCGCGATCGACGGCGGGGTCAGCCCTCGAGGACCCGCCCGGGCAGCACGGCCCGCGCGAGGGTGCGGAATTCCGACTCGGCGGCGTTGCCGGTGATGAGCAGCCGGACGTCGCCGAGATCGGTCACCCACGCCAGCTCGTCGCGTACTGACGGGTAGCGCACCCAGGTCCGGCCGGCTGCCTGCACCGCGCCGGTGGCGGCCACCTGCTGCCTGGTCTCGAACGCGACGAGTTCGGACTCCACCGCCGCCGACTGCGAGAGCCGCAGGTAGTCATGCGACGGCGTCAGCCAGCCCACCCGGACGGCCTGCACGGGGCCGACCCGGTCCACCGACGCCGAGGTGGGCCGCCAGCCCCGCGGCAGGACGGGCTCCCGCAGCGGGAAGGCCACCGCGCCGGCCGCGCGGTCCAGTTCGGCCGCGGCGTCGACCGAGGGGACCGTCCGCGGGTCGGTGGTGGGCCCGCCGGGGCTGACCGAGCACATCCCGGCGAACCCGGCCAGTGCGAGCGCCACCGCCACCAGCGGCAGCATCGACAGCACCATGTCGCGCGCGCTGCGCGAGCCACGCGGCCTGCCCTGCCGGGGATCCGTCATGTCCGCATCCTCCCAGCCGCCTGCCACCACGTCTGGGAGGATGGCGGTAGTTGCGCCGAGTCGACCCAGGAGGCCACATGAGCACGCCGTCGACCACGAAGGAACCGAGCAGGCCGGAGGCCCCGGACCGCAACCTGGCAATGGAGCTGGTCCGCGTCACCGAGGCCGCGGCGATGGCCGCCGGTCGCTGGGTCGGCCGGGGCGACAAGAACGGTGGCGACCAGGCCGCGGTGGACGCGATGCGCAAGCTCATCGGGTCGGTGTCCATGCGGGGCGTCGTGGTGATCGGCGAAGGCGAGAAGGACGAGGCGCCGATGCTGTACAACGGCGAGGAGGTCGGCAATGGCGACGGGCCTGAGTGCGACGTCGCGGTCGACCCGATCGACGGCACCACGCTGATGAGCAGGGGGATGCCGAACGCGATCGCGGTACTCGCCGTGGCCGAGCGGGGCGCGATGTTCGACCCGTCCACGGTGTTCTACATGGAGAAGATCGCCGTCGGCCCAGAGGCCGCCGAGGCGATCGACCTCAATGCGCCCGTCGCGGAGAACGTCCGGCGGGTGGCCAAGGCCAAGGGCATCAACACCTCCGACGTGACAGTCGTCATCCTCGACCGGCCCCGGCACGACGACCTTGTGAAGCAGGTCCGCGACGCCGGCGCGCGGATCCACTTCATTACCGACGGCGACGTCGCCGGCGCGATCGCGGCGGCCCGGGCCGAGTCCGGTGTGGACATGCTCATGGGCATCGGCGGCACTCCCGAGGGGATCATCTCGGCGTGCGCGATGAAGTCCATGGGCGGGGCGCTCCAGGGCCGGCTGTGGCCGCACGACGACGCCAGCCGCGAGCGGGCGCTCGCAGCAGGCTACGATCTGGATCGGGTGCTCACCACCGATGACCTGGTGGCGGGTGAGAACGTCTTCTTCTGCGCCACCGGCATCACCCACGGCGACCTGCTGCGCGGGGTGCACTACCGCGCCGGAGGGGCTACCACGCAATCCCTGGTGATGCGGTCCAAGTCGGGCACGGTGCGGCTGATCGACAGCTACCACCGGCTGAACAAGCTACGGCGCTACGCCACGGTGGACTTCGACCAGCTCGCCGCCGAGGACGAAGCACCGCCGCTGCCGTGACAAATTGTCTCTGATCGGCGTGCCACCCGGTGCCGCGCAGTGAAGGGCACTTTCACTGCATCGGATGCAGTGAAAGTGCCCTTCACTGCGCGGCACCGGGTGGCACGCCGCTCAGAGACAATGTGTCACGGCAGCGGCGGTGCTTCGTCCTCGGCGGCGAGCTGGGCGAAGTCCTCCGT
>JBOHGT010000407.1:0-4572 GCA_050700385.1 Pseudonocardiaceae bacterium | reverse complement strand
GGGTGGTCGCCGATCTCACCGGGCCGGTGAGGGGGCAACTCCGGTGAAGAAGGAGTGATCCACACATGGACGTCGAGGACATCGGGGACGCGGTGACCATGGGCCGGCGGCTGCGCCGCATCCGCTTAGCGCGTCGCAAGACGCAGCAGGTGGTCGCCGACCGGGCAGCCATCAGCAAGGGGTATCTGTCCATGCTCGAACGCGGCGAGCGGACGTTGGACAGCCTGAAGCTGATCGTCGCGCTGGCGGGCGCGCTGGAGATCGCCCCGTCGGAGCTGACGAAGATCCCCGTGCCGGCGCCCGGCAACGGGCACACCGACAGCGCTGTGGAGGCGGTACGTCTCGCGTTGGACGCGGTCGCCGTCAACTCGCCCGGTGGGCTGGTGCTCCCGGTCGGTGTGCTCGCCGACAGGGTGTCCGAGATCCTCCTGAAGCGGCGGGCGGGCCGGTTCGCCGAGGTCGCCACCGGCCTGCCCGGGTTGATCCGGGACGTGCACACCACGCTGGGCAGTGGTCGCGATCATGGCGAGCTGCTTGCGCTGGCCGTGCAGCTGCACGTGCATACCACGCGACTGTGGCTCTCCCAGGCCGCTGCGCCGGACGACCTGCGGCGCCGCGCCGTGTTTCTCGCGCGCACCCTGGCTCAGGAGCACGGTGAGCCGACCACGCTGGGTGTGGCCGCGTTCGGTGTGGCCGACGTGCTGCTGTGCGGTGGGGCGTTCGAGCTGGGGCGGGCCGAGCTGGACTCCGTGACGTTGCCGACCACGGCGGACACCGTGGGCCTGATGGGTCAGCTCCAGATGCTGCACGGCGTGGCCGCGGTGGCCGGTGGGCGGCTGGATGACTCGGTCGCTCCGATGGGCGCCGCCGTTGAGATGGTCGAGCGGTTCGGGGACACCACTGGCGAGGCCGACTCGCTGGGGTTCCTGCTCGGGCCGGTCGAGGTGGGGATTGGTCGGATGGCGCTCGCGCTCGACGCGGGCGAGCCCGACCGGGCGGTGAGCATCGCCGCAGACGTGCATCCCGAACGTCACCCCTTGCCGGGGTACGCGGCGTACTACTGGACGCACTACGGGCGTGGGCTGGCGCAGCTGCCGGGCCGCCGCGACGACGCGGTGCGCGTCTTCCTCACGGCCGAGGACCTCTTCCCGGTGCGGGTGTACCGCTACCCGTTGGCCCGGGAGGCGATCGCCGGGCTGGTCGAGCGTTCCCGGGCCGACGCGATCGGTCGGGACCTGCGGGGGTTGGCGTCGCGGGCCGGGCTGAACGTGTAGCCGATCCGGGGACGTTTCACGATCGGTGAACGACACGGCATGTGACCCGCGGCACGGTCTGCGGGGTGATCCTCGATGTGCTCGCCGAGTTGGCCCTCGCGCTGGCCGTACCTGCCTTCATGACCATCGTGGCCGCGGTGGTGCTCGCCTTCCAGTGCCCTCGCCGACGGGCGGGCGCGCGGTGACCGCCCCGGCCGCGGCGCGGACGATGCCGGTCACCAGCGTCACCGACGGGCGCCGCCACCGGGTCGCCGAGGACGCCTACACCGCCGGGCTGGTCGCGGGCAGTGGGCGCTACACCGCACTATGCGGCCGTCGGGTGGCGTCCGCCGCGCTGGTGTGCCCGCCCGGCCCGGACTGCCGGGGCTGCGTCGCCGCGGCGGGTGTTCCGCATCCCGGCGGGCGGCATCGGCGCACCACTCGCCGGGGTCGGCACCGCGGTCCGGGGGTGGTCTGGTGAGTTACCCGGCGACGCCGCTGCTACGCAAACCATCGAATGTGGGTGGTAGACCGACCTTGTAGGGTCCCGACAAGATCGGTTGCTTGGGCAGCCCGCCGGGCGGTGGCTGCGGGGAGGTCGGAGGGGGTCACGGAGGCTCCTGGTTCTCCTCCTCGTATGTCGTCGCGAGGTCGGCAGACGAGTGTTCCAGGCCTGATGTGGGGGCGACATTCATCCGATCGACGTGCTGTAGCCGATGCCCAGCGGAGCTCGACCTGCAGCTTACCGTCGAGGATGCGTCACAGCTCGCCGCTGCCCTCACCGCCCTGGTAGATTTAGCGACGCATGGCTAGGGGCCGCTGGGCACTCCTGGCGTCCGCTTGATGCCGGGATCGTCAGAGTGGCTGCGCCTCCCAACGCCACTTGGTCGACCCCAGCAACACTGCGGCTTATCGTCGCATCCCAGCTAGGAGACCCCGTCAATGTTCAGTCTCCATCCTCCCCCAGCCGCCGTCACTCTAGCTCAGGCAGGATCATGTACAGCGAACCGGGTCAGCCGAAGCCGTGCCATATGCTCGTCCAATTGCTTGTGGGTGGAGGGCACTAGTCGAAGATGGGCTGACGTCGATCGACGGAGGATCTCGTGGATGAGTACGCAATGACCGGAGCATGGACTGCCAATGACGCGGTCATAGCGGCCCACGAGGCTTTAGCCGTCCTTGGAATTGGCCAGCGCCAACTTCACCTTCTGCGTTTAGGCGAGAACGCGCTCTATAGAATTTTGGGTACGGACCTACTCCTCCGAGTGGCGCGACCCGGAACGACGCCCGAAGACGTATATACAATAATCGCGGCCGCCGCCAAGCTTCGCGCGAATGGCGTACCTGTCTGCGAACCCGCGGTGCAGGCACACCCCGATGGACCAATTTTCCTTAAGGATTGTGTTGTGTCTGTCTGGAAGTATTATACTGAAATTCCAGGCGCGAGCACTGACTTCGGAGAATTCGGCCGTGCCCTCAAAAATCTTCACGTCAATAGCGCAGAAATAGCCGACAGACTTCCGAGCTGGAACCCCCTAGAAATCACCCGGCGTCGACTGCGCGCCGTCAGCGAGATAGGCGTTCCTCTCCAATGGATTAACGACCTGATCCGCCGCGTCGAGGAATTTCAGGAAGAGCTTTCGATTTTCGAGCCAATACTCTCCAGTGGCGTCATTCACGGTGACGCACACGCTGGGAACGTGCTGAATTCCGAAGGCGGAATAATTCTCATCGATCTCGATAATCTGGCAATCGGCTCACGAGAGGCGGATTTCGCACCCACGATAGTTCAATTAAGACGATTTGAATTGAGTGTAGAGCGCTGGACTGAATTCACTCGCGGCTACGGTTTGCGTGACTCGTGGGCACTGCAGGAATCGCCCTTGGTCCGCCTACGGGAGCTCTTCATGATCGTTTGGCTCCTGCAGCAGTATGGTAATAGCGAAGACGTCGACCGGGAACTTGAGTTACGAATGTCAAGCCTTGATGACAAAGTTGATAAGCCAACAAAGTGGAATGCAAAATAGTAGCTGACGTTACTCGGAGTCACTTCTCACAGTACATCGACAACTTGGCCGCTCTCGAATGCATATCCCACAAGTCGATCGCCAGTGAAGGGGATGTCGTATGAAGGTAGCCGTCATCGGTGCGGGTGTTGTTGGACTAAGTGCCTCGGCAGAGTTGCTCAATCTGGGCGTTGACGTAACGTGCTATGACAAGGGTGATCCAATGTCTGAACGTTCATCCGGCGCGTCGAGAATTTTCCGCGTGACCCACCCTACGCCTGAGCTCGTGCGGCTTGCACAGTTAGCGCGCACGGGGTTCGGCCGCTGGGAGGAAGAGGCGGGCGCTGCCCTAATCGACGCAAGCGAGTGCGTAATTAGCGGTGGCGAAATGCATACTTGGGCGTCAGCGATGCAGGACGCCGGAGCATATTTTAGCATCGTCGGTCAAGATTCAAACCGGCTGCGACTTCCATCGCGCGCACTACCCTCGGAGCTTCTTATTGATCACGCCGGTGGAGTCATTGATGCGGAAATGGTCGCCGAATACTTGACCGGGGTGACACGAGGTGTTGTCAGAGCTGAGCCTGTATATGCCCTCGAGAATGGGCAGCACGGCGCACGAGTTTGGAGTCTTGGGGGGTGGACCGATTTTGACGCTATAATCATTTCTGCCGGCTCAAATACCTGCTATCTCGCCGCTCAAGTTGGTATCTATACTCCCAGCGCTCTCGTCCACCATGTCCGATTCGCGTTCGTCATGCGCCAGCCGGCGTTGTTGCAATGTTGGATTGATAAGTCCGAAGACCGCCTCAGTACTTATCAGCATATGAGCGCACGAGGAGAGTGGGCTGTCGGCGGACACATAGATCCAGACCAAACTGCCTGGGAAATAGGTCCCGATAAGGCTATTGCCGCCTCGCGAGATTTGGTTGTGCAGTATGTACAGGAAAACCTTGACGCCATAGAGCCACAAATTATTGGCCAGCTGTACTGCACAGAAACGCCCGGACTGGGCGACGGCTTCAAGATCTTACGAAACGGAGCCGTATTCGCCGTTTACGGCCACAATCTGTTCAAACTCGCTCCAGTTCTCGGCAACCTGTTAGCACGGGCGGTACTGGAGGATTCGAATTCATTTGATCACACCGATGTGCTTTCCTAGTGTCGGCAGATATGTTTGACTTTACATTGAGGGCGTGGCGTGAGACCATATTCCCCATGAGTCTTTCAGAACAAGATCGCACTGAGCTTCAAGCCGCTCTCAGGTCGGAGGCATATGACGGGTCGGTGTCGTCGAGGGCGCAGATGGTGCT
>JBOHGT010000406.1:0-2171 GCA_050700385.1 Pseudonocardiaceae bacterium | reverse complement strand
ACGTGCTCACCGTGCCTTTCGAGGACCTCGAGCTCGTGCAGCGCCCCGGATCTTCGCGCGGGTCCGACCCTGGCCGCCTCGCCGGCTGAGGACCAGCTACTCGCCCACCAGAGCCGGAGCCACCTCCCGCTGTTGACCGGCTGGATCGCCTGGGCCCGACGTGGCCGACTTCCCACGTTCGTCAAGCTCGCCAAGACCATCACCCGGTGATCCTCGACGCTGTCGAGCAACGGCCTGCCGGGCGCCCGCTCCGAGGCCACCAACACGCATCTGCGGCTGCTCACCCGCCGCGCCTACAGCTACCGCAACCCCCTTGACTCTCCGGCGCTCGACATCGAGGAGTACTTCGGCGGCGAGGCGCATCCGCGCCACTTCGGCGGCCGAGCGGCGTTGCCCGGCGGCGATTAGATCATGGCCCTGACCCTGGCCGCCAACGGCGTGAACAGGGTAGAACCTGGTGCCCTACTCCTCGGAGGGGTGCAGCATCGTCGCACCCGCGGTGACGCCGAGTCGCCCGGCCAGCTCGCGCAGCGCCACCGAGGGACGCCGACGGGTCAGCAACTCACCAACGAGCACGCGTGGCAGCCGGTGGTGCGCTGTCCACTCCGGGGCTCCGCGCTCCACGGTCAGCAGCGCCGCCTCGGCGGCCCGGTCGTTGCCCAGCCGCAGCTGCGCATGCGCGACATCGGCGAGGTGTCGAGACCGCGCGGCCAGCGGCAGCGCGGAGCCGTGCGGCATCCGACGCGCCACCGTGGCTGCGGCGCGTAGTCCTCACCGACCACAGCGACATCGGTGGACTGCATCACCCAGTTCGACGGCCCGAACACCACCTCGTAGTCGGTTCGGTCGACCCCGGTGCGCTCGGCCACCTCGCCCGCCTCGCCGAGCAGCGCCGCGGCAGCACCGGCGCGGCCGTCGCGGGCGGCCGCAGTCGCGCCACGCAGCAACAACCCGCCATAGACCGACAGCTCCGGTGTGCTCGCGTCACCGTGTGGCTGGAACACCTCAGCGCCGGCAACCGCCACCCGCTCAGCGTCAAAGCACCGGCCTTGCCGGAGGAGCACGTGGCCCAATGTCCAGCGCATGGCGGCGTCGCGCAGCGAGTCCGACGTCATAGCGGCTAACCGCAGCGACTCCCGGGCCGCCACATGCCCCAGGTCAGCCTCGTCACAACGCAGCAACATACTCGCCGCGAGCTGGTGCACCTGCGCGGCAAGGTCGGCGGCGTGCCCGGCCGCGCCAGCAGGAGCATGGTGCAGCGCGGCGCGGCTCTCGGCCAGCAGCCGGGGAAGCATCGCGGCGAGCACGCCGTAGCGGCCTGACCAGAAGGCGCCCCAGGCGTAGGTGACCGAGCGGTCCAACTCGCCACGGTCGGGAGCGTCGATGTCGTCCAGCTCGCCGAGGAGATCGTCCACGCTGGTCAGCGCGTCGCGGATCGCCAACATCCGCACTCGATCGTCACCGCCGGACGGCACCGGGCGCGAGCGACCCAGCAGGTCGACGATATCGACGTCCAGCACGCGCGCGATGCGCTGCAGCGTGCCGATCGACGCCGTCTGCCGCCGGCCCTGCTCCAGCTTGCGGATCACATCCACGCTCACATCGGCAGCAGTCGCGAGGTCGACCTGCGAGTACACGCCCCGGCGCAGCTCCCGGATGCGTTCCCCAATCGCCGGCCTGTCCTCGGCGGAGTCCACAGCGATGCCCCTTTCCGATGGCGGGCTTGTGGAACGTGTGGCCGCGATGCTACTGGCACGCGACGACACCGACCGCCACCGGTCCGCGGGGGCGCGGAGGACACCCAGTCTCGCGCCGGCGGGCGTGCCGCCGTGGTCGTGCCGGACAATGTGCTGTTCTTCGACAAGCGGCAGGTGCGCCTGGATCGGCCGTGGACGAGCAAGCTGTGGGTCTATGACTTCCGCACCGGGCAGCACTTCACGTTGCGGCAGCGCAAACTGGCCGCCGCGCACCTCGACGACTTCGTCACGTCCTACCGGCCCGGTGAGCCGCTGGAGAACCGGGCCCAGACCGAGCGGTTCAAGGCGTTCGGCTACGACGAGCTCGTCGCCAGGGACAAGGCCAACCTGGACATCACCTGGCTGCGCGACCCCGACCTCGACGACGGCGAGCGCTTGCAGCCACCCGAGGTCATCGCCGCCGAGATCGTCGAG
>JBOHGT010000405.1:0-10598 GCA_050700385.1 Pseudonocardiaceae bacterium | reverse complement strand
GTTCGGCGCCGCCGATGTCTCCTCCGACGTTGGGTACGTTGAAGTAGTCACACGCCTCTCGAATGCCATATAGAACTGAAGAAAAAGACTCGTCCGACATTTCGGCCGGATACCGGACTACTGTTAGAACGCCAATTGGCGCAGCGCCCATCGCCGCAATGTCACTAACGTTCGCGGCAACGAGATAGTACCCTAGGTCGCGTTCACTTAGAAGTCCCATTTCGAATAGCCGAAACTTCGGGCCCCTTATGTAGTCCGAGCCGACAACTAGGTCTTGACTTCCGTGCATGTGAAATACGGCACAGTCGTCCTGCGAGTCGGCACCTTCGGCTAGAGAAGTTTTCGCGGTGTCGGACACCACTACCGTTGGTTGGCGATCGGTAGAGAATACCTTAGCGACGATCTGTTCGAGACGGCTCGGTTCATCTGACGCACCGGAACATTGATCTGTCATCTGGTACACCTATCTCGGAGTGGTCTGACGATGCTGACGTAAGACTTTTCTCAAGGCATACAAGTCCATCGCTCTGCGCGGTCCAACGTGGCCTTGAGCAAGTGTTTGCGGACAACGAGTGTATAGTCCCACTCTGGCTCCCTGATTGATAGCGTTCGGGCTGCGACAGATCGGAGGTACTGCCGCGGCAGAGTGTTAGCGGTGGTGTACAGCCGGTGATGTTCGTCGTACGAGCAGAGGAAATATGCTGATTCTGTCCATGGAGGTTGCCCGAGTTGATCGAGCTTTTCAAGGTCTTGTGGTGTTAGACCATCGTCCAGCATTATCTCGTCCACTCTACTTCCGTCGACTGGCAGTATGTGCCAATGCGCGTGCGTTATGCAGGCGCTGTGGTCGGCTCCAGATGAAGAACCGTGTTCCATGATTACGAGCGGTCCGAAGGTTTCCTCGTATAGCGGAGTCAGCCAAGTGACGATCTCAGTCACCAGCGACTTGTGATCGACGATGACCTGTGCGAAGGACAGGTAGTGTCTTCTTGGCAGTAGGAGCAGGTGACCAAAGACAAGTGGCGACAGATCTGCAACTAGCGTGAAGAAGTCGGTGTCTGTGATAACCCGCGAGGTTGGACATCCTTCGTAGACTCTGGTGAAAGTTACATCGGCTCCGCCAGCAAGCTCCTGGCATAGATCGGCACCTTGACAGTACACGAGGTCCATGCTCCGGCCCACCCCCAAGCCACCCTAGTGCTTGTGCTGTTCACCCCATGGTAGACATCTGAGGTACTTTGAGTACGCCCGCACGATCATCCAGGAAGAGCTGCCGGCATGAACTTCGAAGAGTTCGACACCTGCTTCGACCGCTTCGAGCGATCAACGTTCCGGCTGGAGACACCGACGAGGAGGACCTTGTCGCCGAAGTCAAGGGCCGACGGCTGTTCGAGCACGTACCTGTCGTCTCCAAGCTGTGGTGACCGAGATCGTCCGCGTCGATGGCATCGCGCCATCGGTGGACTACGGGGCCCGTTTCGAGGCGTTCCGGGACCGCAACATCGGCCAGCTCGCCACTGGGCCGAGATCGAGGCCGCCTACGAGCGGATCCAGCGGACCGACCCGGACGGCTGGCAGGACTACCTCGGTGAGCTGGCCCAGACGTCCGCCGGCGAGCCTGATGCGACGGCTGCGGAGGAGTGGCCGGAGTACAACGCGTGAGGGTTCAGCGCGGACATCTGGTCGGTGGCGCTGGACCCCACGGTGGCCAACGAGCAGCGCGGCGCCTTGCCCTGCATCGTGGTGTCCAGCGACCGGTTCAATGCCCTGCCGATCCGCCAAGCCATTGTCGTGCCGTTGACCACCCGCGAGCGCGGGTTCCCGCATCACATCGCCGTCGCCGACGACTGCCTGAACCGGCAGAGCTGGGCCATGTGTGAGGCGGTGCGCACCGTCTCGACTCAGCGGTTCGGCCAGCTGGTCAGCACCGCCACCGAGGAAACCGTCAGCACGATCACCGAGCAGTTGACGCTCTGGCTGTGAAGCAGAACGGCGTGAGCGTGCATCTGCCCGCGGCGAACCGACCACCCGGGTGGCATCCTCTGTGGGGTGCGGATGAGCTGTGATGCCGAGGACGAGGACGCCTTCCAGGCCCGGCGCGAGGAGCTGGTCGAGGAGTACGCCGAATGGCTGCTCGGCGCTGGCCTGTGCGCATGAGGCCGCCCGCCGTCGAGAGGCCCACGTTCAGCACGCGGGTCGGCCCGGTCCGGCTGCCCGACCCGGCGCTGCGGGTCGAGTCGGCCGCGGCATCCCTGGCGCTGTACCAGCTGCGCCGGCTGCACGAATTCTGCGCCGCTCCCGGGCGGCCGCTGACCCGGAAGGGCAACCTGCGGCTGGACGACGCCCGGCACCTGGTCGACGTGCTCGGCACCGGGGACACCCCCGATGTCCAGATCGGCAGCCACCGGCGCACCCTGCGCTCGGCCGAGGACCTGCCGGTGCTGAGTTGGCTGGTGCAGCTCGCGCTGGACGCGCGGGTGGTGCGGCGCCACCGCGGGCGAGTGGTGGCAGTCGCGGGGTGGACCGACCTGCCGGCCGTCGAGGCCGTCGATCGCCTGGTCGACGCGGCCGTGGACCGCGGGTTGTCCGGGTTCCTCTCGCCGCATCTGACGTCGATGGCGCGGGTCCGCGACTTCGTCGACCAAGGCGCCAGGCAACTGCTCGGCGAGCTGCTCGGCAGCCACGCCGACGGTGAGCCGATGTCGATCGACAAGATGGCGGAGAGGGTGGTAGCGCACGTGACGTGGAACCGGCGGCTGAACGTGTCCGGCCGCGGCCTCGTCGCCGGGTGGGTCCGCGACCACTTCGACCGGCTCGCGGCGCTCGGCATCGTCACTGTCCGGGACGTTCAGCGCACCACGACCGAGTGGGGCGGCACCGAGGCCACCGGCGGCAGTGCCGAGCTGACCCCGGCGGGTGTCCCGGTCGCCGCTCGGCTGGCCGAGGAAGCCGCGATCACGGTGATCATCAGGTAGGACCCGGCTATACCGGGACGTCCTCGTCGAGCAGGAGCTTCATCGCAGGATCAAGCGCCTACCGATTCGCGGTAGCCCTCGACGTAGCGCGCGAACGCGAGCGCGCCTCGGGCGGCACTCGCGCTGACGGCCGGGTAGAACCCTGCCACCTCCTCAGCGGTGACCCCGTCTTCTAGCAAGCTCGCGACCATGTCGTAGGGCACCTGGTCCCCATGATCACCGGGTACCCGCCGCGGATCTCGGGGTCCACCGCCACCCCGGGCTTGGGGCGGTACAACTCCACCACCTCGCGATCGTGCATGCCGCGAAATGCAGCGAGAATGTCCACCATCTGAGCGATCACCTGCTGACCCGGGCGACGAGTGAGGTCCATCGCGAGGTCGTCGGAGATCTTCCATACGACGTCGCGACCGACGGCCACGAGCCGATACGAGGACAGGTGCTCGGTCGCGCCCATCTCCCGCAGGCTTTGCACGGCCTTGCGAACCCGCTGCAGCGACACGTCCCGAGATCGCAGGTAGACGAAGGTTCGAAGCGCCACCACGTCGCGAAAGGAGTACGACACCCGCGACCTCGGCCTATGTACCTCAGGCGCCAGCAGCGGCGCCTCGGTGGATCGAGACGATCGCCAGTACGACAGCTGCCGAAGCGTTGCGCCACTCAGCGCCGCGGCAACCACCGGCTTGTACGACACCCCGCACCCCCTCCCGGGACACGCTCACAGTAGCGCTTGGCACTGACGATCCCGCCGCCACCGCGCCGGGGACGCAGCCCTTCGGCAACCTCGAGACCACGGATGGGCGAGTACGTGCTCGAGGCCGGCGCCTTCCAGGCTCTTGCTGCGCACGAGGTCCAGGGCATGCTCAATGAAGGCATCCACGGTCATGGCTGTCTCCTCGCCGGAGCGGTAGCGCACGGATACGGTCTGTTGCTCGGCCTCGCGGCGACCCACGACAAGGATCAGCGGGATCTTCCGGGTCACGGCCGTGCGGATCTTGGCGTCAGCCGTGCGTCGCTGGCGTCGACGTCCACGCGCAAACCTGCGTCGAATGCGACGTCGCGGACCTTGTAGGTGTAGTCGATGAGGTCGGGCATGATCGGGATGACGCGGACCTGCCCGGGGGGGAGCCAGACGGGGAACGCGCCGCCGAAGTGCTCGGTCAGGAACCCGATGAACCGCTCATGGGAGCCCAGCGGGGCCGCGCCCGGTACACCATGTGATGGTGCGGGCAGTTCATCGGCCGCAGGTAGTACTTTTCGCCCTCGATGTCGATCGGCGAGTACAGGTCATCGGTGTAGTAGGGCAGGTGACCGGACAGATAGTACAGGGCGTCCTTTGTGATGTGCGGGGTGGCGACCCGCTGGTACCCCAGGCGGCGTTCCGTCTGCCGAGCCCATTCCTCCGGTTCGTCCTGGATGATCGTGCCGTTAGGCATCCACAGTGGCAGGCCCTTCCCGACCTCGGGGCTGAACGTGAACAGGTCCAGGTCCTCGCCGATCCTGCGGTAGATCCTGCGGTGGTCGCGCTTGGCGGCCTCCTCCAGCCGGCGCAGGTAGTCTTCGAGCTCGTCGCGAGTCGGCCACGCGGTGCCGTAGATCCGCTGCAACTGAGGATTCTTCTCGTCGCCCCGCCAGTAGGCCGCAGCGTTGCGGGTGAGCTTGAACGCGCCGATCAGCTTGGTGGACGGAAGATGCGGACCACGGCACAGATCCGACCAGCACACCTGCCCCGCTGCGCTGGTCGACGTTGTCGTAGATAGTCAGCTCCCCGTCGCCTACATCTATGACCTCGCTGGGGTCGACCTTGCCCTTGATCTCGGTGAGTTCCAGCTTGTACGGCTCGTCCGCCAACTCCGCCCTGGCTGCCTCCAGTGACGGGAAGCCCCTGCGTTGAAACCGCTGCCCAGCCTTGACGATCTCCCGCATGCGGTCCTCGATGCGCTCGAGGTCGTCGGATTGGAACGGGTGGGGACATCGAAGTCGTAGTAGAACCCGTCCTCAATCGGCGGGCCGATGCCCAGTTTCACCTCCGGGTAGAGGTCTTGGACAGCCTGGGCGAGCACGTGCGCGGCGGAGTGCCGCAATCGTCCAGTCCGTCGGGCCTGGACAACTCTCCTAAGATCAATTGGCCCGGTCGAAGGGGCAGTCTCACGGCCTGTCATGGTATCGGTCACGGCTGACTGCGCGTCGGGCTCGGCCTGCGAGACTGAGCCGTCGACTGGCCAGATCACAATCGCACGGGGCGGGCGCGCACGAGCCACCCAGTGGTGGTTCGCGTCAGGTGGGGCTGGAGAGCGTCGAGGCCCGGCCTGCCCGCGCGACGCCAGTCCTCGGCCCAGCCGGCGACGATCTGGTGGTGGTCGCCGGTCCCGGCGGTGACGGTGTCGGTGCCGTCGACGGTGTTCAGCAGGGCGGCGCCGTCCGGACCGGAGTACCCGATCCGCCACAGGGGTCTGCCGAGAGCGGCGGTCGTGAGGCCGGCCGGGCTGGCCGCGAGCAACCAGCTGCGGAAGTCGTGCACGGCTTCGCCGGCACGCAACGGGCCGCTGACCGTGCCGGCGTCACTGATGAGCGCGTCGAGGAGCGCGTCGCCGACCCATGAGCAGGCCGTGCCGCGGAGGTGTTCGGCGGACAGCCACCACCACCGGCCTTTCGCGTCGAGCCGGACGGCGTCGGCGCCGTAGGGCGGGACGTCCCACTGGGTCAGCACCTGGTCGTGCATCTCGACGTAGCTGGCCTGGAACAGCGCGCCGCACTCCGGGCCGTGCCCGTCGAGTGCCACGATGACGCCGGCTCCGGTCTTGCTCAAGGGTGTCAGCGCGACCGGTGCGACCACGAGGCCGCCGGGTGCGAGTTGCTCGATCCACGACGCTGGTAACGCGGGCGCCGTGGTCCAGGCGATGACCCGGTCGAACGGGGCGTCCAGTGCAGCGCCCTGTGCGCCGTCGGCGCAGCGCAGCGTCACTTGATGCAGGCCGGTCGCCGCCAGCAGGTGGCGGGCACGGTCCACGAGCTCAGTCCTTCCGGCTGGTGCAGGTCAAACGCGCAGGAGCAGGAGGTAGGGGCGATCGGCCGTGGGCACCGACCCGCGCGCTCTTGAGGGTGTTCGCAGTGACGGCGGTCGTGACGATCGCGCCGTGCTGGGGGAGCGCGGCGGAGCGCGCTCTGGCACCGTTTCGGGCTCGGCACACCGAGCAAGCGTTGACGCGCTGGTGCCTGGACGCGGCAGCGCCCGCAGTGCGCGTACAGGTGGGGCCGGTCGACTGTCAGCATGGCCGATCCGGTGGGCAGCAGTCGGGCACTCTGAAGTCAGTATCGCGGCCATGGCCGCCGTTGATGTAGCTGTTGGCGGGTGAGTAGTAGCGACCGTTCCATGGCGGGCTGGCGAGCAAGTACCAGTATCCTGGGTCAACGCTCGGGCTGCTGAACGCATACAGCTTGCACACCACGTCCACGTACTGGCCGGGAGCCACGCGGTCGCTGGCGCCCCCGTAAGTATACGGATTCGCGAAGGTTCTGGCGCCAGATCCGGTGGGGCTGGCCTGTTCCGAATACGTCGTCCCGGAGGCGCAGCCCTCACACGTCGGGGCGGGCCTCATCCCCGGCGGGCTGTCTAGGGGGAGAACCGGCACCGGTTGCTTGGCCTTCGGGGACCCATCACTTCGTAGGAAATCCGCGATGACCGATCCTACGGGGCCGATCATCGCACCGATCAGACCGATAACCGCTGCGATCAGACCGATGCGCGCGGCGCGGATTGCGACGGGGATGTTCCGGCTGGTCAGTCCTCGACCAGTTCGTGCCCCGCGGCCATGGATGCCCCGGTGGCGGGAAGAACGACGTGCGGCCGGATAGGGGCGACGACTCCTGCCGCGGTTGCCTGGGCTGCTCATGTCGTCCTCCCACTCGGCTGGTCGCGCTTGCGCCGCTCGTCTCCCGCGTTCACCGTCCACTCGTGAGCCAGAAGCTCGGACTGGGCCGGCTCGACGCACCATGCGGTAGCCCGCCCTACCTACAGCGCGGCGCCGCCTTAGGGACTACAGCCGGCAGGCTTCCAGCGGTGTCACCAGAATCGCCCGAGCCCCCGCAGCCCACAGCCGATCCATCACGCCCTGCGCCTGCGCCCGCAGCACCATCGCCCGCACCGCGACCCAGCCCTCCTCGTCCAGCGGGGACACGGTGGGCGATTCCATCCCGGGCGTGATCGTCCGTGCCGCATCGAGCACGGCCAGCGGGCAGTTGTACTCCATCATCACGTACTGCCGCGCGATCAAGACTCCGCGCAGCCGCTGGATCAGGACCTCAGCAGCCCGTTCGCTGCTGGGCGCGAGCACGCCGTGGGCTCCACGTACCAGGACCGCCTCGGACCGCATGATCGGCTCACCGACCGTGTGCAGGCCCGCGGCCTGCAGCGAGGCACCGGTCTCCACCACATCGGCGATCGCGTCGGCCAGGCCCAGCTCGACCGCGGTTTCCACCGCGCCGTCCAGCTCGACGTGCTCGACGTGGATGCCGGCCGTGGCCGCCGCCTGCCTCACCAGCGCGGAGAACGAGGTGGCCACTCGCTTGCCATCCAGGTCGGCGATCGAGGCCGCCACACCGAACGGGGCCGCGAAGGAGAACCACGAGACACCGAAGTTGAGCGCGAGCAGCTCGGTGGTCGTGTCCACGGTGCCGGCAGCGGCCAGCAGGTCCTGTCCGGTGATCCCGACGTCGAGCACCCCCTGCCCGACATTGCGGGCGATATCCGCCGGCCGCAGAAACACGAATTGCACGTCGTTGGTGGCGTCGGTGGCAAACATCGCCTTGGCCTCGCGATGCACCCGGTATCCGGCCGCGCTCAGCAGCTCAATGGCAGGACCGTGCAACGACCCTTTGTTCGGTACCGCGACCCGTAGCATTCACAATCCTTCGACGACATGGGAGCTGGCAGTTCCACCTGGGCATCTTCGTTCGTCAGCTGGTGGGAACATCCTACGATGCTGGCGGGGGCCGTCGCTGGCCACGGCAGGCCTGGGCGGGCGCGGCCCCTGCCGTCCGCAACGGCTAGCCTGGGGTGCCATGAGCAGGCTCGGTGCCACGGTCGCCGGTCTCGCCAGGGGCGGCCCGCTGCGGACTGCCGTGCTGGTGGTCGCGGTGCTCGCCGTGATCGCGGCCGGCACCGCCGGCTGGTACGGCATCTCCTGGTACCGCGCGGCGCACGACGAGTCGCTCGAGCTGGCCACGACCCGGGACATCGTGCTGCGGCAGGCCCAGCAGGCCGCGATCAACCTCAACACGCTGGACCACCAGCGAGTCGAGCAGGGTCTGGCGCTCTGGGTGCAGTCGTCCACCGGGCCGGTCCTGGATGAGCTGCGGGCCAACCGGAAGACCTACGCCGAAGCCATCACCAGGGCGAGGAGCAAGACCGAGGCCCGTATCGTCGATGGCGCGGTTGCCGAACTCGACCTGCGAGCGGGAACGGCCCGGGTATTGGTCGGGCTCGACGTCACGAGCATGCCCGAGCAGGGAGAACCGACCTGCCGGCGGCAGCGCCTGCAGCTGGAGATGGCTCGTACCGATGCCGGCTGGAAGGTGAGCAACGTGGGCCCGGTCGGCGGCGCGCCGACACCCGTGCCAGGCGCGTGTGCCGCTGCGCAGCCCGGCTCGGGACCGCCGAAGTGATCGACGCACCACCGCCCGGAAGTGGGGACCACGTGTCAGAACGCCGTCGTACCCCGGTCGCCGCGCTGGTCGCGCTGGTGGCGGTGCTGGTGATCGCAGCCGGGTTGGCGGCATGGTTCCGGGGTGAGGCCAACCAGCTGTGGGACTCCGGCTCCGCGCAGAACACCGCACTGGTCGACGTGGGCACCACCGCGCAGGTCGCAGGGCAGGTCGGCGACGCGCTGGAGACGGTGTACTCCTACGACTTCAGCCGGCTCGACGAGAACGAGCGGGCCGCCCGCCAGGTGATCACCGGGAAGTTCGCCGGAGACTTCGGCGAGCTGTTCGGCCAGGTCCGCGAGCTCGCCCCACCACAGCAGGCCGTCGTGACCGCGACGGTGGCCAGCGCCGCGGTGAAGGTGCTCGACGGGGACCGCGCCACCGTGGTGGTGTTCCTCGACCAGCAGGCCACCCGGGGTGTGGACGCCGAGCAGCTCGTCGCGGCGGGCCGGCTCACAGTCAGCGCTGAGCGGGTCGGCGGCCGGTGGAAGATCGCTGACGTGGACAGCAACTGACGGCCGTCGCCCCCATCGGTGCGGTCGATCGGTCGGGCCGATCGCGACGGGAGCCGCTGGTCGCGCTCAGGGCACCACTGATCGAGTGCGACCCCTTGACGTGAAGCCCGCCGCGGGTCACGCTTGTGACACGCTGACGCCGGGTCTGTACACCGGCGCTGGACAGTCGCCGTCTTTCCGGCTAGACTGCTCCTTTGCGCTGCCTTCACTCCGCATGCCCCCAGGTCATGGGGCCGTGTTGGGCTGCGCACAGACAACAGCATCGGCGGCGTCCGGCGGCGGGGACCGAACAGATCGGCCCGAGAGAGCAGTCGCGACGCTCGGCAGCGCTAGTGTTCGGAAGGACGCATCTTGGCAGTCTCCCGCGCGACCAAGACCTCTGCTGCGAACAACTCCACTGCGAGTAACAAGATCAGTGGCCGTAACAAGACCACTGCGAACAAGATCAACGGGCGTCTCCCGGGGGCCCCCACCCGGGTCTCGTTCGCCAAGATCCGTGAACCGCTCGAAGTGCCGGACCTCCTCGACCTGCAGACCCAGTCGTTCGAGTGGCTGGTGGGCTCCGACGACTGGTTCCAGCGCCGGGTCGAGGCAGGCGACGAGGACCCCAAGGGCGGCCTGGCGGAAGTCCTGGAGGAGATCTCCCCGATCGAGGACTTCTCCGGCTCGATGTCCCTGTCCTTCTCCGACCCGCGCTTCGACGAGGTCAAGGCCCCCGTCGAGGAGTGCAAAGACAAGGACATGACGTACGCGGCGCCGCTGTTCGTCACCGCGGAGTTCACCAACAACAACACCGGCGAGATCAAGTCGCAGACGGTGTTCATGGGTGACTTCCCGATGATGACGGGCAAGGGCACCTTCATCATCAACGGCACCGAGCGTGTCGTGGTCTCCCAGCTGGTCCGCTCGCCGGGCGTGTACTTCGACCACGCGGTGGACAAGGCGACCGACAAGGACGTCTACAGCGTCAAGATCATCCCAAGCCGGGGGGCGTGGCTCGAGTTCGATGTCGACAAGCGTGACACCGTCGGCGTCCGCATCGACCGCAAGCGCCGCCAGCCGGTGACCGTGCTGCTCAAGGCGCTGGGCTGGACCAGCGAGCAGATCGCCGAGCGCTTCGCGCACTCCGAGACGCTGCTGGCCACCCTGGAGAAGGACCACACCGGCGGGCCGGACGAGGCGCTGCTCGACATCTACCGCAAGCTGCGCCCGGGCGAGCCGCCGACGAAGGAGAGCGCGCAGACCCTGCTGGAGAACCTGTTCTTCAAGGTCAAGCGCTACGACCTGGCCAAGGTGGGCCGCTACAAGGTCAACAAGAAGCTCGGCCTCGACCTGCCGAACGGCTCCGGCGTGCTCACCGAGGACGACATCGTCACCACCATCGACTACCTGGTCCGGCTGCACG
>JBOHGT010000404.1:0-1880 GCA_050700385.1 Pseudonocardiaceae bacterium | reverse complement strand
CCGCTGATCTTGCTGCGCACCGAGGCCGGCACGAGGTCCGGGTTCGGCAGCACGAAGTCGGTGAGCGTCACCGTGAGATTCCGCTTTCGCACCTGATCTCTGCGCGGAAGTTGTCAGCGCCGAATATCTCATCCAACAGGACACGAGCCAGATGACTGACGTTGGGGGCGAGATGCAAGAACAAAGAACCGCGGTCCGAGAGCAGCTCCCGGAGCAGCACAAGCCGCTCGTAGAGCATCTGCAGGTAGCTCTCGACACCCTTGCCCCACGTGTCGCGGTACGCCTTCTCCTCCAGCACGGACGAGAGTTTGACCAGATCCTGGTCGGCGGCATCACCTCCGTCGCCGACGGCGATGCGGACCTTGTAGTCCTGCCGCGAGTCGAACGGTGGGTCGATGTAGATGAGGTCGACCTGGCCGGCCAGCTCCTCGGCCAGCGAGGCCAGCACGTGGAGGTTGTCACCCCAGATCAGCTTGTTGCGCCACCCGTCGTCGGGATCGCGGTCGAAGGAAAGTGTGCCGCGGTCGGCACGTGAGGCGTTGACCGTCTCCACGACCTGCAGCGGCAACCGTAGCTTTGATACCTCCGCCGCCTTGCCGTCCCACTCCAACCGAACTCCCGGCACGAGCGCCCTCCTCCTCGATCCGCTCCGGATCGTCTCATGGGGGTGTGACGCCGATGAAGTCCCGGGCGCGGGGCCTGTGGACAGACATCCGAGCCGGCGTCGCTGACCCGACAGGCAGGCTTGCCGGAGAGTGAGAGCTCGGCGCGGGGGCTGGGCTGTGCCGGGCTACTCGTCGGGGATTCCAGGCCTACGTCGGTGTCGCGGCGTTCCGGGGCGGCGGGGCAGGCTCGGGAGGGTGCTGTCGTGGTCGGAGTCGGGCATCGGGACGCGATGTTGCCGGCTGCGGTCCCGGGCGTGCCTGCCTGTTGCGGGGAATGACTTGGAGCTGAGCAGGTCGTCGAGCGTGAGGCGGACTCATCCGTTGCGCAGTTTGCGGAAGATCGGGTCGCAGCTGCAGATTCGGCGGGTGCGGCTGCGCACCCGCAGTTCGACGTAGAACACGAGCACGGCGCCGGTGAGCAGGCTGGCGAGCACGCCGTTCAGCTGGGACATCACCGCAGGGGGCTCTGACGTGGCGGCCAGTCACGCATCGCGCTCAGCAGGTCGACGCCGATGGTCACGACAGCCAGCACGACGATGACGAGAGTCGCGAGGACCATCAGCCGCTCCGTTGCTCGGTGCTTCGTTCGAGCGCGGTAGCACTCATATGGACCTGTCCTGGGCGTGGGCCGCAGCTCGTAGTGTCGTGCGGACCGCGCCGAAGATGTCGATCTCCCGGCAGGTCCTCAGATCAGGAGTGCTGGGCGGCTGGTGCCAGGTGATCGGGCCGAGCGGGGTGGTACTGGGCGGCAGCGGCAGCGCACCAGTGACGGTGTGCACGCCCGCCGGCCATGGCAGCGGGACCCCGAACGGCTCACCGGCCAGCAGCACCCGATGCTGTGGTGCGCCGGGGTGCACCAGCACGGGCGCCGAGCGGTCGAGGGCCGCCAGGATCGGGGTGACGGCCTCGACCAGTCCCGTGGGCAGGGCCAGCGCGGTCGCTTCGGCGTCGAGTGTGAGCAGTACCTGATCCCCGCAGGCCGTCACCGGCCAGCCCCACTTCTCGTAGGCGGTCGGGTCCGCGGGTGGCCGCTCGGCGTCCTGGTGGAGTAGGCACTGGGTGCTGAGACAACCTCTATGTACCCCGGCGGACTGGCCGGGGACGACCACATGGAGAGGCACCGCCCATGTCCACCGACGCATCCCCCTGACCAGCACTGATCTCGCCACCCTGACCATCGGCCAGCGGGACGAGCTAGCCGACCTGCTAGACAAG
>JBOHGT010000403.1:0-34717 GCA_050700385.1 Pseudonocardiaceae bacterium | reverse complement strand
GCTCAGCCCCGACCGGGCGTTGCTCGGCGCGGCCGTCGGGCTGGCCGTGGTGCTGATGCTCGCGGTGTTCAGCTACGCCCCGCTGCGGCAGTACCCCGGTCCGTCGGTGGCGCTGGCGAACGTGCAGGCGCTGACCGGATCGCCCTGCGGGCTCGCCGGTGACGTCGGGGTGCTCGTCACCGCCGGGCGCGGGCTCGGTCCCCCGGTGGGCGGGGCGGAGCTGACGGGGGACCTGCTCGCCGGCCGGGTGGCCGCGGCGCAACCCCGCCTCGTCGAGCAGCGCCCGGTCACCGCGGTGACCTCGGGGCGGCCGGTGCTCGCCGACCAGGCCTCCGCGGCGCTGTGGCCGTGCGCGGACCAGATCGCCATCGCGCACGGGATCGTGCAGCCGCCCGAGATACGGCTGCGGGCCGGGGACGGCCTGGAGCATGCGACCGAGGACAACACCGTGCTCCCGGGCAACGGCGGCACGCTCGTGCAGGTCGACCGGATCGTGGAGTGGGTCGAGCTGCCCTCGGCGCTGTCGCCGCAGGGCGTGCCGACGCTGGACTGGGGCCATGTCGAGCGAGCCGGGTACGACCATCCCGCTGGCCTGGTCGATCTCCGGGTGGACCGGGTGCAGCGCGCCGGGTGGACCCGGTTGCCGACGATCACCGGTGAGGCCTACAGCGGGCGCAGGTACATCGGCTGATCGCCCGTACCGCTGCCCGGGTCAGCGGGCGGCGGCGGCGTCGGTAGGCTCGGCGCCGATGTCCGAGACCGTCATCCGCTCGCTGTCCGGCTGGGGCCGCACCGCACCGACCACGGCGCGGGTGCTCGTCGACCCGACCATCGAGTCCATCCAGCAGGCGGTGCGATCCGTGAGCCAGGAAGGACCGCTCGGTCGCGGGGTGATCGCGCGCGGGCTCGGGCGGTCCTACGGTGACCCGGCGCAGAACGCCGGCGGCCTGGTGATCGACATGACCGGGTGCAACCGCATCCACTCCATCGACGCCGGGACCGGGATCGCGGTGGTCGACGCCGGCGTGAGCCTGGATACCCTGATGCGCACGGCGCTGCCGTTCGGGCTGTGGATCCCGGTGCTCCCCGGCACCCGCCAGGTCACCGTCGGGGGGGCCATCGCACCGGACATCCACGGCAAGAACCATCACTCCGCGGGCAGCTTCGGCAACCACGTGCTCTCGCTGGACCTGATCACCGCCGACGGCTCGCTGTGCACGCTGACCCCCGACGACGAGCTGTTCTGGGCCACCGTCGGCGGCATGGGGTTGACCGGCATCATCGTCCGCGCCACGGTGCGGCTCAAGCAGGTCGAGTCGGCGTACTTCGCCGTCGACACCGACCGCACCGCCGACCTCGACGAGCTGATGGCACTACTCACCGACGGCTCGGACGACGGCTACGACTACTCGGCCGCCTGGTTCGACGCGATCTCCACCGGGTCGAAGCTGGGCAGGGCGGTGCTCACCAGGGGGTCGCTGGCCCGGCGGGACGAGCTGCCCGCGAAGCTGCGGTCCGCGCCGCTGAAGTTCGACGCGCCGCAGCTGTTCACGGCACCGAACATCTTCCCCAACGGCCTGGCCAGCAAGGCGATCTTCGGTGCGATGAGCGCGGCCTGGTACCGCAAGGCGCCCCGGCGCCGCCGCGGCGAGATCCAGAACCTCACCGCGTTCTACCACCCGCTGGACATGGTGGGCGAGTGGAACCGGGCCTACGGGTCGCGCGGCTTCCTGCAGTACCAGTTCGTGGTGCCCTTCGGAGCCGAGGAGACCTTCCGCCGCATCGTCGAGCAGATCGCGCGCTCCGGGCACGTGTCGTTCCTCAACGTGCTCAAGCGCTTCGGCGAGGCCAGCCAGGCCCCGCTGTCGTTCCCCGAGCCGGGCTGGACGATCACCGTGGACTTCCCGATCGTCCCGGGCCTCGCCGCGCTGTGCGACCGCCTCGACGATCAGGTGCTCGAGGCCGGCGGCAGGCTCTACCTCGCCAAGGAGTCCCGCACCTCCGCGGCCACACTGCACCGCATGTACCCGCGGATCGACGAGTGGCGCAAGCTGCGCGCCGCCGTCGACCCCGACGGTGTGTTCTCCTCCGACCTGTCGAGAAGGCTGGAACTGTGATCGACGCTGTGGGCAACCCCCAGTCCCTGCTGCTGCTCGGCGGCACCTCCGAGATCGCGCTCGCGACGGCGCAGCGCTACGCGGCCCGGCGGCCGCTGCGCGTGGTGCTCGCCGCCCGGCCCTCCGAACGGCTCGACGCCGCTGCCGAGCAGCTGCGTGGCAAGGGCTGCACCGTCTCGACGCTGCCGTTCGACGCGCTGGCGCCGCAGACACACAACGAGGTGATCGAGAAGGCGTTCGCCGACGGCGACATCGACGTCAGCCTGGTGGCGTTCGGGCTGCTCGGCGATCAGGAGAAGGCCTGGACGGACGTGGCGACCGCGGTCGAGCTGGCGCAGGTCAACTACGTCGCCGCGGTGTCCGTGGGCGTCGCGCTGGCCTCGGCGTTGCAGCGGCAGGGCCACGGCGCGTTGGTGGCGCTGTCGTCGGCGGCCGGGGAGCGGGCGCGCCGCTCGAACTTCGTCTACGGCTCCACCAAGGCCGGCATGGACGCCTTCTACACCGGGCTCACCGAGGCGCTGCGCCCCGCGGGCATCAGGGTCTGCGTCGTACGGCCCGGCTTCGTGCACACGAAGATGACCGAAGGCATGGACGCGGCGCCGCTGGCGGTGACCCCGGGGCAGGTCGCCGAGGTCATCGTCGACTCGGTCGCCAAGGGCCGCGAGCAGGCGTGGGCCCCCGCGCCGATGCGGTTCGTGATGTCGGCACTACGTCACGTGCCGCGCCCGATCTTCCGCCGGCTGCCCGTCTGAACGCTCGGCGACGATCCATTCCACCTCATCATCTCGTCGGTGAGCTCGACAGCAGCGGGCTCTGGCACTCGTCCGACACCTCTGGTGTCGAGTTCACGGAGATCACGACAGCCGGAGGAGGCGAGTCCGGCGGGCGATCGTGCGGCGCACTTGTTGGGCCATCTCGTCGGGGTGACACAGCACGGCATTGGAGGTGAACCGCAATACCGACCAGCCGCATTCGTCCAGCCGGTTGGCCCGGCGCGCATCCTCGGCCTGCTGCCAGGCCGTGAGGTGTCCCCGCCCGTCGTACTCCATGCCGAGGCGCAGCCACGGGTAGGCCATGTCGAGCCGCGCTACGAACTCGCCGTACTCGTCGTACACCCGGTACTGCACCTCCGGTCGCGGTAACTCGCGCAGCACCAGGACCAGGCGGCTGCGGGTCTCCATTGGCGACTCCGCCTTGGGGTCGGACAGTTCGATGACCCCGGGCACCCGACGGCGCCACCGCGCGCGCGGGTAGCGCCCGTGGATCCGCCACAGTGCGTATGGGTCGAATCGGCCCGCACGGGCGAGCGCGTCAACCGCCACCACAGCCTCGACGGTGGGCAACCATCGCGCGAGATCCCACGCGGTGCGCCCGGCCGTGGTGACGGGCACTCCATCGGCAACGGTGACCTCGTCGCAAGCCAGCAGTTCGCGGTGCACCGTCAGCCCGGGACGTTCACGGTAATCTCCGCCGGGCACCGTCACTTCGACGTTGGCATCGGCCGGCGCGCATGCCGCGCCGAGCATTTCCGCCGCCGAGTACCCGGAGAGAACCCCGTCCCCGCTCAGTAGCAGCGCCGCGCCGCGAGAACGGTTCGTGAGGTGCGTGGGCCATGCTGCCGGTTGGTAGACATCCGGGAAGAGCCGCCGAAACCGCGGCCCGCGTAGTTCGTCCTTGCTGAGGTGGCCACTGCGGACGGCCACGGACCCACGAAACGGTGCTCCGGACTCTCGCATGACGACGAGCGTCGCGGCCCCGCACCGACCAGCTCCACCCGCCGGAACAGGGGCTGTGGACAGCGAGCCGGTTGTGGACAGCTCTCGCCAGCTGCTCGTCGCGCGATGTCATCCCTGAACTCGACACGAGAGGGGTTCAGGGCACGAACGACCCCGCTGCTGTCGAGTTCACGGACGCGAGGCACTCGGGGAACCCGCGGGCGCTACAGGTAGACCGCGGCGACCAGGGTGGCGACGAGGGCGGCACCGAGGACCTGCAGCACGCGGTCACCGAGCGCGATCTCCTCGGGCTCGCCGCCGTTGCCACCGTCGACGTCCACGGCGTAGCGCAGCACCGCGATGACGAAGGGCACCAGCGAGATCACCGGCCAGCGCGAGGCGGTCCGCTCGGTGATCTCGAACGCCCACAGCCCGTAGGTCATGATCAGCACGGTGGCCGACAGCGTCCAGACGAACCGCAGGTAGGAGGCGGTGTAGCGTTCCAGCGACTTGCGGATCTTCGCGCCGGTGCGCTCGGCGAGCCGGATCTCGGCGTAGCGCTTGCCTGCCACCATGAACAGCGAGCCGAACGCCGCCACCAGCAGGAACCACTGCGACAGCTCGATCTCCGCGGCGGCA
Source organism: Pseudonocardiaceae bacterium (assembly GCA_050700385.1). Classification (GTDB taxonomy): domain Bacteria; phylum Actinomycetota; class Actinomycetes; order Mycobacteriales; family Pseudonocardiaceae; genus WHSY01. The sequence continues at coordinate 30,246 of JBOHGT010000403.1, read as the reverse complement.
CCGCCTGCGATGGCGCGCAGCAGGAACCCGGAGGCGACGATGGACATGTCGACCACCGGCTGGTGCTTGAGCCACAGGCAGTAGGCCACCTGCACCGCGATGTAGACCGCGGTGACGATGAGCAGGTCGGTCGAGGCAAGCACCGACAACCCGAGCGCGCCCGCGAAGAGCAGGATCCCGACGACCATGGCCACCGCCGGGGAGACCACGCCGGCCGCGATCGGGCGGTTGCACTTGGTCGGGTGCGCGCGGTCCGCCTCGACGTCGAGCACGTCGTTGACCAGGTAGACGCCCGATGCGGCCAGCGAGAACGCCGCGAACGCGATCGCGACGTCGCCCAGCACGCCGAGCTGGCCGATGTCGCCGCCGGCGAACGGCGCGGCGAGCACCAGGACGTTCTTCACCCACTGCCGCGGTCGCATGGTGCGCAGCAGCCCGGCGACGGGGTTGGCCCGGCGGGTCGCCGGTTCGGCCGGGGTGGGCGCGGTGGTGGTCATGAACGGTCCTTCCTGCGAAGGCGTCGCCGCACCGCAGCGCCGATGAGCGCGCCGAGTGCCGAGCCCGCGAGGACGTCGGTCGGGTAGTGCACGCCGAGCACCAGCCGGCTGGCCAGCATCGGCGGCACCAGCACCCCAGTGAGCCGACGGCGCAGCAGCCCACCGTAGAGCACCGCGGCCGCGGTGGTGGACGTGGCGTGCGAGGAGGGGAAGGACAGCCGGCTCGGGGTGCCGACCAGCACCTGCACCGCCTCGTCCATCGGACGGCGCCGGCGCACCACGCGCTTGACGCCGATCGACGCGCCGTGCGCGGCCGCCACCGCCGCGGTGGCGACCAGCCACTCGCGCCGGCGCGGACGGTCGGCCAGCGCGCCGAGCGCACCGGCGGCCAGCCAGCCCGCGGCGTGCTCACCGAACAGCGACAGCCCGCGGGCCGCCACAACCATCCGGGGGTGGCCGATGCGCCGCTGCAGCTCGGCCACCAGGGCCGTCTCCGCGCAGCTACCGGGACGTCGCTGCAACATCGCTATGCCTCCTGGAGGTCCAGGGGTCGTGTCTCGGGCACTGTGGTCGCCGACCGCGGCGCCACGCTGGGCTGCCGGCCACGGAACGGGTCACGCTCGCGCAGCCACTCCCGCGCGGGCTCCTCCACCCAGCGCCACAGCAGGTGGGCGGCGAGCAGCGAGATGACCAGCAGGTGAGGCAGGACGAGGGTCGCCAGCGCGGTCCCGGCGGCCATGGCCGGGATGTTGTCCATCGCCGTCCAGTAGAGCTCGATGATCGGGATGTGGATCAGGTACAGGCTGAACGAGATCCGGCCGCCGTGCACCGCCCATGGCCGGGACAGCACCGCGGCCGGTCCCCGGTCGCCCAGCGCGAGCGCGCCCAGCAGCACCGGGAACGCGAGCACGGCGACGTTCTTGGCCTCGTAGGAGTCGATCGCCGCTGCCCACCACAGCACGATCCCGATCTCCACGATCGCCGCGAGCGCCACCCAGCCCGCGATCCGGGACACCCGCGGGGTCCGGGGCACCCTGCGCAGCGCCAGCCACACCAGCATTCCGCTGGTGAAGCCGCCGAGGATCCGCATCGCCCAGGTGAACGGCGGCGCCGGGGGCGCGACGGCGAAGACCACCTGCGGCGCCAGCGGCAGCAGGGCGAGCCCGCCGAGCACCGGCGCCGGCAGCCACCGCAGCCGCCACGCCACCAGCACGAGCAGCGGGAACAGCAGGTAGGCCAGCCACTCCGCGCTGATCGACCACGCCGGGCCCACGAAGGAGGAGCCGTCGAAGACCGGCCGGCTCCACAGCTGGACCATCACCAGCTGTTGCAGCCAGCTCCCGATCCCGATGTCGGGCTGGATCGCCTGGTAGGCGATCTTGCCGTCGCTGTCGAACTGCGCCCGGAACACCAGCCACGCACCGAACCCGACGGTGAGCACCGCGTAGACCGGCCAGATCCGGCTGAGCCGGGCCCACACGAAGGACCCGACGGCCCTGGCACGCAGCCCCGGCCCGAGCTTGCGCGCGTAGGTGTGGGCGATCACCACACCGGACAGCACGAAGAACAGGTCGACGCCGAGCTCGCCGGCGACCACCAGCGGATGCAGCGACTCCCAGTAGCGGGCGTAGGTCTCACCCGGGGTGAGATGCAGGTGGAACGCCAGCACCCACAGCGCCGCGAACAGCCGCAGCCCGGTCAGTGCCCGGATCTCGCCGCGGGCCGAGTCCAGCGGCGCGTCCGCGGCGGGCATGCCGGTGGCGACCCCGGTGGCCACCTGCGAGGGCGGGTAGGTGCTCAAGCCTCGAACACTCTCTTCCACCCTTCCTTGCTGGTCAGCTCGGGCATCGCGGCGCGGTAGCGCTGCCGCATCCGCGGGAACTCCCTGGCCAGCTCCCAGTGCAGCGCCGCGGCGCGGGCGAGCATCGAACGGAACGCCTGCGGGTCGCGCTTGCGGTAGGTCACGCCGCGGCCGTCGGCGGTGGAGACGGTCACACCGTCCATGCCGGACAGCAGGAACCAGCGGGCGTCCTGCGCGGCGACGTTGAGCTGCGGGCGGCGATGCGCCTGCGCGTCGACCGGGCGCAGCTGGTGGGCCAGCCGCTTGAGCAGCGTGGCGCCGACGGTCACCGGGTTGGTCGGCGGCATGAGCATCCGCTGCGCGGCGAGCTGGCTGTGCGAGGCCAGCGGCAGCTCCCTGGCCGAGCCCACCACCTGGCCGTCGGTGAACTCCGCGCAACGCTTGCGGACCTCACCCAGCGCGGTGGGCAGCTTGGCGACCAGCGCCTCGGGGCCCTCCAGGAAGTCCCGGATGGCCATCTCCTGCAACGCGAGCGTGGAGTACTCCATCGACATCGCGTGCTTCAGCGCGTGCTTGAGGGAATCGGCGAGCATCGCCTTGGGGACATCCTCGCCGCTGTGCAGCGCCGCGCCGATGAGCCGGTTGCGCAGGTGGAAGTAGGACTGCCAGTCGGTGGCGTCGTCCTTGTCGGCGAAGGACATGTGCCAGATCGCCACGCCGGGCACGGTCGCCGTCGGGTAATGGGCGGCGCCGGCGCGCAGCCCGTACTCCACGTCGTCCCACTTGATGAACAGCGGCAGCGGCAGCCCGATGTCCTCGGCGACCACCCGCGGGATCAGGCACATCCACCACGCGTTGTAATCGACGTCGGCGCGGCGGTGCAGCCACTTCGTCTGACGCAGCGAGTCCTGCGCGAAGTCGTGGTCGTACTCGGTGTTGGGCGCGTTGCTCCAGCGCATCCGGTGCCGGTCGACGACCTCGCCCCACGCGTGCAGCCGGGAGCGGGCCTGCGCCTGCAGCATCTGGCCGCCGACGAGCATCGGGTCGCGCGCGAAGCGGGAGAACGCGACGGCACGCAGGATCGAGTCGGGCTCCAAGACGATGTCGTCGTCCATGTAGAGGATCTGCTCGCAGTCGGTGTTCTGCAGCGCCTCGTACATCACCCGTGCGTAGCCGCCGGAGCCGCCGAGGTTGCCCTGGTCGACGATCCGCAGCCGGTCGCCGAGCACGGCCTGCGCCCGGGCGAAGCCGTCCTGGTCGCGGACCTTGTTCGCGCCCTGGTCGGGGATCACGACGGCGGTGACCACGGAGCGGACCAGCTCGTCCGCACCGATCGCCTGCAGGGTCGCGACGCAGTCGGTGGGCCGGTTGAACGTGGGCATCCCGATGGTCACCGCGGCCCGCCCCGGCGCATCGTGCGGCGAGTACCAGCCGCCGGACACCAGCACCAGCTCGGTGTCCTCGGTGGACAGGTCGAACCAGTACCAGCCGCCGTCCTCGAACGGCGTGAGATCCAGCTCGACGTCCAGCTCCCGGCGACCCTCGACGAGCTCGCCGTGCACGTGGATCTGGGTGGCGTCGGCCTTGGAGCGGTAGACGTCGACGCGCCCGGAGCCCTCCAGGGTCAGCCGCAGGTGCACCGAGCTCAGCGTGCTCCAGCGCCGCCAGTAGCTCGCCGCGAACGCGTTGAAGTACGCCGCGAAGGACACCTCGGTCTGCGCGGGCACCCCGACCGAGGTGCGCGACAGGGTGCGGACCCGCCGGGCGTTGGGGTTGGAGAAGGTCACCTCGAGGTCGACGTCCAGCGGGTCGCGACGCCGCGTGCCGGTGGGCGGCCAGACCCGGCGCGCGGAGGCCGACTGCTCGTCGACGTAGAGCGCGCGGACGGCCAGCGGGTCGGCCCGCCGGGGCAGGATCACCCGCTGTAGCAACGACGACGGTGGCTCGACGGGCTCGCTGGAAGTCACGGCGGTCGAGGGTAGCGAGGCGCGGCCCGGTGCCCGACATCGCCCCGGATACGGGAGTTCTCCGGGACGTCCGTTATCTGGGTTCCTCCTCGTTGAGGGAGGCGGTGAGGGCGTCGGTGCTCGCCGGATCGTGGAACGCGGCCGCGAGCGTCAGCGCGGTATCCGCGGCCAGCACGCGGAAATAGGCGTCGATGCGAGCCGTCGCCACCTGGTGCCGCCGGTCCGCGCCGAGCCCGCTACCGATGTAGAGGACGAGGATCAGCACAGCGAGCAGCACGCTCACCGCGGCGCCGTTCGAAGCGCTGGTGGCGCCGACGCCGACCGCTGCGAAGATCATGCCGAGATCGACGGCGAACGTTAGGGTGATCACGATCCGCAGCCCGAGATACCTATTGCCCCGCGACGCCGGGGGCCTGTCCTTGATCTCCGGCACCCGGCCGGCTGGTGCGCCCTGGTCCTGCTGGCGTTGCGGGTGCGAGGCGAGCCGCCAGTCCCGGTGGGCCCTCAAAAGCGGGACGAGCGGGGACCGGTTGTGCGGGTCGAGGCACAGCGGGGGCAGCCCCGTGAGCTTCCGGACGTGCTGCTGAAGCTGGTTCTCGACGCGGCGCCGCGACGGGGGGCGCGGGCCGTTGCGGTCACGCCATGTCATCGGGCCGCCCCCTCTCGCGCACGCGGCCGCGGTTCAGGCGCTGGGCGGACTCCTCCGCGTGATCGGTGCGGCTGGCGCCGAACGCCGGGCGGCTCCCGGCGCGCTCGTCGAGCTCGCGGTCAGCGGTGAAACACGGATGACGGTTCATCCTTGCCCCTCTTCTGTGCGCGGCGCCGGGGAGAGCCGGTGGCGCCGCCATCCGGATGGATTCACTGAAGGGGCGAACCGTCAGCCGAAGGCGGACAACTCCTGGGTCGCTGCCGCGAACCGGGCGCGGTCGGAGAGCAGCTCGGCTGCCGACCGCTCGGGAAGCAGACCCCGCGCGACCAGGTCGGAGATCCCGGCGCGGAGAGCCGCGGCGGGGGCCTCGGGCTGGCGCCCGAGGGCGGCGACGAGAATGGCGACGACCGTCGCGTCGACCTCCGTGAGGTCGTTGACGACCCGTTCGACGTCCTGGGCGGCGCGAAGATCCGTCTCGAGGCCGTACTCTCCCGGGGCGGCGGGAATCGTCCGGTCGGTTCGGCGCGGCCTGCGGCCCAGCGGCCGCTCGATGTAGCGCTCCCACCAGGTCACGTGCTCGGGTTCCGCCGCCGTGCCCGCGTTCACCCGCGGCCCGGAGCGGCAGTGCCGCTCGATGACAGCGACACCGTCAACGACACGCGTGCGGTATTGCTCCGGCCTGCCGCCGAACTCGGCGGCGCAACGGACTGCGAGCCTGCGCACCAGCGCGTCCTGGTCCTCCAGCGGTGCCATCGACCCCGCCTCGTCTACCAGGTACTCGAGGAGGGCCCGGTGGAAGTCGTCGGGCAGACTACGGGCCCTTGCCGCCGTCCGGATCCGGTCGACCCGGGCCTGTGCGCCCATCTCGGTCCGCCTCCGCCGGATCCAGTCGCCTGCGGCTCGTGTGCGCACGTGCACGCGCACGGCGCCCAGCGGGTTACGGAGCTGGTCGGCGCGCTCGACCAGGAGCTGATGACCTTCCACGATCATATCGACGAGGAAGTCACGGCACGCGCAGTCACCGTCGAGCCGGATCGTGCCGGTCCCGTCCTGGCCGGAGTCGGGGGCGCTGACGTGCAGGTCGCAACGGACGGTGGACAGGGATCGGTGGATCGCCGCGCGGTACGCGTGCGCCTCGTGCCAGATCGCCGCCAGCACCGCCGGGAGATCGGATACGCCGGCCGCCTGCTGCGACCGTCCGTCAGTGGCCAGAAGCCGAGCACTGCTGGACGCAGACGGCAGGCGAGAGGCGAAGCGCATGGCTCGTAATTTTACGACAACGTAGTAAGATGCGGTACGAATTTTTTCGAAGCAGTGTGGCCGTACGATCCAGGCTGCCGCACGAGCCAAGGAGGGCAGATGGGCCTGCTGCCCGCCGAGGTGCCGGAAATGCCGGAGACCAGGTCCGAGATCGTCCCGGCGCGGCTGGCGCGCAAGCTGGCGCCGCTGTTCGGGGTGCCGTGGGAACACGGCCCGTTCGGGTCGCAGACCTGGGTCTGTGACTACAACAAGATCACTCTGTCCGAGATCGCGCGCGGAGCCCCGCTGCCCAGCCGAGGCCAGGCCACCGAGGCGCGCGCCGCCCTGCCCGGTGCCTGGGCCATCGTCGACCGCATCGCGGTGACCGGCACGGGCGGATCATTGCCGAACGAGATCCCGAATGCCACGCTCAACCGCTTCGGCCCCGACACCAAGGCCGCGGTCGTGCTCACCGCGGCGAACCGGCTGCTGGCCCCGGTCGCCTGTGCCGTCGAATCCGCGATGGGACTGCTCGTCGCGGCCGACGGGTCGGCGCTGCCCGCTCGGCTGCGGCTCGCCGCCTGGGCCGCGCTGCTCCTCGAGGCCTTTCGGACGCAGCCGGCACTGCTCGCCGCGGCGATCCGCGCCCGAACCATCCAGCGTGAGCTGCTCGTCGAGTGGTATCTCCCGCTCGCGAGCTCCATCGCCGACCTACCGCTCACCCGCTGTGAGGTGGGGGGACCGCACGCCGTCGCAGGGGGTGGTGCCGGGTCGCGCCCCCGGGATCTTGAACTCGCCGACCGCACGGTCCGCAGCCTCGGCGTGACCGCGCCGGACGAGGTGGTGGACCGGCTGCTCCGCGAGATCATCGCCGTCGGCACCCGGCAGAGCTCCAGCCATCTGTGGCTGAGCGAGCGGGCGCCTGGCCAGCTCGTCGTGGAGGCGCTGGTGCCACCCACCGAGCTGGTGGACCGCTACGTCGCGCAGCTCACCCACCTGCTCGACGACGGGCCTGCCGGGCGGGAGGTGCTGCCGCGCATACCGCGGGCAGCCGAGCTGGGCACGATGCCGCTGCTGGGGCGGCGGGCGGTGCTGATCGCCCTGATCACCGTGCTGCGGCAGGTGCAGTTCGACGCCGAGCAGCGCGAGCGGACCAGGGCAGCGATCGTGCCGCTGTTCGCCGAGGTCGCAGCGCTCGCCACGGAGAGCCTCGGCCCCGACGACCCGCTGACGGCGCTCGGCCGGTGCCGCCTGGCCGACATGACGGTGCACACCCTGCGCCATGATCGCCGCCACGACCTGTCCGGGCCGGTAGAGGAGCTCATGGCGCATGTCGAGCGGTGCATCGAATTCGTCGACGCTGGCGTGCTGGACCGGGGGGCCGCCGCCGAGGCGATCTCGTCGGCAAACGTCGAGATCAACATCGTGCGACGGACCAACGCCACCCACCCCGAATCGAAGCTCCCCACACCCCTTGAACTCGACGCCTGGCTGCGCGGCACATGGCGGGCCTTCGATCGCGCCCTGGAGATCGATCGGCGCCGGCCCGGCGACGACACCCAGGATTCCCGGCTGGCGATCGGGCACCACCTGCACAACTACGCCTCCTACCTGACCACCCACCCCGACAGCGAGTCCGACCTGCTCACCGCCGTCGAGCTCTTCGAGAGCACCGTCATCCCGGCCCGGGAGCTGTACTGGAAGCGCACCCACAGCTTCCTGCCGCTGCGCCAGTCGCTGCAGATCGCGTCACGCGCCACGACGATGCTGAGCCGCCGCGCCGCCGACACCGGACGGTCCGCGGACGCCCGCCGCTGGGCGGCGCAGGGCCACGCCTGGATCCGGCGGGCGCTCGACGACCCGGAGACCGCCGAGCTGCTCAGCCGATCGAGCGAGCCCGCCGCCCATTTCTGCCTGCTCGCCGTGCCGGCCCTGCTCGCGGCAATCGAGACGCAGGTGCCGGGCACCGGACCAGCCGACGTGGACCGGGCCGGGCAGCTCCTGGCTGTCGCCGAGGGCTGGGCGCGACGGGTCACCGGCGGCGACGAGGCCAGCTACAGCCACTACGACCGGCTGCTCGACCTGCGGCATCGCCTTGACACGATGAGACACTGAGTTCACCAGACGCAACAGGGGCCTCGATGATCAGAAAACGGTTGTGGGATTGGCTCTGGTACCGGTGGTACCGTGGGGTTCGGCGAGTCACTGCGGACATTGTCATCGGGGATCTCCCGAACGCACCCTCGACGGCAGACGTCCGGTTGAGCAAACAGCCGGTGGGTACTAAGCCCGGTGCCGTACCGGGGGACTCGTCGCTGCTCGCGTCCTTGGAGCATTCGTATCCGGAACACGTGCGGGAGGCCGTGGAGCTCTTCGGTAGCCCTATCGATGGCCGGAAAAAGCTGGCGCACGCGCTGCAGATCGAGGCACGGCGGCGGCCAGCAGCCCCCCTGTGAAGCTGTTGAGGTCGATCGTCGACCAGATGAAAAATGAGTACTCATCCGGCACCGATGTGCCACGCCGAGTTCCGTTCACCCCGTCCAGCCCCGACGCCAGCCGAGTCTCACCGTGGAATTTCTACCATCGTGACCTCGACCGCCCACGGTAGGCGTTACGGCCACAGCAATTCCGGCCACGGACCCTGGTAGCGCTCCAACTGCTTGCGGGCCGCCTCAGCGCCGCACCCGGCCGCCTTACCGAGGGTGCGATAGTTCTCCACCCATCCGACCTCGCCCCACGGCCGGTGCGGGCAAATCGTCTGCTCGGGCACCGGCTCCCGGGGCCGGCCACTCGCGGCTGAGCGGCCGCCGCTCCCCGCGTCCGGACAGCACGGCACCGGCTGGGAGCTGGCCGTACGCTGCACGGCCTGCACCGGGGCACGCACGCCGTGAGTGGCCACCAGCAAAGCCCTGGGGGGCTCGATCACTGCCCGCAGGTGTGAGGCCAGCAGCGAGATGGTCGGCTGGCGACGGGTCCACAGCGGCGGGAGTGCGTCGAGAGTGACCCGACGGGCATCGGCACGTTCGCACCCATGGATCTGCTCGGGATCGACGGCGGCGACGAGGTGGGCCGACAACGCATCTAGCCGGCTAGGGTCGACCCCAGCCGGTCGCGGTGGCGGCGACGTCGGGGTTCGATCGAGCATCCTGGTGGCGACGCGCAGTCTGCGCACCAGTAACGGCAAGCACTTCTGCTGGTCGGTCAGCCTCGTGCCGTTGAGCCACTCAAGCAGCCCATCCCGGGCGTCCTTGCACGCTCCCTGGAACAGTGCAGCAACCAGCCAGCCGACCAGGTGCTCGACATCCGAGAGCCGGTCGGTCTGTTCCGAACCGTCCGGGGACGGCGTGAGTTGGCTGCCGAGATCCTCGAAGGGGATTTCACCGGGCGGCTCATCCAGGCCCAGCCGGTAGCTGAGCACTGAGTGCACCCTGCACACCGCTTGGCGGACCGCGTCGTCTCCGGCAGCGGAACCGAGGTAGCTCGCGTACTGGGTGAACGCCGTCGCCACATCGGGTTCGTCGGGGCCGTGCCAGCCCAGGCGGCGGGCGGAGCGCGTCATCGCCTTACGCAGGACGCTCGTAAGGTTTGCCACCGCCTGCCGCAGTCCGTCCAGTGGCTGTACCGCGACGCGACCGAGCCGTTCCTCGATGGCGAGGCGGTAGGCGGCGATCCGGACCAGGAAGTCGGCGTTGCCGGCGACCGGGAGATCGGTGCCCACCGTCGGGACGGGCCGCCGGGCCACCCGGTACTCGGTCGCGAGGCCGGCCGCCCGGTCCAGCACGTCGAGCGCGACACCGACCAGGGTGGCGTCAGCGGCCGGGTCGGGCGGCTGGTACGGCCTGTGCCCGAGTGCCGCAGTGATCGCCGGAATAACCATGTTCAGGATCAGCTCGGGCTCTCTGGCAGGCCCCGCGTCGGTCACCCCCGCGCGGATCCGCAAGCTACGGCACAGCAACCCGATGACCTGGTCGTCATCCGGGACGATCCGGTCGGTCCGGACCAGGATCCCGAAGGGGCACTGGGCGAAACGGCGGTAGCGCAGGAACTTCTTCGCGGCGTGGGCGGTGCTCTGCGCGACACCGGACTGCTTCTTGCCCCAGGTGAGGCAGGCCGCGATGAGCCGGACGTACTCTTCTGGCCGCACCGGATCCGCGGTTTTCGCGAGCTTGTCGGCCACCTTGTCGGCGTGGATGACAGCGGCGTCGCACAGCATCGACCGCGAGTCGTACCTGGCCACGAGCGCGGCGAGGTCCTCGGGGTAGAGGGCGTCGAACAGCTCCTCGGCGGCGGCCGCCAGCTCGCCCCGACGTACCGCACGGTCTGCGCCCGCCCTCATCCCAGCCCCCCGCTCTCGGAACGGAACCGCACGCTCACCGGGTCGTCGGCACTGACCAGCCGAGCACTCAACTCGCCGGCCGGGTCCGCCCGGAACGGCACCCAGCGCTGCGAACCGTCGTCCAGACCCGCCTGGAGCACGGCTCCGCGCGGCTGCCCGGTGGGGCGCACCCGCAGGTCGATCTCCACCGCGTCCTGAGTCGCCGAGCGCAGTGCCCACGCGACCTCCGGTTCCACCCCGACGGCGGCGGCGAGCTCGTCGGGCAGCCGCCAGGTCCCCCGCACCGCAGGTGAGTCCGGTTCGTCTCCGCGCCCTGGCCGCTCCGTGCCACGGAACTGCGCCGCCGGTGGCCCGCCGAGGGCGCGGAATGCATCGCGCCAGCTCGGGAGCCCGAGACAGGTCCACAGTTCGTCGGCCCAGGAACCCAGCGCGCCCCGGTTCGTCGGCACCGCCTGATCGGCAACCAGCGTGACGGCCCGGTACGGCGCCCACGCCACCGCAAGATTGTCGATCTCGACGAGGTCGAGCTGGAGCCACTGCCCGGACCGGCCCGCGGCGAGCAGGTCGGTGACCGCCGCCGACACCCGCGGCCCCAGCAACGCCGCGACGTCATCCGGGATCCGGCCATCCTGCAGGGCGACCGCGACGAAGGTCGGCGGCCCCTGCGGGTCTGCGGTGACGAACCCGGCGACGAGGCCGGTACGCAGCTGCGCCTCCGTGGCGGGCTCCATGGTCACGAGGGTGAGGGCGACCGCGCCCACGCCCGCGAGGCGGTCGATCCGTAGGTGACCGTCCCAGGTGGTGACGACCATGCGGTTCTCCAGGGTCGGGTGCTCGCTCGGCCACAGGGTGTCACAGATCTGCATGGTCCTTCCGACATATGCGGCCGGTATCCGGAGGTGGTCCGTCGTGGCGTCGCGGACGGATGGCGGGCAGATGTCCGCCGCACCGTGACGGATCGCTACCCGGGTACCGGCTCCGGACGGCCAGAACGGCCGCCGCGGACCCTGCCGGGGCCGACCGGAAGGAGCCGTCATGCGTGGTGGATCCGACGACAACCCCTGACGGGCCGGGCACGTAGCAAGTGCGCCCGGGCGGCTTCATCTGCCAGGACGGAGTAATTGCCGAGGCACCGCATGCGATAACACCCGCGATGGGGTCGACGGGCCCGGCTCCGTAACCCGCCCTTGTCCGTCAGTGCACGGACACGACAGCTCTCGTGATCGAAGAAGGCAGCCATGGTCGACCCAGCTCGTGTGCGGTGGCTAGCCGCTGTCTGGCTCGTCGTGCTCGGGCTGGTGGCGACCGGCTCGTGCTCCTGGCCAGGCTCCGACGAGCCGGAGGCGCCGTTGCTGGTGTCCTACTCCGGGGCCGCCGGCCAGCTCGCCGCGCTCGACGAGTTCGAGGGCAAGGAGCAGCTTCGCGACTGGGCCCGGCTCGGGCTGGCCTCGTCGCTGCGGCTGGACCGCGACCGGATCGTCGACGCGCTGTACGACACCACCCCGATCCGCGATCCGGCCTTCGCCGATCTCGTCGAGCAGCCCACCGGCCCCGGCCGGGGGCTGTTCGACGGGACCACACTGCACGTCCTGGTCCCCCAGGACGATCCGCATCGGTCCCGCACCATCGGCCTGCTGCTCGACGAGCACCGGGCCGACGCGGGAGCCGACCCGGCCCAGGTGCAGGTGCACCGCTACCAGGTGCGCCCGGAGCGCAAGGACGTCGAGCTCGTCGCGGAACCGGCGACCGCGACGGGCAAGATCCGGGCCGGTAACGGCTGGCACGAGGCACGAGTCGACCAGCCTGGGGGTCTGGTCAACTTCCTCACCGCCACCGATCACCTTTCGCGCCTGGAGGCCAGGGGCGCGGATGTCTGGGCGGCCGGGTGGCGCTGGCCAGACACGCCCGGCGCCGCGGTGACCGCCGAGGACGTTGCCGTGCTCCAGCGCGGCTACCAGCAGACCAACGGGCTGCTACCCGGGTTCTCCCTGGACCCCGTACCGGGGCCGCCGACCCTCGATGATGTGCGAGCCACCATCCCCGGGCTCGACCCCGGCCTCGCCGAACGCATCGTCGGCGGAAACTGGGCCGGCTCCGGCTACGCCTCAGCCAGCGAACTCGCCACGCTCGTCAAGGGCACGCTGTTCCAGAGCACACCGCCAGCCGACACACTGCCGGCCCAGGGACTCCCGGCGGACCGCACGCAACTCTGGGCGCTGTGGAACCTCCTGGAGGGCCGCCCGGTGTACAGCCAGGCGCGCTACGACGGTGGGCTGGAAGGCACCGAGGTCGGGATGACGCTGTTTTACGCCGACCTCGTGGCGAAGGACTGGACGGCCGGCGTCGGGAGTGGGGTGCCGCCCGCCAGAGACGTCCCCGGCTTCCTGCCCGACTCCCGGGCGGTCACCCCACCCGGCCTGTGCCCACCCCCCGGTGAGTCGCACAGCGAGTCGGGCCGGCTGTGGTTCGGGCAGAACGACACCGCCTTCGCCGTCGAGCCGAACGGAATCAGCATCGGCGCCCAGGCGACCCGTCTGTTCGCCCGGTCGGACGGGCCCGGCGGAACCGAGGTCGAGACCAGCTATCGGTTCGGCCGCGGCCTGCGTTGGTGGGACCAGCACTACCAGGCGATCGCCGACTACGAGCCGCAGTACCACCGACTCGAGCAGCTCATGCGCTGGAGCGGAGCCCTCGAATGGCTCACCACCAAGGGTAGCGGCGAGCTGTCTGCACCCGCCGACAGCGAGATCCGCTCCGACCTGAGGTTCGCCGACTGGTATGCCGGGCACGACGCACTGCGCGAACGCGCCCGGCCGCGCCTCGTCACACCACCGTCGGCACGCCAGGAGTCGGTGCTCCCCGTTCCTTCGGCCACCACGAAGGACTGCGGTTATCTCCAGATCGTCGGGGGTGTCTCACTCGCGGACGGGCTCACCCGGAGTCGCAACCTGCCGTCCGCCACCGATGCGCTGCCGCCCTGGGCCGGGCGCGGCGGATTCACCGATCCCGCCACCACGGCCATCAACTCCTCCGGTTCGGGCCGGATCGACCGGGTCACGCTGGACGGCACCGGCCAGATCACCGACCGGGTGACCCACGTCCTGCAGCGCGGCCCGGACGTCGCGTCGATGGAGACCGTCCGAAGCTCCCGCCGCGAGATCCCGATCGGCGAGGCCCGACTGAAGGGGGAGACCGAGCAACACCGGCTCACGACCGAGGTCCGGTCCGAGGGGCCGGACCTCACCTTCGATATCGATTACGCGAGCGCGTCGGCCGGCACCGTGAGCGCGACGAAGCCACCGAGCAGCGGTGTGTCGCAAGTCGACATCACGGTGCACACCGGCGTGCTGGGCTATCTCCGGGAGGCCAGCAGGAGAATCCGCCAGGATCCGGTCCACGGCCTGGAGAACGCGCCCAGTGTCCTGTACCACTACCTCGGGCCGGAGGGGCAGACCATAGCCCGCTACGACGCCGGATGGCTCGAGGTCGGCATCGGACCCACCTCGTCGCGGATCATCGTCACCACCGATGTCCCGACACCCTTCGGGGTGCGGGAGCTCCGGGCGGTGACGCCGCAGCAACTGTCCAAGGCCGACCTCGATGCGCTGGTGGTCACCCAGGAGGCTACCGTCGCGAGGTACCGCGACCTACTCACCACGACCCCGCCGGACATCCCGATCTACCTCGACGTCGGATCGCTCGTGGGTCCCGAAGCGGCCGGGGGCCTGCCGGCAGCGATCCCGGCGGACGCACTGGTGAGTTTCCGCCCCGCGCGGCCGGCCCGTAATCCCAACTCGCCCGAGGGGATCTCTCCGGGTCCCTGGTCGCTGGTCGACCGCGCCGGATCCGGTCGGGGCGGGGGTCCGGGGGGCCCCGGAGGCCCGGGGGGTCCCGGCGGCGGCGGACCTAGCGGCGGTGCAGCCGGAGCCGGAATCGGCGGTGGCTCCAACGGCCAGGTCGTCCTGGTCACGGTGTGCGGCCCCGAAACCCCGCAAGAGCAGCAGGAGAACGAGGAGTGTGGGTGATGGGCGCACCGGGCGAGGAGTTCTGGGTCGACCAAGGCTCGCCGCTCGCCGTGGCCATCGCCGCGGCACGAGAGGCCTGCGAACGCGGGGACATCGCAGGCGCGGACGCCCAGTATCGGCGTGCTGTCCGGCTGGCCGGCAGGGAGTGCGCCGCGCTCGCCGCCGAGCACGTCAGCCGGCTCCGCTCCCTGGACAGCACCAGGGCACTGGCCTGCTGCGAGGAATACATCGCCAGCGACGGTACGGACATCCGGCTACTGCTGCTGCGCGCCGAAACGGACGTGAACCGGGGCGACTACTCCCGGATCGACGCCGAGCTGGCCGCGATCCACCGGATCACGGGCGGGCGGCCGGCGCGCCATGCTGACAACGCCCTGCTGAGCAGGCTTGACGGCCTTGCCGCGAAGCACCATGGCCGGTTCTCACCCGCGAAGCAGCACCTCCGTCGCGCTCGTGACCGCTACGCCGCGCTCGGTGACACCGTGGCAGTCGCTGTCGTCGACGACGACCTCCGGCTCACCCGTTCCGAGCAGCTGCGGGTGATCGGGCGCTACGAGGAGGCCCTGCACGAACTCGCCCCAGCACTTCAGGGTCCGCTCGACGCCGCGGTGCGCTTCGACTTCCTGGAGGCGCAGGTCCGGTTGCTGCGCCTGTTGCGCGCCGACGGCGAGGCCGACGACCTGATGCCCGCGCTCTACCAGGCCGCCCGGGAATCCGCGCGGCCGGAAGAGAACCTGCTCGCGGCGCAACGGCTCGATCCCGCCAGCCCCGGGCTCGGTGCACCGGTCACTCCCGACCGCGCACTCCAGCAGGTCCGCCGCCTCGTCCGGGCAGGCCGGCTCGCCGAGGCCCACCAACTGCTGCTGGCCGAGAGCGCACCCACCGAGCACGACAACCGCCACGCCGCCGAATGGCAGCTCGCCGCGGGCGAGCTCACGCTCATCATGGCGATGGCCGCCGACCGCGACCGCAAATCGGCACTCGTCGGGCACGCCATCAGCCACTTCCAGGAGAGCGCCCGCCACGCGGCCTCCGAGTCGCTGATCGCCATCCGGACCACCGCGCTGTGGTTGCGCGGACAGGCCCACGCCGTGCTCGACGACATGAACGGGGCCGTCGAGGCATGGTCGGCTGCTCACCGGCTCGAGGAGGAGGTGGCCGCACGCCAACCCAGCCACGCGTTCAGGCTGCGAATGCTGCGCGGGGCTCCGACCGAGTTCGACGAGCGGATCCGGGTGACGGAGGCCCGAGCCGTCGAAGCCGACGACCCCTTGGCGGGGGCGGCGGTGGTGGTTGCGATGGAGGCGGCCAGAGGCACCGCGATCCTGCCTCAAATCCTGCCGGGCCACGAGCCGCTCGTGCGGAAGCTTCCCGCCCCCAGCGACATCGCAGGTGCCCACCGCTGGATTCGCCGGGCCGTCCGCGGACTACCCCGGTCACAGATCATTTGGATGCTGCACGCCACGCCGAATCGCGTACACCACGCGTTCATCCGGCGAACCCCGCATCGGGTGCTCGTCCACCATATGTCCGCACCCTGCGAACGTAACGAATTGATCAAGTCCATCCTCGCCCTGACCCACTTCTGGACGAAGGGTTCCACCACCTTGGAGGCGGCCCTGCGGGGGCGGGACTTCGACCGGCAGGTGCTCGATATCGCGAGACTTCTGGGGTTCGAGCACCTCCGAGAGCTTCCCGAGGACGTCGAGCGGATCGCCGTGGTGGCCGGTGGGGAGCTGTCCGAGATCCCGTTCGCGCTGCTGCCGTGCCCCGGTGAGCAGGCGTCCGAGCTGCTGTCCACGCTCCAGCCCTGCCTCGCAGACGGCGCGTTGATCGGCCGCCGGTACGCGCTGTCCGACCTTCCTTGCCTGTCGGTCCTGGGCCCGCTGCGCCGGCGCTCGCACGGTCAGCGAGGGACCCGCGGGAAGCAGATGCTGCTGCTGCAACCGAACGCAGCGCAGAGCACCGCATCGGGCGGCGACCGGCTCGTCGCCGCGGAGCAGATACCCGGCCGCACCGTCCTGCACCAGGGCCAGGCGACCCCGGCGGCCTTGCGCGAGGCGCTGGCCGACGGGCGGTACCGCCAGGTTCGCATTGACAGCCACGGCGAGTTCGAGCGTGCCCCGTCCCAGGAGCCGGTCATCCGGCTCGCCCCCGCTGGGGCCGAAGGGGAGATGGACCCGGCCGGCCTTGAGTCCATGAGCCTCGGCGCGACCGGAACGCTCGTGCTGGGCGCCTGTGAGACCGGGATGGCGAAACGAATCGGTCGTGACGAGCGCACCGGGTTCGTCCGCGCGGGGCTGCTCTCCGGGGCATCGGCGGTGGTCGCGGCGCGCTGGAAGGCCCTCGACCCGGTCGCCGCACGCGTCCTGGACCGGTTCGAGAAGAACCTTCGCCACCACCCGCGCGACGTCGCCCTGTTCCTGGCCCAGCGCGAGGAAGAGGCCCGGGACCGCAGCGCCGACCCACCTTCGAGGTCCCTGGCCATCGAGGCCCACCCGGCCCGATGGGCCCCCTGGACGCTCTACGGCGACGCGGGCCAGCAGACCCGGCGAGGACCGCTACGGCGGTGGTTGTTCCGCCCGCGCCATCGGGCAATGCCGACACTCTGGGAGCAGCGATGAGCGCGTTCGGATTCGCTCGGTGGGCGGCGCACAGTGCGGCGGTCGCCCTGTCCTTGCTGACCCTGGTGCCCGCAGCCACTGCCGGACCCGGCAACCGGGCGGTAGCCCAGGAGCCGCCCCCCGAGCTGCAGCCGGTGCAGATCGTGGTCCTGGTCGACGAATCAGGGAGCCTGTCCCCCGAGGATGTCGCCAGGGAACGCGACGCGGCGCGGGTCATCGTGCAGGGCGAGCCGTCGCCCGAGTCGACCGTCTCGGTCGTCGGCTTCGCCAGCGCTGACGCGCCCGGCCAGTCGCCGGTCGACCCGGTCTGCCCGCCGACGAAGCTGAACACGCCACAGAACCGGCAGTTCCTCGCTGAGTGCGTGGGTGAGGTTCGCCGTCGAACCCCAGCCGAGGGCGAAGGCACCGACCACGTGAACGCGCTGCGCCAAGCACTGAGCTACCTCCGTGCCCCGAGCGCCGCCGACCAACCGAAGATCGTCTTCTTGCTGACCGACGGCAAGCTCGACGTGGGCAAGAGCCCGGCATACGGCAAGACCCCGGACGACCGGGACGCCGCCGCCCGGCAGCAGATCCCTGGCCTGCTAGCCGGGCTGAACCAGGCCGGTGTGCAGGTGTGGCCGCTCGGTTTCGGGAAGGCCGACCAGGCCCAGCTCAACGGGTTCGCCACCGGCGCCGCACAGGACCGCTGCGGATTCAAGACACCGCAGCCGACCGCGACGGTGATCACCGGATCGGTCGACCTGCTGCGGGCCATCGGCAACGCCTTCAGCACCGCGCGCTGCACCAGCGTCAGTGAGCCCAAGACCGACGAGCTACCCGGCGGCGGTAGCGTCGATCTCGAGGTGAACGTCCCCGCGATCGCGAGCGAGGGCTCGATCCTGGTGTTCAAGCGCGATCCGCGGGTCACGGTCGGCTACCTCGACCCGGAGGCCACCCCGGTACCCACCAACGGCGAGCTCGGGATCTCCCGGTTCGAGCTCAACGGGCAGAACTCCGAGGCCGAATCGCTGCGGATCGTCAACCCGACGCCGGGGCGATGGACCGTGCGGCTGTCCGCGCCACCCGGCGTGCCTGCCCAGGACGTCGGCGCTACGGCCATCTTCCAGGGCGCGATCCGCGCCGACATCGCTGTCGACCCGGTGCGACCCACCCCGGGGTCGACCGTCGATGTCACGATGCAGGTGTACGGGTCCCGGGCCGCGATCACCGACCCGGAGCAGCTGCAGGGCCTGACCTTCACTGCCGAGCTGAGTGGCGACGGGTTCCCGCCCGTCGCTCCCGTCGAGCTCTCCGATGGGGACGGCGACGGCCGGTACCAGGGTCCGCTCGGTGTCCCGGATGGTGCAACCGGGCGTCTGGACTTCCTCGGCAGCGTCACCGGGATCGGTGTGAGCGGCGACAAGCGCCCCTTCGCCACGCGGGTCTCGCGCGGCGCCGCCGACGTCCAGGGTGCACTGTCCCTCGACGGTGTCGATACCGACGTCGTCGTCGGGACCTCGCTGAACGGGACGGCAAACGTCACCAACTCGACCGGGCAGCCGCGCACGCTGCGGCTCGAGGTGGCCGACCAGAGCCCGGGCACGGTGGTGGCGGCCGAGCCGGCGCGGCTGACGGTGCCGGCCTCCGGTAAGGCCGTACTGCCGTTCACCGTCCGGTTCGATCCGGCCACCGCGCTGGGTGGCAACCAGGCCCGGCTGCGGTTGGTGGACGAGTCCGACGGCACCCTGGTCGGAGAGCTGCTGTTCGCTCGCAATGTCGTGGCGGAGCCGGGCCTGATCGAGCGCTTCTGGTGGCTGTGGCTGCTCCTTGCGGTCGCGCTGGCCGGGGTCATCGCCGGAGTGGTCAGGTGGTGGCGTCGGCGCCCACCACCCCCGAGCGACCTGCGCGGTGTACGGATCGAGCTGCGCCGCCGCGGCGAGGTCGTCGACACCCTCACCGCACGCCACCGTGGGGAGGAGTTCCGCGTCGGGGTCCTCCGCGACGACGGCGCAGCGCGCCCTGGCCTCACGACGGGCACCGGCGGAGATCGTTACCGGGTGCGCAGAAGCCGAGGCGGGCCCAGCGTGTCGGGACCGTCCGGCGAACCCGTCGACCTGGCCCCGGGCGGGGTGCTCGACCTGGGTGACGGTGTGGAGCTGGTCGTGCACGACCGCCCGGCGACGGGCCGCTCGACCAGGCCGGTTCGCAGACCGTCGGCCGTTGGCGCCTCGGCCGAGCGGTCGCGGCCGAGGTACAACCCCGACCCGTACTCGAACAGTGACTCGGGCAACCGGTCGGGCCCGAAGGAGGACCCCTATGACAACACCGACTAGCCGGACCGGCCACAGGACGAAGTGAGGACCGCACCATGAAGATTCATCAGCCGATGCTGTTTCTCGGCCTCGGGGGGACAGGATGCCGGGTCGGCCGGGAGCTGGAGCGGGTGCTGCGTGAAGCGCTCTGCGGCCCCGACGGCACCGAGCTCGTCGGGCGGATGCGCGGCCACGACTACCTGCCCTACCAGTTGCCGCCCTGCCTGCAGTTCGTATACGCCGACCTCAGCATCAACGAGCTGAGCAAGGTGCTCCCGAACGTGGTGCCCAGCGCCGACCACCACGCGGCCGCCCAGCACACCACGCACCTCATCGCCAACCTCGTCCCGCCGAACCATCACGGCAGTGCCCAGCTCACGCAGGAGATGCGGATCAGGACAGAGGACGGGGTGATCGACTGGCTACCCGGGCCCGAGACCGATCCGCGGGTGGCGCCGCTCACCGCAGGCGCAGGCCAGCTGCCGACGGTCGGGCGCGCGGTGCTGTTCGAGACGATGCGTCAGGGCCACGGCCCGAACGCCGTGCTGCACGGCGTGACCGCCGCGATGCAGCAGATCAACGCCTCCGGCGCCGCGCTGCACGAACTCGGCGGCAAGCTGGACAACACCCTCGACGTGTTCGTCGCCTTCTCGGTGGCCGGCGGAACCGGCAGCGGCATTTTCTACGACTACCTGCACATGGTCGGCGAGCACGTGCGGCAGACCGGTGCCCAGGCCAGGATCTACCCACTGGTGCTCATGCCCTCGGCGTTCGAGGAGGGGATGGGTGGTGGACGGGCCGCGGTACTCAACGCGGGCTCCGCGCTCGTCGACCTGTTCCGCCTCGTCGACGACCAGAACGCCCAGGGCACCGAGGACGAGGTGGGTGGGGGAACGCAGGATCGGGGCCCGTTGTCGGTCCGCCTCCCCGGCGAGTCGCGCCCGATCAGCCTCCGACCGGCCACCGTGCAGACCGCGTTCCTGTTCGGCCGCCCGGACGACGGGGTGAGCGGCGAGGACCTGATCCGCTCGATGGTCTCGCAGGTCATGGCGCTGGTCGGCGCAGGCCCCGAGGGGGGCGTGTCCTTCGCCGAGTACTTCGTCAATACCACGTCCAGCCGGTCGGCGCTCTCCGAGACCGGCATCGGGCGGCGCGGGGTGTCGACCGCCGCCGTCGCCTCGCTGACGATCCCCCTCGCCGTGTTGGCCGACGTGGTGAGCTCGCGGCTGCTGGCCGACGCGGCGCGCGCCCTGCGCGTGACGCCCACCGGTGCCGGAGTGCAGAACCGCGACCTCATCGAGCGCTTCGACATCGCGTCCGGACTCGAGGGCTTTTTCTCGTGCGTGCCGCTGGAGAGCTTCGCCGACATCGAGGACCCCCCTATCGGACACGATGCGATCATTCAGGCGCTGGGCGCCCGGGGCCGGAGCATGCAGGACAGCCTGGAGCGCAACGAACGGTTGCTCGGCCCGCACATCGGCCGGCTGGCCAGGGACTTCAGCCCGGTCAGGGCGGCCGAGGAGCTATCGCGCAGGCTCGACCCGTTCCAGCTCCGGCGGATTGTGCTGGGTGACCCTGGCTACCCCGAACCGCTCGACCGCGGTGGAGTCGAGAAGATCCTCACAAACCGCAAGATCCCCGGCCGGTCTCCGGCCGGCTTCACCTTCGGGCAGCACCCGCCGCAGCCCGAGAGCGTACGCAGGCGAGGTGGGATCCGCAGGCTGCGCTGGACAGACCCGACCGTCCAGCAGGCACTCGAGGACCAGGACGTCTGGTACGGGTGGCGCATCCGGCGGCTGTGGCACGCGGCATGGGGCGCGAACGCGCGGATCTGGGAACCGCGCTGGCGCTCGTTCTGCGACCAGCTCACCGAGATCACCGACGCGTTCGTCGAGCACGTCAGCTGGGACGACCGGCAGTTCAGCCAGCGATCGGCGCAGCTCTACGCATCCCGGCTCGGGGTGTCCTACCTGCTGCCCCCCGATGACGGCGGGATGGACAGCTTCTACTCCCGCGTGGTGACCAGCTTGATCAACCGCTACCGCGAGCGGCTCGGCCCGAACCCCTCGGCGGGCGACATCGTCTCGCTGATCCTCGGCGACGAGGGCTGGCTCGACGCTTACCGGGCCGGCCGGGAGAAGCCCGAGGCTGCAGTCGCTCGGGTGCGCCAGCGGATCCGTGGCGCCGTCTCGGAATGCTTCCGCCCCGGCGGCAACGAGCGGCCGCTCATCCCGTCGATGCAGGACCTGCTCGCGGCCGTCGTCGGCCGCTCCAGCACGACGATCGACGACGCCGACGTCGCCCACTTCCGTAACAAGCTCGCCGGCCTCGTGCCGGGCGGATACGCCCCGGCGGGCGAGGGTGAGCTGAAGGTGCTCATCTCCTACCCCGCAGGTGCGCGCGACGGTGAGGTGGAGGCCTTCCTGCAGCGCGCCGTGCTGCTGCCCACGGACGCGCCGGCGATCGAGTTCCGGCCGAACCAGTCCGACTCGCTCGTCGTCGTGTTGTTCCGCACCTGCATGGGGGTCACCCAGGTCCCCGAGGTACGCGGAGCCATCCAGCTAGGAGGCGAAACGCTGCGGCACGAGCAAGCCAACGACCGCCTGCAGTGGCGGCAGCGGCTCGGCAAGATCTCGGACTACCTGGTCGCCACGCCCACCGACCGCGCCTTGATCCTGCAGAGCTTCCTCAACGCGATGTGGAACGGTTGGGTGGAGGTCGACCCACCCGGGCACGACCGCAGCCCGCACCGGATCCGGGTTCGCATCGGCCATACCGACGCCCCTCCCTTGGCGCTGACGCTGAGCCCGTTCCGGGAGCTGTCGTCCTGGGCCAGCCTGCTGCAGTCCTACGAGGAGTGGGTGCTCAGCGACAGCAGCGGCACGCGTCGCAGTCTGGCGGCGGAGCTGATCAGGGCGCTGCCGCGAGACGTGGATCGGAGTCCCAAGCCACCGTCGCCGCTGTTCGCCACGCTGTATCAGCTGCCGGGCATGGAAGTGCAGCTGATAGACGAGATGCGCAACCGTCCCGGAATCGGCGCCGGGGAGCAGATCAGTCTGTTCGAGGAGTTCTGGTCCCGGACCATGCCCGCCGCGCTCGACCTGCCCTTCCGGGGCGTGAAGGCGCCCTTCGCCAACCTGCGGGGTCTGGCAGAGTTCTTCGACCACGAGTTCCCGGAGCGGGTCCGATGACGGCCCGGCGCGACGAGCCCGACGTCGTCGTATTCGACCTGCGCGACGACGTGTGCGACGTCGCAAAGGTCGAGGGGTCGGTGCTGGTGCTGGACTACGCCGAGAAGGCCGCCGAGCACGACCAGGTCTACCAAGCGCTGCTGGGCAGCCCCCAGGTCTCCGGGGTGATCTGCCTTGCCGTCGACGGCGGAAGTTCCGACAGCGCGGTGAGTGTCCGGCCGGCGCCGTCGCTCGCGCCCGCCGAGCGTGCGGCCACCCTCTGGATCGGTCACCACCACGGGATCCGGTGGCGACCGACGGAGACCCTCGTGCGGCGCGTCAAACCGGCCGAGCCCTCCGGCCTGCGTCAGCTGATCGACGCACTCGCCGAGCCCGCCGTCTTCGACGCCGTGGCGAAGTGCGTCAGTACGCTCCCGTACAGCACGGCCAGCGCGGGCCTGGCCGTGGAGCGGACCAACCTGCACGAGGCTGAGCTACGCCGGGTACAGGGCGAGGCCGTCATCCAGTTCACCGACCCGGACGCGGGGCGGGCGGCGGCGCGGGAGGTGCCCAGGGACGAGTTCCGCGCCGCGGGTCGCGCGGTCGTCGAGATCGACTCTGCCGAGGACGTCCTCGTTCCCGACACCGAGCTGGCTGCGGCCCGCGCTCGCGCCATCGGTGCGCTGAACGCGGTGGACCACGAGATCACCCGCCTGGACCACCGGCTCGCCCCGTTCCCGAAGCATCGTGCTGGGCGGGTCGTCGGGGTTGTCGTCGAGGAGGCTCGAGCGGCCGCGCGCGACTTCCACGAGAAGGCGACCCGCCAGCTGCTGCGCATCGACGAAAACCTGCGGGGGCAGCGGGTCACGACCGAGGTCGTCACCCAGCTCGGGGTGCGCGCCCCAGTCCCGGCCCGCCCTCGCGAGGCCAGGGACAAGGTGCGCCACCTCGTCGAAGAGTGGCTCGGGCGGTACCGGTCGATCACGCACCTCCTTCCAGACCTCGACGCAGCACGGATCGCACAAGAACCGCAGGGATGTCCGGCTGCCATCGCCGAGCTGGAAACGCTGGCGCCACCCGCTGGTCCCGCGCCGACGTTCGCGACGTGGCCGGGGCCCCTGCTTGCTGTGCCGCTCGCCGCGTTGACCGGCGTGCTCGCCACACTCGGAGTAGCACCGGAGATTTTCGTCTTGAGCCTGGCCCCGGCCTGGTTCGCGGCCGGTCTGCTGCTGCACGCCCG
This sequence comes from Pseudonocardiaceae bacterium, assembly GCA_050700385.1. Classification (GTDB taxonomy): domain Bacteria; phylum Actinomycetota; class Actinomycetes; order Mycobacteriales; family Pseudonocardiaceae; genus WHSY01. Next base: position 6,404 of record JBOHGT010000403.1, on the reverse strand, counting down.
GCAACCAACTGCCACCGGTGAGCTGGGCTTCGTCGCGGCGCTGGCGCCGGCCTTGCTGCGCTGGGGGCTGCCGGTGCTCGGCGGGATGTTCCTGGCGGCGCTCGCGGGCGCCTCCCAGGCGCCGGACCCGTGGAATCTCGGGCTGACCCTGCTCGCCGTGCTCACCTTCCTCGGGACGGTGGTGGTGAGCTGGCGGCGGGGGGTGCGGCGGTGGCGGCGCGCGCTCGACCTCGGTGCACTTCGGTCTCGGGTCATCCGGACCGACCAGTTGCTCGACGAGGTGGTCCGGGCCGAGTGGCGGCCGTCGGCCCGGCGGGGGCTGCTCGCCGAGGGGCTGCGTCACGTCTCGATCGGGTTGACCACGATCCGGGAGGTGCTCACCGGGCGTACCGACGACCTGTTCGCAGCACCTGGGCAGCATCGCGTCAGCGGTTCGATCAACGAGGGCGAGGCGCCGGACGTGCCGCCGGACCAGGACGTCCACGAGGAGGTGCGCGAGGTCGTCGTGACAGACCTGGTCGACCTGACGATCGCCGCGCTGCGGCCATGCTGGGCCGGGATCGAGGCCGGTCGGCGCGCCGCGCCCACCGAGCAGACCCACGAGGCCGAGCGCCTGCTCGCCGTCTATCACGGCCACGTCGAGCGCCACGGGCTGCTCGCACCGCCACCGTTTGCCCGCGAACGCGTCCATCGCGCGACACTCGCCACCCAGCTGTGGGCCGAGTCCAAGGTCACCGATGCGCTCTCGTGCGGCGTCGAGGACGAAATGACGCAGCTGTGCCACGCCGGGCAGCTCGGGGCCGTGAGCGCGATGGCCGATGGTGCCCAGCTCGTACGGTTCGCGCCGGCCGCGGTTCGCGGGCCGGCCTGGAATCCGACCGGCCCCGGGCCCGCAGTCACCTGGACCGGAGACGCCGAGATCGCCGGCACGCTGCGGTTCGTCCCGCTCAGGCAGGGAGTGTTCCAATGACCGACCCGAACCTCGAAGACCCCACCAGCGAGCCGCCGACCACGATCTGCTGCCGCGCCATCGACGGCACGCCGCGCACGCTCCGACTGACGGTCGTCGGCAAGCTCGCCACGACCAGCACCTGTCTGCCGGCCCGGATGGTGTCCATCGACGGCGGCCCGCAGCTGCTGCAAAAGTGGGTGCCGCGCACACTGTCTGGCGAGCCGGGCCCGCTCGACCCGCTGGACCGCGAGATCCGGGCCACCCACCGCTTCGCCCGGTTGTTCCCGCGCGACGCCTACCCGCCGGAGCTGCCCCGCCTGTGTTACTACGACGTGGACAGCGACGAACCCTCCGTGCTACTCGAGCCCTACCGCGGCGCGCCCGTCCCCGAGGTGCTCCAGCAGCTCGCAGCTCAGGACCGCTACCAGCTCCAGGTCGGCCTGCTGCGGGCGCTGCACCTCGCTGGCGCGGCGGGCATGACCCACGGTCGGGTGGATCTCGACACGCTGCGCTGGGATGCCGGGACCAAGTCTGTCCAGCTCGTCGATTTCGAGCGAGCTGCCCAGATCGGCGAGCGGAGCCCGGGAACCGGCGACGCCGAGCCTGCCGATATCCGCAACGACATCTGGGACGCCGGGCTGGCCATCTGGCGGACCACGTACCCGACTCACACCGGGCGCGGGACCCCGGACCTCACGGTGGACGACAGTGGCGCCCTGAGCACCCTGCTCGCCGGGGTGTTCGTCGACCCACCCGCCGCTCGCCCAACCCCCGAGGACCTACTGGCCAGGCTTCGCGAGTCGCCACAGGTAGACGTGGTCGACCTCGGGGCCCGGTTGCGCGCGAGCTCGAATGCCTTCGACAAGGCTGTGGAGCGCAAGCGCGAGCGCAGCAGGGAGGAAGCGCGGGTCACCCCGTCGCAGTCCTGGCGGACCAGGTTCTGGGCGGCCCTGACCGGCCCCGGTTCGCGGCTCCAACCTGCGGAGACTCCGCGGCCGGCGATCGTCCGGTGCCCGGTGTGCCTGGACTCCTACCCGCGGCCCGACGACGAGCTGTGGCGCCAGAATGACGGGCAGTACCACCAGGACTCCTCGGCCGTGCGGGATCCGTCGAAAGTGGATCTCGCCCGCCTCAACGGCTACCGGCGCTGTCCCAACCCGTCGCAGGACACCCCCGAGCACTACCTGCCCGCGACCTATCACGCCTACGATCCCCCGCTGGTCGTGGCGATGATCGGCCGGCCGGCCGCCGGCAAGACCCACCTCCTCGCCGCGATGATCCGTGAGGTCGTCGAGCGCGGCGGCCTGACGCCGTACGGACTCACGGCAACCCCGCTCGACCTCAATCGCCACGACGTCTACCGAAAAGCGTTCCTCGAGCCGACCGAGCACGGCGTGCAGCTGCCAGGGACCCCCGAACGGCTCACCGATCCGGTTGACATCCTGCTGATCCGTGGGCGTCACGGGATACGGCCGCTGGCGTTCTTCGACGTGGCGGGCGAGGACCTGCAAGCGGTGGGCGACGGCGAACTCGCGCGGTTCCTTATCGGCACGAACGCCGTGATCTTCGTGCACGGGCTGGAGCCCACCCCTGAGCGTCGCGGCAACCAGGCGTTGGAGATGTCGCTGGCCCGGCTCCGGGCCGTGCCCGATCTCGAGCGACTGCCTGCGGCGATCGTCGCGACCAAGTCCGACCGGCTGCGCTACCTCCCGCCGGTCGACCGCTGGCTGCGGCACGAACGCGACCCCCTCGCGCCCGTCGACGCCGAGCTGCTGCACCGGGAGAGCCGCGACGTCTATGCGTTCCTCCATCACCGCCAAGAGCACGCCGCACTGGCTCCATTCAGCGTCTTCGACCGCTGCACTCTGCACTTCGCGTCGGCGAGTGGCAGCGAGGCCTCACCGGAGAAGGAGGTGTTCCCCCGCGGTTTCGAGCCGTCACGAGTGCTGGAGCCGCTGGTCGCCATCCTCGCGATGGCCGGAATGATCGAGGGCGCACAGGCGCGCCTGGTCGGTACCTGATGACTGTGGCCCGGACCGGGGCGACCGGGTAGGCCTGGGTCCCTTCGAGGGATCGGTTCGACGAGCACCTGCTCGATCTCGGTGAGGCCGGGCTACGACGTCACCGACCTGGCACCGCGGTGCGGGCCGCTGGTCGATGCGCGGCGTGGATCTACCTCAGCCGCCGGCCCACACGCCGACCTCGGAGGTCGGCGTGTGGGTGCGCTCGTACAGGGCGGCGAGTTCCGGTTCACTGGCGGTCCGCAGCAGCAGGCTGACTATCGGATCGGCCGGGGGAACCGGTTCGGTCTCGATCGAGGCGAGGATGGCATCGACGGCCTCGAGTGGGACGCTGGAGCGGGCGAGGAGTTCCAGCAGCTGAGCGTTACGCACCCGGTGGGCAAGGCTGAGGCCAGCCTCGATGTGCTCACGGCGCTGGTGGTGCTCGACGGCGCCGCTGGGGTGCGCGATGCTGCTGTCGGCGTGGGCGGTGACGGCTTGGCGGATAGCGGCGAGAGACCTCTCGCCGAGGTTGCGCAACGCCATCAGCCCCTCGCCGGGAGTGGCCGCGAGCTCCTCGAGGGTGGTGAATCCCTCCCGGGCCAGCAGGTTGTAGGCACGGTGGCCCAACGTGGACTCGGCCACCTCGAGCAGGGTTCGCGCGGCAGGGACCTCGTGCAGGGTCCAGCCGGAGGCGGTGCCATCACGCAGCACCTCTCGGAAGGTCTCGGCGAGCTTGCTCGTGCCGATGACGTGCAATACGCGCCGTGGGCGGCGGAACACCAGTGCCCGCCCCCCGACGCCGTCGGCGGGCCGCACCCAGGCGGTCGCCAACCAGCTGAAGGCGTGATCTTCGAACTCGCGCACGATCTCTTCGAGTGCGGCCACGGGGCCAACACCGATCGAGTCGGGATCGAAGGCCTGCGGCCACGGTGTGACTCCCTCGATACGCACCTGCACCGACTCGTCCCGCACATCCATGGCCGCTCCTTCCCAGGCTCGCACGACATGATGACCGACGGTCGGGCTGCGATGTCGTCCCACGGCCGTGCTTGTCGGGGAACACCAGACGGTCCTTGCCACAGGGAATGCGGCATTTTCCTGCGACGACGAGTCATCAGCTCGGCCGGGGCGACTTCCCGGCATGGTACTGGTCGGTCGCGGGGCGGAAGACTCTGGAGAGGTGCGCGTCGAAGGTGGCGAGCGCCCAGTCCGGGGTGTAGTGCTGGCCCAGGACGTGCAGGCTCAGGCCTTCGACCAGGGCCAACAGCGTGCTCGCCTCGTGGTCGGGGTCGAGCTCGGCGGGCACGTCGCCGGTGCTCTGGGCGGCGCGGATCTGATCGGCGAGGAATGTCTGCATGCGATCGGTGCCCACTGGGATGGCCGGGCGGGAGCCAAGGACAACCGCCGCCTCGAAGCACGCCCCGATGTCCTGACCTACACCAGCGACGCCGTCACCGACGACATCGAGGTCATCGGCCCGGTCAGCGCCGAGATCGTGCTGCGCTCCACCCGCGAGCACACCGACCTCTTCGTCCGGCTCTGCGACGTCAACCCCCGAGGACGCTCCACCAACCTGTGCGAGGGCATCCGCCGCCTGCGCCCCGAGGACCCACCCGCCGACGACGACGGCACCCGCCGCGTCCGGGTCGACCTCGTCGGCACCGCGCACCGGTTCCGCACCGGGCACCGCATCCGCGTCCAGGTCAGCAGCGGCGCACACCCCCGGTTCCTCCGCAACCCGGGCACCGGAGCACCGCTGGTCACCGCCACCGAACTGCAACCAGCCGACCAAGAGATCTTCCACGACCCGGACCACGTGTCCCTCGTCGAGCTGCCGACCACCCGCACCTGACCCGCGCCGGGAAGACCCTCGATGCCGCCACGACCGACCTCTACGACCTCGACCAGGCCGCGATGACCAGCAGCGAGACGGCGGCCACGATGGCGGCGGCAGTGTGGGCGTTGACCAGGGTGCAGCCAGCGAACACCAGCATGGCAATCGACATGAAGGCGATGACGATGCCGCACCCATCGTCGTCGTCGTGCGCCCGGTGTTGCCCACCCGGCGTGACTCTGTCCCAGCGCCCCGTCCGGGCGCGATGTCGTCCCACGGCCGTGCTTGCCCATCACGAAGGTCGTTCCTGGCCCGACACGGTGGGTGGACGCGGCACCGGCGATGGACGCAGTGCGGTGCACACCGCCGAGCACAGGTCGATCTCCCGGCAGGTGGTCAGCGGCTGCGCCTGCGGCAGGTGCGCCCAGCGCACCGGCCCGCGCGGGGTGACGGTGGGCGGCAGCGGCAGGCTGCCGGTGACCGGCTGCACCCCGGGTGGCCAGGGCAGCTCCGCCCCGAACGGCTCGCCCGCGAGGAACACCCGGTGCTGTGGGGCGTCGGGATGGGCCAGCACCGGCGCCGGGCACTGCCGGGTGGCCAGGAGCGGCTGCACCTGGGTGGCGAGATCTATCGGGATGAGCAGCGCCACCGCGTCGTGGTCCAGCGCCAGCAGCACCTGGTCGCGGCGGGTGGTCACCGGCCAGCCCCACGCCCGGTAACAGCCCGCCGCCGCGCCCGGCTCGGATGGCACGCCGGTGACCTCCGGGAGTGACTCTCCGGGCAGCGCCACCGGCGGCTGCGGTGTGCTGCTGCTGCCGATCAACAGGCAGACGGTGCAGGGCATGCCGTCTCCGGGGGTGACGATCTCGAGCTGCTCGCAGGCCAGCAGCGCCCCGCACAACGCGCTCACCGCGCCGGAGTCCACCGGTCCGGGGTGGGGCACGACATGCACGGTCTGCGCCGCCTCCCCATCCAGACCGGGCCGGTAACGGGCGAGCACCACCACCGGCCGGGCTTGCACCGTGATCAGCTCCGGTGTGCTGTCACCGGTCATCGCGTCGCCGTCTCGCGGGTCGGGCCTGGTCTGCGTGAGATTCACCGTCGGCTGCCACCACTCCGGCGCCGGTGACCAGGTTCACCGCCCGGCCGGTTCCCGGGGTCGGGAACCACCAGCCGCCCCACACGCCCTGGGAGCGGGTCACCTTGGCGTAGGCGCGGCATGGCTGCTGCACCGGGCAGGCTGCGCAGAACTCGGCGGCGAGGAGCTGTGCGTCGCGGCTGGGGATGGTGGGGGCGACGAACCGGTCCGGGTCGGGCGCGGTGGCGCACGCCGCCTGCCGGCGCCACAGCTCGGTGTGCTCACTCATCGCCTCGCTCCTCCCGGTCGCAGCGGACCCCGCGGAGGTCCCCGTCCCACGGTGGGGTCGCCGCCCGGCCCGGTCGGGGCACGGACCGGGCGGCTACGCCGCCGTTCCACGGGGCGGGTGGGTTGACCCCCGGCGACGTGCGGGGCGACCACACCAGTACGCTACCGGCCAGCCGATCCCCGCTACCGGAAAACTACAACTGGAATCTTCCATCTGTCCAGCACCCCGAGCGGGTGGTCTGTTGTGAC
>JBOHGT010000402.1:0-7093 GCA_050700385.1 Pseudonocardiaceae bacterium | reverse complement strand
TAGCACCAGCGCCCGCGCAGCGGTGAGCACCTCGACGGCAAGCACGGTGGCCAGACCGTCGAAAGCAAGGCGCAGCTTGCGTGCGGCCGCCCACCCCATGGAGACATGGTCCTCCTGCATCGCCGAGGTGGGGATGGAATCGACCGAGGCGGGCACGGCGAGCCGTTTGAGCTCGGCGACGACGGACGCCTGGGTGTAGTGCGCGATCATGTGACCGGAGTCGACCCCGGGGGTGTCGGCGAGGAACGGCGGCAGGCCGGCGTTGCGGGCCGGGTCGAGCATCCGGTCGGTGCGCCGCTCGGCCATGCTCGCCACGTCGGCCACCGGGATGGCGAGGAAATCCTGCACGTAGGCCAGCGGTGCGCCGTGGAAGTTGCCGTTGGACTCCACCCGCCCGTCGGGCAGTACCACGGGATTGTCGATCGCGGCGGCGAGCTCCCGGTCGGCGACGGTCTCCGCGTGCGCCAGGGTGTCCCGGGCCGCGCCGTGCACCTGCGGGGCGCAGCGCAGCGAGTAGGCGTCCTGCACCCGGGTGCACACGGCCGGATCGCGGTGCGAGGCCATCACCTCCGAACCGGTCAGCAGGGCGCGCATCCGAGCCGCCGAGACCGCCTGCCCGGGATGCGGCCGCAGTGCCAGCAGGTCGGCGGCGAATGCCGCGTCGGTGCCGAGCAGGGCTTCGACACTCATCGCCGCGGCAAGGTCGGCGGTGTCGGCCAGCAGGCCCAGGTCGGCGATCGCCAGCACCAGCATGCCCAGCATCCCGTCGGTGCCGTTGAGCAGCGCCAGACCCTCCTTCTCGGACAGCGTCACCGGGGCGATCCCCGCCTCGGGCACGGCGTCGGACGCCGGCCGCAGCACCCCGCTGCGGTCCCGCAGCCAGCCCTCACCGGTCAGCGCCATGGCCACCGCGGCCAGCGGGGCGAGATCTCCCGAGCAGCCCAGCGAGCCGTGCTCGGGTACCACCGGGGTCAGCCCGGCGTTGAGCAGTGCAGCCAGCGCGGCCGCGGTGCCTGGCCGCGCCCCGGTTCGCCCGGTTGCCAGGGTCCGCAGCCGCAGCAGCATCAGCGCGCGCACCACCTCGCGCTCCACCTCCGCGCCCGCGCCCGCGGCGTGCGAGCGGATCAACGACTGTTGCAGCGCGGCTCGCCGCTCCGGCGCGATGTGCAAGGTGGCCAGCGCGCCGAACCCGGTGGACACGCCGTAGTGCGGCCGGTCATCGGCGGCCAGTGCCTCGACGTGCCTGCGGGACGCCGCCATCGCATCGAGTGCCTCACCGGTGAGCTCCACCAGCGCCCCGCCGCGGGCCACGGCCACCACGTCGGCACGGTCCAGGGGCCCGGGCCCGATAGCCACCACACCGGCCATTCTGCGCTGATCCACCCGTGAGTGGCGATACGAACTGGTTCTGCGAGCCTGGGAGGTCAGACGCTCGGCGGCCCAACCCTCGATGGCACCTATTGGAGCCCAGGATCGCGGTTGAGTCGATGGCATCTGGCCGACCGCCGAGCTGCACGGCTACGACCTGTTCCAAGGCAAAGGTGACTGGGAGCCGATCAAGCTTATGCCACGGGCCCGGATCGGAGTCTACGACCAGGCGCTGCGGGCAATGGCCGACCATGACGTAACGGTGATCATCCGTGGCGTGATGACCCAGCGGCTGCGCAACCGCTACGGCGACCGTGCATGGCACCCGCATGCCATAGTCCTGGCACACCTGCTGGAGCGCTGCGACGAGCACCTGGAAGCGGTAGGTGATCTCGGCCTCATGATCGCAGACGAGCCGGGGCAAGCCGATCAGCAGCCAGAGTACCGGGCCGACCTGCGCCGCTACCAGGACGTCGGCACCTCAGGCTACCGCCACCGGCGGATCACACAGATCGTGGACACCCTCCACTTCGCACCCTCATCAGCCAGCCGGCTAGTGCAGGCCGTGGACCTGATCGCGTTCCTCTACCATAGGATCAAGACCACCCCCGAGACGGCCGACATGCGCGCTGTGCGGGCCAACGCTGCGCTGTGGCAGCGGATCCAGCCCCGCGTCGCGCACTGCTACTGCTGGTGGCCGTAGATGCACAAGAGCCCCACCGCGTACCGGCAGGGCTCAAGGCTCACAGGAGTTTCCTCCTGTCCCCAGGCTACCAACGACGACCACAGATGCAATAGTTTCCCGCCTCAGAGCCCGGCCCACTAGCCGCAGGCACCGCGATCCCGGTCAGCTCGGTCGGCGCGGCCTGCAGTGCCCTTCTGGCGCGACATCTACTCAGAAGGGCCGGGCCCCCGTCCACCAGCTGGAAGCTGCACGCCGGGCTGCGCTCTCCACCACGCAAGGCCGCCGGCTGATCACCGAGAACGTCAACGACTCCCAGCCGCTGGTCCAGCCAGGCGAGCGAACGCGGCGAACCCGTCACCCGCATGCTCTAGGCCGGCAGCCGCCGGTTCCCCCGGACCGTCGCAACCCCAGCCCGTTGCTCGGTGCGCTGCGCCGCTGGCTCAACCAGCCCACCGAGCACGCCAGCCCGGTCGACTGGCTGAGCTGACCACCTGTGGATAACCCGTGAGTGGCGATGCGAGCTATAACTCCGGCCGCCATTCGGAGCCGAATCGCGGTCTCAGGCACACCGCTGACCGCGATTAGGAGCCGAATGGCCACCGGCGCCCCGCCGCGGACCAGCGCCACCACGTCGGCGCTCGTCAGCGGTCCGGGACCCACTGCAGCCACGTCCGCCGTGACACCCATCACAACGCGCGGGTGCCATCCGCGTCACCTGGTCACCGATGCCGGCGTGCGGCGCCGGAGATCGACCACCCGACGCTCGGCGCAGCACCGCACAGGCTGCTACCAGTCGCGTTCGTCTCGCCATCCTGGGACAACGACGACCTCCTGCAGCTCGCGCACCGACAAATCGACCTCGGAGATTGCGTTGGAGAGCACCATCAAGCACTCCTGAACGGCCGCGGCAGGATCCTCGGCCTCGATTGCGAAGGTCCCACCCACCGCGTGGGATCCGCTCGGGCCGATCGCCCCGAGAGAAACGAACGAGTATCCCCGCCGCTGAATCACGTCCCCGAGCTGACGATGCAGTTCGGGACTCACCGCGGATTCCACGATCAGGAGCGGCCGGACCTCCCACTTCTTCGTCATTGGGTCAGCGGTCCCGTCCGAACGATCGACGGCACACGCTGCTTAGGCCCGTTGTCCCGCACGTACTGCGTGCACTGGGCCCAGTAACCACCGCCGTTGGTCGCACCAGCTTCCCCACGGTCGGGAACATAACGAGTTTGCGTGGTCCCCGCACCCACGGCGATGTTGTAGTAATGAGCACTCTTCACGACGCGACAACCGTAGCGCGTCGTCCAACCACGCTCCTCTCCGGCAGGAGCTTGCGAACAGTGGTACAGATTCATCAGCACCTCGTTGAATGTGGTGGTACGTGGATACTCGCAGGTGAAACGCGACTTTGCGATCACTCCGCCAGCACCGTTAGAGAAGTGCGGCGCATCAGCGGTCACACGGCAATCAGGCTCGGCCACCGCGGTAACAGCTCCGAGAGGAAAACTTCCCGATGCTACGGCAGCCGATGACAGGATCGTGACGCACAAAGCGCGTCCGATACGCCGACAGCTATGTGCCTTCATAGACACTCGAGACCGCCCTCTCACACAAGTGTCGAGCAGCTACAGCAAGATACAAGATGAGCCACCCAGACCGTCCCCAGTGATTGTTACTAGGATTGTTACCCCGATCACCCCAGCGCACGACACCGCCTGTAACTGGTCGAGACTGCACCGTAGCCGACACGGACCTGGTAGGCAACAGGTAACTGATACACAACAGGGGGTCACCTCAGTTCGGCGACGAACTCCTTCGCCAGGTCCGCGGGCACCGCGCGCTCCTCGGTGATCCGGCGGTTGTAGTCGACGAGCGTCTCGGTGGTGAGGGCTGCGGACACCTCGTTCAGCGCGTCGACGCCCGCCTGCTGCAGCACGCCGGCGCGCATCAGCGGGAGGATGTTCTGCGCGGGATACATCTGCTTCGGGTCGTCGAGCTCGACCCAGTTGTTCGCTCGGATGTCCGGCGAGGTCGTGAACAGGTTGACAACCTGCGCCTGCCCGCTGCGCAGCGACTCGAGGGTCACCGGGCCACCAACGTCGGTAGCGATGATCTGCTGGAACGTGCAGCCGTAGAGCTCGGCGATCCGGTCCTGCCAGCGTCCCGGCCACTCTCCCGCAGCGCCGAGCACGAACTGCCCGCAGCGCGGCCCGAGCTGGTCCATGCTGGTCAGTTCGAACCGCTCGGAGGTCTGCCGGGTGACGACGAGCACGTCCCTGTTCTGCGCCTCGGACTGCTCCAGCACCTCGAGCCCTTCCGGCAGGGCCTGCCGCAGCACCGTGTAGACCTCGTCGGACGTCGTCGCTGTGGTTGTGGCTGCGGGGTCGACCGACTGCAGCAGGTTGCCGGAGTACTCCGGCATCACCCCGAGGGACCCGTCCTGCAACGCCCGGTTAGTCACCTCCCGGCTGCCCAACCGCGGCTGGGTCCGCACCTCGATGCCTGCGGCACGAAGCGCCTGGGCGTAGATCTCCATGATCAGCTCGCTCTCGGCGAAGTCCGCCGACCCGATCACGACGGTGCCGTCGTCACGCTCGCCCGAACCATCGCCCGCGAGCGGGTTTGAAGATCCGCACGCCGACAGGATGGCCGTCAAGGTGGCCACGGCCAGTAGAGCCACGGTGCGCTTCATCGATCATCCGTCCTTTCGATCCGGGGCGCAGCGGCCCCACCGTCATCCCGCCGTCACCGTGAGCCGCACTCCCGTGGGCACCACCAGTCGCTGCGCGCCGGCCAGCAACAGATCCAGCAGTACGGCGAGCAAGGCGGTGAGCACGGCGCCGGCGAGCATCTGGGCGTAGTCCACCGATCTCAGCCCGTCGAGCAGCAGCCGTCCGAGCCCGCCGAGTCCGACGTAGGCAGCGACCGTGGTGGTGGCCACCACCTGCAGCACGGCACCACGCACGCCGCCGAGCAGCAGGGGCAGCGACACTGGCAGCTCGACCTGGAACATCCGCTGCATCGACGTCATGCCCATGCCACCGGCCGCATCGATCACCCCGCGGTCCACGCTCTGCACTCCTGCGTAGGTCCCCGCCAGCACCGGTGGGATCGCGAGGATGACCAGCGCAACCACGGTGGAGAGCTGGCTGGAGGGCACGAGCAGGAACAGGAACGTCACCAGACCCAGGGTTGGAAGCGCCCGCATCGCGTTCGCCACGCCTACCAGCACCACACCGCCACGTCCGGTGTGGCCGATGGCCAGCCCGAGCGGTACCGCGATCATTGCGGCTGCCAGCACCGTGATCAGGGTGAACCAGATGTGCTCGACCACGCGGGCGGGCACGCCTTCGGGCCCGCGCCAGTGCGCCGGGTCACCGAACCAGACGAGGAGATCCGCGAGGATCACGATCCGGCTCCCGTCCGGGCGTCGGCCCGGGTCCACGGCGTGAGCAGGCGACGCAACCCCACGAGCACCAGATCCATCAGCAGCGCGAGCACCAGCGTCGACACGATGCCGATCAGGATGGGTGCGAGGTAACGGTTCTGAAATCCCGCAGTGAAGAGCTGGCCCAGGCCGCCGATACCGATGATCGCGCCGACGCTGACCAGACTGATGTTGCTGACCGAGGCGACCCGCACGCCGGCCGCGAGCACCGGGACGGCGAGCGGGAACTCCACCGCCAGGAAGCGCCGCGCCGGCCGGTAACCCATCGCCGTGGCGGCGGCGACGACGTGGCTGGGCACCGCATCGATCGCGTCGATCACCGGGCGCACCAGCAACGCGGCGGTGTAGACCGCGAGCGCGACCACGACGTTGGCGTCGTCGAGGATCCTGGTGCCGAGGATGCTCGGCATCGCGACGAACAGTGCCAGCGACGGCAGGGTGTAGAGCACGTTGGCAGTGCCCACCACCGGACCGCGAAGCCACCTCACGCGCCGCGCTGCCCAACCCACCGGCACGGCCACCACGAGGCCGATCAGCAGCGGCAGGGTCGCGAGGTATACGTGCTCGCCGAGCAGCATGAGCACCGTCTCCCGGTTGCTCGGGCTGGCGAGGTAGGTGTCGATCTCCAGCATCAGCTCGATCCCGCGCCCCGCTGCTCGCGCAGCACGGCGAGCACCTCCTCGGCGATCACGCCGCCCACTGCGGCGCCACCGTCGTCGACCACGACTCCGAGCCCGGACGGGGAGGACAGCGCGGCATCGAGCGCACCCCGCAACGGCCCCCCGAGCCGGTGCAGTGATCCGCCCGCCCGCAGCACGCCTTCGCTCACGACCCCGTCCGAGCCGTCGGGCTCGAGCCAGCCCCGCGGCCGACCGCCACCGTCCACCGCGAGCCGCCACCCGTCACCGTCCGGCTCCTGCCCGACCCGGACGGTCGACAACTCGTGCAGTGGTAGACCGTCCGACTCCACGAAGGACAGACTGCGGTACCCGCGGTCGCGGCCGACGAAGCCGGCGACGAAGTCGTCGGCCGGCTCGGCGAGCAGCCGCTGCGGGGCGTCGTACTGCGCCAGCCGGCCACCCTGCCGCAGCACCGCGACCGCGTCTCCGACCTTGATCGCCTCGTCGATGTCGTGTGTGACGAACAGGATGGTCTTGCCCAGCTCGTCCTGCAGCCGCAGCAGCTCGTCCTGCAGTCCCTCCCGGACCACCGGGTCGACGGCGCTGAACGGCTCGTCCATCAGCAGCACCGGTGGGTCAGCGGCCAGCGCACGGGCCACCCCGACCCGCTGCTGCTGCCCGCCGGAGAGCTGGGACGGGTAGCGGTCCTTCAACTCGGGGTCGAGGCCGATCAGCTCGAGCAGCTCGGCCACTCGCCGGGCGACCCGATCCCGGTCCCAGCCGATCAGCCCCGGCACCGTCGCGATATTGCCGGCGATCGTCCGGTGCGGGAACAGCCCGATCTCCTGAATCACGTAGCCGGTTTCGCGCCGCAGCTGGGCGGGCTCCCGATCCCGGACCGAGGTATCCCCGACGAGGATGTCCCCCTCGGTGATCTCGACAGTGCGGTTGACCATCCGCATCGCCGTCGTC
>JBOHGT010000401.1:0-2140 GCA_050700385.1 Pseudonocardiaceae bacterium | reverse complement strand
CGCCTGGTGCAGCGCCACCCCGAAGGCGCCGACCCGGTCTTCCGCACTCTCCTGCGCAAGCCCGGCTTCTCCTGGGAGCGGGACGGGGAGGAACTGCTACGACGCCGTAAGAAGACGTTCTTCGATTACGAGCCGACACCCAGCATCTCCACGGTCGGCGACCGTCTCGTCGACCTCCTCCGCACCGGCCGGTAGGGAGGCGCGCGGCGTCGGTTCGCAGCACATTGGGCCGTGGCCCGAGCTCGCGGTGTGCGACGTCGAGGTGCTGCGCGTGCGACCGTGATCTTCCCGTCCAGGTCGTCGGCGCCGCCCGCCGGGGTCGATGATGTCCCGCACGGCGGTGTGGTCCAGGACGCACACCACCGTGACCGTACTCGCCGCCACCGCCTCCACGACCGTGACCGCGCGGGCGGCACCCTGCGCGACGAGGCCGTCGGCCCGCGCCGCGGAGCGGTTCCACACCGTCGGGTGGCCGCCGCCCAGGAACGCCCTGGTAAGGGAGGTGCTCAGAACTGAGGTGACGAGCACATGGAAACGATCACGGCCAGGCGCGCTGACGCCTGACGGGCCGGACGCCAAGATGGGCACGGTTCCCGGTATGCCGGGCGGTACTGTACTACCGTAAATATGCGCCGTTCGCGCTGCCGTTACCAAATGCAGGACGGTAGGCCGCCAGTTTCTTGTCCAGTTCGCGCACCGGCTTGGTCCGCTCCCATGGGGCAAGCAAGCCGCGCAAGCTGTTGATACGCTGGGCAATGCGCTGCGAGCGACCAACCGCCGTGCGGCGGGCCACGTCTCCGATCATGCTGCAGGCTTCGCCGATGGCTGCCTGCTGGATACGCGCCTCCGCACGGAACAGCAGCCGGAACGCGTTGTTGTGCAGGTGCGCCGGATCAACCAGGGTCAACGACTTGTCCAAGGCGTGCGTCGCCGCTTCGGGTTGTTGGAGCTTCAGCGCGCATTCGCCCACGGCGCGCCAGTAACATGCCTCGTCGCAGACATACCACCAAGAGGCGGTCGGCGCATCTGAGTGCACGGCGGTGAGCGCCGCGTATTCGCGGTCGAGTGTCTCCTGGAATTTGTCTGGCTGGTTGTCCGCGACGTAGGCGCGTACCGCGACGTCGGCGGCATAAGCTTGAGCAAGTGGGCTGTGTGCTTGCGTGGCCCAGGCAGCGGCGGCTACGGCGTGGTCAAGGCCGACGCGCGGCTTGCCCTGCCACGTGGCAAGGTGGCTCATACTGCACAAGACGAAGATAACCAGCTCAACGTTCTGAGCGTCGTGAGCAGCAGTGCGTGCATCGTCGTAGTAGTGCTGGGCGCTTCGGTAGTCACCCATGTTGAAACACAGCCAGCCAATAAGCTGCGTCAGCTCGGCATAAGCTGACGTTGCCCGCTGCTGAAACGTGGATGGGGCTGCCCTCATGAGCCGCTGCGCGATGTGCCGATGCCCCATGGCGCTGTGCAGCGTGAGCTGCGGGCCAAGCACGTCACTTTGCCGACGAAGACTATTAACCATCCCTTCGCAGTAGCGCAGTGTTGGCTCGTCGAAACCCGAAGGGTCTTGTATCACGCGGGCTACGTGTTCGTGCTCGTCCGGATCAAGCAGGTCCAGCACCGGCGCGGCAGCCGCAATCGTCAACGCTGCGCTCAGCTTCGAGAGCAGCTCGCGGCGACTCACAGAAGGAGTGAGTTGCTGCATCCACATCACAATGACCTGTGCCAATTCATCGACGTTGACCGCTTGCAGCCGCGCTGCCAGCGAGGCTGCGCCTTCTGGTAGCACGAACGGGGACAGTCTACTCCGGCTGTCCGCGTCGTACTGGCTCAGGAAGTCTCGAAGCAGATCGTCTGCTTGATGCGCGACCACGAGTTCGCCACTGGGCGCGCCGGACGTGCCGTTGGCAGTGGATTCCGCGTGGTGGGCATCGTCGTGGTCGCGGTAGTTGGGCAAGTCCACAAGCAGGTCACTCACGCTGCATTGGTAGAGCTGCGCCAGCTTGCCAAGGTTGTCGAACGAGGGGGCGTGCCCGGTGCTGCTCGGCCACAGTTCCCAATACGAAAAGTTCTTGAACGTCTTCAGCTCGTCGGGCCAGCGCTTGTTCCATTCCTCGGCAGCCTGCCGCTGGCTCCAGCCGTGGGC
>JBOHGT010000400.1:0-4940 GCA_050700385.1 Pseudonocardiaceae bacterium | reverse complement strand
GCTTTGGAGCGACTCAAGAAGTGTCCCGGAATCGTCCGCGGATTCTTCGGGGACCCGAAGCTCGCCTACATCCACGCATGATCCACGACACGAAATCAGTCCGGAAACTTTCATTCTCCTTAGTAGCCGAGCCCGATCGCGATCAGCCGTTGGAGTTGGGCGGTCAGCGTGGCGACGATCGGAGCACTCGCCGGCGCGTCGACTTCTCGTACGAACTCGATCAGGTCGACGGCTTCCAGGGCAGCGCATTCGGCGATGTTGCGGCCGTCGACCTTGCACGACAGCGATTCCTGCGACAGCCGGGCACCGGCACACGCCGGGCAGGTGTCCTGCACGACAACGCGTTCGAATGCCTCACGGGTATTGCCCCTCAACGACTCGACGTCCTTCGGCAGCCAGATCCGTTCGAACCGCGGCAGCAGTCCTTCGTACTTCTCCGGTACCGGAACCGGGCGGTCCGGGCGTTGCAGCATGCCCTCGGCCCCGTACAGGAAGGCCTGCCACTCCTGTTCGCTGTACTCGTCGAGCGGCTTGTCGTTGTCGAACATCGCCGATCCGCCGTACGTCCTCCACATCCAGCTGCCGGACTTGAACGTGGGGAACCGGATCGCGCCCTCGTCGAGCGAGCGGCTACGGTCCACCAGCTGGTCGACGGTCACCGTGCGCACCATGCCGAGTCCACTGCACTCCTGGCACATGCCCTGCGGATCGTTGAACGAGAAGACGTTCGAGTACCCGACGAACGGCTGGCCGGCGCGTGACCACAGCAACCGCATCAACGAGTAGATGTCGGTGACGGTGCCGACCGTCGAACGGGTGTTGCCGCCGATCCGCTTCTGGCCGACGACGATCGCGGCCGACAGGTTCTCGATCGCGTCGACGTCGGGCTGGCCGTACTTCGGGAGCCGGTTGCGGACGAACGTCGTGAACGTCTCGTTGAGCTGGCGTTGGGACTCCGCCGCGATCGTGTCGAAGACCAGCGAGGACTTGCCGGAGCCAAAGACATCGTAGACGACGGTCAGCTGGCCCTTGGGCACGTCGACCGTGACGTCCTTCAGGTTGTGCTCGCGGGCGCCGACGACGCGGAGGTGTCGGTTCGGTTGGCGCTGTCGGGTCTGTTGGGTCTGCTGCGCGGACATGTTCTCGACCGTATCCAGAGTTGCGGCCGTATTCTGGCCACAACAAAGTGGAAGGCTGTGCCTGGTGAACCGACCGAGCAAGCGGATGCTGGAGCTGCTGTCGCTGTTGCAGTCCGGTCGGGCCTGGCCGGCGACGGAGCTGGCTGCACGGCTCGACACGTCTCCTCGTACGCTGCGCCGGGACATCGACCAGCTGCGCGAGCTCGGCTATCCGGTGACGTCGACGCGCGGGCCCGGCGGCAGCTACCAGCTCGTGGCCGGTCGAGTGATGCCGCCGTTGCTGTTGACCGACGACGAGGCCGTGGCGACCGTGATCGGCTTGCGGCTGGCGGCTCTGACCGAGGGTGCTTCGGAACACGAGGGCGCGGCCGGCGCGGCGGAGGGTGCGTTGCGCAAGCTCGAGCGGGTGCTCCCGTCGAGACTGCGGCAGCGGATGACGGCGATGTCGGCGTCCATCGAGACGGTGTCCCGGCGTACGCGGTCATTCGACCTGCGTGCCGTACGACTGCTCGGGACGGCGGCGTACGCCCATCAGGACGTACGATTCGACTACTCGTCCCGATCCGGTGAGCCGTCGAAGCGCCGTGTGGAGCCGTACCGTCAGGTCCTGTTCGGCCGGCGCTGGTATCTGCTCGGCTGGGACCTGGATCGGCAGGACTGGCGTACGTTCCGGCTGGACCGGATCTCCGGTCTTCGGGTGCCGGGCAGCACGTTCGTACCCCGTCCGCTGCCGCCGGAAGGGCCGGTCAGCTTCGTACACAACAGTGCTCGGCATCCGATCACCCGGCAGCACGGCATCGTCCGGTTCGCGGCGCCGCTCGCCGTCGTGTCCGAACGCCTCACGGTGAAAACGGGACTCCCCTTACACTCCAACTCCCATCCCCCACCCCACCAACCGCTCATCCAGCTCCTTGACGGCTTGGGTGTCCTGCCACGGCTGCATGCGAGCACGTGCAGCCTTGACTTCACCCGTCAGCCGTGCCGAGCGGTTCTTGGTGGCCAGCAGTGCGCCCTCACCGACAACTCGTGCTGCTTCCTCAACCTCGCCGGATAGCAACCGGGCAGTGCCCAGGCGAAGGGTACAGAAAGCCAGACCGCTGACAAACGAACTGTCGATCAGTTTCAGCCCCCGTTCGGCAGTAACAGCAGCCTCTGCTGGCTTGCCGAGCCGGAGCAAGCTGTAGCTCTGTGAGTTGGCAATAAAGCCCTCATGAATCCAATAGACTGCCGATGGGGGAAACTTCCCGGCCAGCTGCCGCAAGCCAGCCTGCGCCCGGTCAAACTCGGTCATGGATGCCTTGTACTGACCGTCAATCGCGCAAGCGATACCTGCCCGGTCGGCAGCGTAAACCTGGAGCGGCACATCATCGGTCTGGCCTGCCAGACTCCGAGCAGCTGCTGCAAAGTCAATACCGGCATGTGCTTTCCCGTGCCAGGAAGAAAAGTAGCTCATCATGCACAGCGCGTAGATGCTCAGCTCAGTGTTATGTGCTTCCTGAGCCGCTGCTCTGGCCTGGTCGCAGTAGTGCATGGCGCTGGCCGGGTCCTCAAGATCGAAGAAGTAGGTGCCGACAGAGCTAGATATGCTGCTGTAGACCGACAACAGCCGAGGACGAAGCTCAGCCGGGCACTCGTCCAGCAATGAGCGGACCAGCTCCCGCTGAGCAATGACAGTGTACAGCACCGCGTGCGGGCCAAGAGCATCCTCCTGCCGTTTGCAGTGCTGGAGCATGGTTTCAATGTGGTCGATGGTCTGTTGATCGACCCGGCTCGGTACAGCTATGGCCTTGGACAAACGTTCCTGTTCGTCGCTGTCGAGGTGGTCGAGGTTGAGTATCTGCGAAGCAGCCACCGTAGTGGCCACCCAGCCCAGTAACCGGAGATGCTGCCGACGCTCCACTGTATTCGCCCATTCATGGAGAAATGTTCGAAGCTGCTCCTGAAGCTGCTCTCTCCACTCGATAGGCGCCACCTGTGCTGGTGCGGGTGTGCTCAAAAAGGTCAGGAACAAGAGCGGCCCGGCCAAGCCACCGGCGAGTTCCGCACCAACTGACGCGACCAGACCCGCTAGCACCTCCTGTTCAGTCGGCACAACCGGCCCACCGCTGTCCTTGAACTGGAGCGGGGACGGTTTGGCCGTGGCCCGCAGCTCTTGCGCCCGAGCCTGTGCCTCAGCGTACGCCTCGGCCAGCTCTGCTTCCCGGCTCCGGGCCTCATACTCCTGCTTGGCAGCTCGTACCCGCTCGTATCCGGCCAGCAACGCGCCGTCAGCCTGAAGCAGCTCGTCGGCAGTCTGCCAGAAATCGCGGGTGAGGAGCTGGCGGCCAGCTTCGGCCTTGGCCACTGAGGAACGGCTGTAGCCCGTCTTGTGAGCGATCTGCTGTTGGACGACCTCCGCAGCCTCGCGCAGGGCGGCCAGCTGCTGGCCCAAGGCACGCTTGAGAGCCACCAGCTCGGGAGGTTCCTGGCTCACCGTTGTTGTCTCCGATGCTGCGAGGGACAGGTTCGTGATCGTTGAGCGTAGCTCACTGTTCACCGACGTTCCCCGAGGTGGAGCAGCGTTGTCCACGCCTGCGCCACACGCTTGCCTGCTTCCCACGGCCCCAGGGCCGGGATGTACGAGTGCCGCACGGCCACGCCACCTGCATACCGCGCCGAGAGAAGCACTCCGGCAGGTGGTGCGCTCCCCGCCGTGTGTCAGGCAGCTCGCCCCGGCCCTGGGTGCCGTCCATGAGGCAATGAGACAAAGTAGACGAGCGGGGTTCTGAGCGTGGTGCACGAAGACAACCAGACCGGGCAGGACAACCCCACCGGCGAGCCTGTCAGCGGTGACGGCAGCAGGCCGCCTGCTGTGGAGGGCGCCGTGAGTGATATAGACCAGGTGCTCCGGACTGTGCAGCGCAAAGTCTCTGTCAAGGGCAGCGGCGGGGTGAGTGCGACCATTGTTGTCATCGCCCAACGCGGCAAGGTATGGCTGTCGATTCAGCCGCCATTCACGTGGGAAGCCATCATGGAGCCTGCGAAGGTTGTTGAGCTGATACGGACGTTAGGGCTGGCTGCCGAGGATGCGAAGCAGATGGTGAGCCGTACGAGAGAGTCTCGGGGAGGCGGACAGCCAGTCGGCACCGGGACGGCGGTGCCTGGAAACAGGGCACACACTGCCAGGGACACCAAGAAGGCTTGGCCGTGATCCGCGAAGATCGGGAGTTGTTGGCTGAGCTGGCGAAGCTCAATAGCGATATGACGTCGCTTGGTCTGCGCATCATGGAAGGCAGTGCCACAGCTGGTGAACAGCAGGACACGGCGTCGTGCAGGTTTATGACGAGTACTGGTACCAGGGCATGGGCTTTCCCGTGATCTTCGATCACAACGGCATCTGGGACATCCGACAGCCCGACGAGGTGACCATCATGCCCCCACCTGACCCCCCGGGCGGCACCCGGTGAGCGGCCCGTACCCCGCGACGCTGCTGCTGCGCAAGCTGTCCGCGTGGTACGGCTGGCGCCACGACCTGATCCACGACACCCACGGCCGACTGGAAGCCGTTGTCTATGTCCGCGCCGGTCCCGTGTGGACCGACAGTTCATATAAGCGGTGTCGCGTCAGCCCGTGATGCCCATCCATGCGGCGAAGCTGCGCAGGGCATCCGAGCGGCGCCGTTCGGTGCGTGCCAGGGTTCGTACCGTCTCGGCGACCATCGGGTGATACCGGGTCTGTTGCGGCGCGGTGCGCCGGGCGGTGTTCAGCGCGTCCAGCGCCTTGGCGTGGTCGCCGTGCAGCAGCCAGGCCCGGCCGAGATCA
>JBOHGT010000399.1:0-2085 GCA_050700385.1 Pseudonocardiaceae bacterium | reverse complement strand
GCTTTGGAGCGACTCAAGAAGTGTCCCGGAATCGTCCGCGGATTCTTCGGGGACCCGAAGCTCGCCTACATCCACGCATGATCCACGACACGAAATCAGTCCGGAAACTTTCATTCTCCTTAGTAGCTACGTACGAGCGTCCGTGAACGGTGCTCGGGTGTCGTCGGTATGGCAGCCAGGGCAGCGGGTACCGCTCGGTCCAGGAATGCGGAATCGTGCGCGGACAGCTCCCGAAAGGTTGCCTCGATCAGACCAGCCGGTCCAAAGACGTTTAATCCCGTCAACCACGGCGGCACGGCTTTGTCGGTATGGTGCTTTTCGTAGAGACCGCGTACTTTTTTGAGGAACTTAGTCGCCTGGTCAGGGATTCCCAGCTGCGCGTACAGCCACGCCTCGTGAATCGCGGCGTTCGACGCCGGAAGACCGTCAGGCATAGCGACGCCCGCGAGCTGCACTAACTTGAGCGCGTCATCGACGTTCCCCTCGCGCGCGTCAATATGCGCCTGCCTCGATAGCACGGTAGCAATTAAAGAGCGGTTGTCGGCTTCTTTGGCGAGTTTCAGTGCACGCGCGAAGAGTGCCCGCGCTACTCTCACGTTACCTGTATCCGCTCGTGACGTACCGGCAACCATGTAGGCGTCGGCCAGTGCCACCAGGAGAAGACCGCGAATGTGGTCGTCCATGTTAACCTTGAGCAGCCGGTACAGGTCGGGTAGCTCCCTACTGACCAGAGGCCTTCCAGCACGCTGGCCAGGCCCTCGCCGACCTGGCCCAGCACGGAACCCTCACCCGAGGCCTGCGGGCCGTCCTGGCCCACCACCTGCTGTTCACCTTCAACCGCCTGGGCGTCCCTGCCGAACACCAGCACCTGCTCGCCACAGCAGCCGGCCAGATCGTTTTCCAGCACGAACACACGCTCGGCCCGAGGCCGGCCAGCAACTCCGGTCGTGACCGCTCGACTACAGTCAGCGCAGTGACTACCGACACGACGGCAGCCGACCCCGGACAGCTGCGCGCGGCCCTGGCCGACTACATTCGCGGCCGCAAGACGTTCCGCACCTCGCGGGTCGAGGACGCCTTCCGGACCGTGCCGCGGCATGTGTTCCTGCCCGCCGTCGACCTCGAGGCGGCCTACGCACCCCGGCCCGTCGTGACCAAACGTGCCGACGACGGCACCGCCGTCTCCTCCGCGTCCAGCCCCAACCTCGTGGCCGAGATGCTCGAACTGCTCGACGTCCGGCCCGGCCACCGCGTCCTCGAGATCGGCGCGGCCACCGGTATCAACGCCGCCCTGCTCGCCGAACTGGCCGGACCCACCGGCGAGGTCGTCACCATCGAAGTCGACGACGACCTCGCCACCGGAGCCCGGGCCGGTCTGGCCGCGGCCGGATACCACCAGGTCGAGGTGATCTACGGCGACGGCGCGCTCGGCCACCCCACCCGGGCGCCCTACCACAGGATCACCGTCACCGCCGGGGCATGGACCGGCACTACGGTGGGCCGGCGCGACCCTCTACGATGGCGCCACCATCGCCTACATCATCGTGCGGCCCCACAGCGACGACACCAACGAGCTGGGCATCGTCTCCCACGGCCCCGACAGCAGCAAACTCGCCACCCAGGCCAACGACCTGCTGCACCGCTGGGGCAGGGCACGACCCGGCCAGCCCACCGTCACCGCCCGTCCCGCCGAGACACCTCATGACCAACCCACGTCCGCGACACCCATCGACCGGCCACACACCCGGTTGACCATCACCTGGTGATCAAGACCTGCTGAGAATGACAACCCATTTGGCCCCAACGTGCTGGTTTGGTTTGGCCCCACCCTGCTGGTGTCAGGTCGTACTAACGTGGATTTTCACGCGAAGGTGATTGGTGCGCGGTGGATACAGAAGACAACATCACGATGGGCCAGCGGCTGCGCCGCATCCGCAAGGCGCGCGGCAAGTCACTGCGGGTGCTCGCCGATCTCACCGGCGGGGTGGTCAGCTTCGGGACCTTGTCCGATATCGAGAACGGGAAGGCGCCGCTGGACAGCCTGAGGCTGATCACCGCTCTGGCGAACGCGCTGGAGATCGCGCC
>JBOHGT010000398.1:0-6020 GCA_050700385.1 Pseudonocardiaceae bacterium | reverse complement strand
CTTCCGACCGCCGGGGTCGGCCGACAGCGAGTCGGCCGGCGACCCGCGCCGGGCGACACTCGAGCACGCGACGCCGATCTTCGACGACGTGGCGTCGGCGTGGTTCCGGGAGAGCAAGCCCGTCCCGGGGCACTGGGCGACCGGCGGTGACGCCGCCGGCGCCCCGGCCGCGGGCCCGGCGCTGTCCGGCCCCACCGCCCGACCGGAGCCGCAGCCTGCGGCCGGCCGCGCGGAGACGGACGACTGGGGCTCGGCCGACGACGGCTGGCAGGCCGCTGGGGCACTGGCCCGGCCCGGTGATGGTGATGTCACCGAGGCGGGGCTGCCGCGCCGCCAGCCCCGCGCGAAACTGGTCCCGGGTGCAGCGGTGTCCGCCGTACCGGCAGCCACCGCGACCGGTCCGGCCCGCAGCGCGGAGTCGATCCGCGGGCGGCTCGCGAGCTATCAGCGGGGCGTCCGTGAAGGACGCGAGACCCGCCGAAACCTCGACGACGAGGCGGAGGAGTACGGCCAGCAGCATCCGAGGGAAGAGGAGTCGCAGTGACCGTTCCGAAGACGCAGCCGAACCAGTTCGGGTGGCTGGTGGACGACTTCGTCAACCGGGTTCCCGGCGTGGCGCACTCCGTGGTCGTCTCCGCCGACGGTCTGCTGCTCACCGCGTCGGCCTACCTACCCAGGGACCGGGCGGATCAGCTCGCTGCCGTCGCGTCGGGCCTGATCAGCCTCACCCAAGGAGCGGCCCGCTGCTTCGATGCAGGCCAGGTGGTACAGACGGTCGTGGAGATGGAGCGGGGCATGGTCCTGCTGATGTCGATCAGCGACGGCTCGTGCCTCGCGGTGCTGGCGTCACCGAACTGCGACATCGGGCTCATCGGGTACGAGATGACGTTGCTCGTCGACCGGGTCGGGCAGCTGCTCACCCCGCAGCTGCGCGCCGAGCTCCAGGGCTCACTGGGTCGATGACGGCACGAGGGCGGGATGAGCGCGAGGTGACCACGCCAGGTGGGCAGGCGGCCGACGACTGGGCTGCCGAGGAGGCACCCGCGGACGAGTGGGGCGAGCCCGAAGACGCCCCCTCGGTGGTGCGGCCCTACGCGTGGACCAGGGGCCGGACCCGACCGGCGTACGACCTGGGCGTGGAGACCCTGGTCTCCACCAGCGACTACGGTCGCGACGTCGCCGCACTGACCAGCGTGGAGCACTGCGCGGTCGCCGACCTGTGCCGCGGGCCGCGCTCGGTGGCGGAGGTCGCCGGGCTGCTCTCACTGCCGCTCGGCGTCGCCAGGGTCCTGCTGGGAGACATGGCTGACAACGGTCTGGTCGCCGTACACCGCACCGCGACCAGTTCCGGCGACGTGCCGGACATCGCGTTGATGGAAAGGGTGTTGAGTGGACTCCACCGCCTCTAGTTCCCGGACGCCGCAGGCCCCGTCCGCGAGCACGATCTCGGCCAAGATCGTTGTCGCGGGGGGCTTCGGCGCCGGCAAGACGACCTTCGTCGGGTCGGTGTCCGAGATCGTGCCGCTGACCACCGAGGCGGTGCTCACGGACGCGAGCGCCGGTGTGGACGATCTCGCAGCGACCCCGGACAAGGCCACCACGACGGTCGCGATGGACTTCGGCCGGGTCTCGCTGGACGCCGAGCTGATCCTCTACCTGTTCGGCACGCCCGGTCAGCACCGGTTCTGGTTCATGTGGGACGACCTGATCCGCGGGGCGATCGGCGCGGTGGTGCTGGTGGACACCCGCCGGCTCGCCGACTGCTTCGCCGCGATCGACTTCTTCGAGGACCGGGGCATGCCCTACCTGATCGGGCTGAACTGCTTCGACGGGCTGCTGTCGCACCGGATCGAGGACGTCCGGGACGCGCTGGCGGTGGATCCGTCGGTTCCGATCCTCGCCTGTGACGCCCGGGACCGGGAGTCCACCAAGCAGACGCTCATCTCCCTGGTGGAGCACGCGATGCGCCGGTCGGTGGCGGCCGGCACCTGACGGCGACCAGGCCGCGGAGCCGGCGGCACCTCGGATCAGCCGCCCGCGGGGGGCTGGATCATCGGCGCGACGTCGAACGGCTGGTTGAGCACGCCGAACTGCGACATCAGGTCGGCGATGCGCTGTAGCCGCGTGGCGTCCAGCGAGGTGGGGAAGGTGCCGATGGGGATCAGCGCGGCCGTCTGCTCGTCGATCTCCGTGTAGCTGGGCAGGATATTCTCGACGGTGCGCCGCTCGCGTGCGTCGCGCAGGCCCTTGGCCAGTGCGCGTTGCAGCGCTGCGACGGTCGTCGGGTTCTGCTCGGCGAACTCCCGGGTCACGGCGTAGCCGGCGATCGGGATCTCGGCGGTCGGTCCGCTCGCGGCGTCCAGTACGGGGCGGACGCCGAGGCTGCGCTGCGCCTCGGTGATGAACGGCTCGACGAGGACGGCCGCATCGATCTGATTGTTCTGCAACGCCGGGATCATGTCGGGGAAGCCCAGCTCGACGAACTCCACGGAGTTCGGATCCACCCCGTTGGTCTGCAGCGCCGACCGGGCGGTCAGCTCGACGATGTTGTTGAAGGTGTTCACCGCGATCCGCTTGCCGGCCAGGTCGAGGGGGAGGCGGATCCCCGAGTCGGGCTTCGCGACGATCACGAACGTGCACTCCGTCGCCTGGTAGCCATCGGAGATCAGCCGGAAGTCACCCACCTGCTGGTACTGCGCCGCGATGAACGAGACGTAATTCCCGAACGTCGCGTCGAGCTCGCCGTTCACCAGGCCGGGGACGGCCGCCCCTTCGGCCGGCATCGGTACCAGTTCGACCTGCAGCCCCTCCGCTCTGAAGTACCTCTCGGCCTGGGCGATGGCTGCCGACGCCGCGTCGACGACCGGGAGGATCCCGAGTTCGATCGATGTCTTCTCGAGGCCACCGGGCGGTCTCCCGTCGCGGCCCTGGTCGCCCGCAGCGCCGCTGAGCAGATCGCACCCGCTCAGCACCGCCAGCAGCACACCGATCGTGAGGATCGAGGTGGCCGGCCGGCTCGGAGCGAGCCGGCGCACGAAGGCACCGCCGCATCTTGACATGCTGTCCTCTCATGCAGACGATCCGAAGGTCGGCCGCGGATGATGCTGCTCACCACGGGTAACCACAGGTGGTCCGATCGTCACCGAACGAACCGCGGGGGTAGCCTATGCGGGTGATGCCGTATCCGTCACGGCGCTGGCCAGGTCGACGCTGGCCAGGCACGGGGTACCGTGCGGCTCCGGGAACGAGCGGTACCCGCTGACTGTGATCGGATTGCTACTACCGGGTGACACAGCATCGTCACGGCTCTATTCTCGGTCACCGAATCGAAGGGAGGCAGCAGCTCCGTGCCCGGGGATAGACCGCAGTCGATCCGAAAGGTACTCCAATCGTGGCCGATGAGGCTCGTGGTGCCCCCGGCGGCCGATCGAATGCAGATGCTTTCACTGAAAGTAATGCTTCGACTGCACAACGTGCAGGTGCACCGGGAGTAATGGCTCGTCCTGCGTTCGGCGGTCCCCCGCTGGCGCAGCAACGACCTCGTGGCGGGGCGTGGCGGCTGCGTCACTGGGGGTTGCGGAAGAAGCTGCTCGCGGTCTTGCTGGTACCGCTGCTGCTCGGCGGTGCGCTCGGAGGGCTGCGGGTGGCAGATCGCGTGGCGGACACCGCCGAACTCGGCGCGCTGGAGCGCCAGCTCGGGCTCGGGCAACAGGTCGCTGCCGCGGTGCACGAGCTGCAGCGGGAGCGCAACCTCATGGCGGGGTTCGTCGCCTCGGGGCGGGGCGGTGACCGGTCTGCTCTCGACGGGCAGATCCGTCGGGTGGACGGCGAGTTCGGTGCCGTGGCATCCGCCCGGACGCCCGGCTTCTCGCCGGATGTGGCGCGCAGCTACCGGGCGGCGAGAGACCGGATGTCCGGCATCGCCGCCGTGCGGAACACCGCCGCAACCACGGCCTACCCGGTGGACGCCGTCATCGGCGCCTACTCCGCGATCATAGACTCGCTGCTCGATCTGAACCGCGCAGTGCTGGGTGCCGCCGAGGGCCCGCTGCTGCGCCAGGTCGACGGTGTCACCGCGCTGGCCACCGCGAAGGAGCAGATTGCGGTCGAGCACGCCACCGTGCTCGCCGCGATCCTGGGCAGGGAGCTGACGCCGTCCCAGGAGGCGTCGTTGCGTGCCGCGGACGCCCGGTTCGACGCCGCGGCCACCGAGTTCGCGAGGTCGGCCGACCGGCAGCAGCAAGAGCTCTACTCCGGCACCGTCACAGGACCCGCGGTGGACAACCGTGAGCGGCTCGAGGCGGCGCTGGTGCCCAGCGGCAGCGGCGAGCCACTGAACCTCTCGGCGCCGGACTGGGAGGCCTCCGCCGGAGCGACGGCAGATCTGGTCCGCCAGGTGGAGGCCGCGCTGGTCGGTCAGCTGCGCACCGACGCCGCCTCACTGGCTGCGACGGCGCAACGCGAGGCGGTCCGCGACGCCGTGATCGTCTCCGTGCTGCTGGTGGCCGCAATGGCGCTGCTGGTGATCGTGGCGCGTTCGCTGCTGCGGCCGCTGCGGGCGCTGCGCACGACCGCGTTCGATGTTGCCGACCGGCGGCTCCCGGAGGCGATCGAGGCGATGCGGGCGGCGCGGGGGCAGGTTCCGGATTTCGCGGTCGACCCGGTCCCGGTGCACACCCGCGAAGAGATCGGTCAGCTGGCCAGAGCGTTCGACGCGGTGCACAACGAGGCGGTGCGGCTGGCCGCCGAGCAGGCGCTGTTGCGCAACAACGTCAACGACATCTTCGTCAACCTCTCGCGGCGCAGTCAGAGCCTGGTGGAGCGCCAGCTGCAGCTGATCGAACAGCTGGAGAGCGGCGAGTCGGATCCTGAGCAGCTCGGCAACCTTTTCCAGCTCGACCACCTGGCCACCCGGATGCGGCGCAACGGCGAGAACCTGCTGGTGCTCGCCGGAGGGGAGTTGCGACAGCGCTCCGGCCAGCCGGTCGCGGTGCTGGACGTGCTGCGTGCGGCCGTGTCGGAGATCGAGGAATACCGGCGGGTGATGGTCCGCAGGCCGATCGGGGTCTCGGTGACAGGGCCGGTGGTCAACGACCTGGTGCACCTGGTCGCGGAGCTGCTGGACAATGCCACCTCGTTCTCCCCGCCGGACACCCAGGTCGTGGTGACCAGCGGGCTCACCGACGGCGGCGGGCTGGTTCTGGAGATCATCGACTCCGGGATCGGGATGTCCGTCGCGGAGCTGAACGACACCAACGACCGGTTGGCGGCCCCGCCCGTCGTGGACGTCACGGTGTCGCGCCGGATGGGTCTGTTCGTGGTGAGCCGGCTCGCCGCGCGGCACGACATCACGGTCCGGCTGCGCGGACGGCGCGACGAACCCGGCCTGACGGCCACCGTCGACGTGCCCGCCGCGCACCTGACGTCGGAGACGGTCCAGTTCGACAGCAGGGCGGCCGGTCTCGCGGCGCCGCATACGTTCGACCGTGCCGGCACCGGCCTCCAGCTGCCGATGCAGGTCACGGTGGTCGATGCGGACCGCGACAGTGACCGGGGCGGCCCGGCGTCGGTCGATGTGCTCGAGCGCGCGGGCCAGCGCGATCCGCACCGCATCGAGGACGAGTGGGTCGATCTGTTCGGAAAGCCCGACAGCGGGTTGCCGGCCGAACCGCGATCGGGCGGCGGCGAGCCGGAGGTCGGGGTGCCCGGCGGCGGCTGGGAGGCGGGCCCGCCGGATCCTGCCCCCGACGTCGAGGCCCCCCCGGTCGAGGCCCACCCCGAGCCCCCGCCCGTCGAAGCCCCTCCCGTCGAAGACAGCCCGATCTTCACCGAGATGGTGTCCGCGTGGTTCGCCGAGCGGCGGCCGACGCCGGGCCGCGGCCCGCAGTACGCCGCCGCCGGGACCCCATCCGAAGGGGCGCCGCAGCCGGAGCGGCCGCCGGCGACCGAAGCCGCGAGGACGGGCCGCCATGCGGAGGGAGCGCAGCCCGCGACCGCGGGCTGGGGGACCGCCGCAGACG
>JBOHGT010000397.1:0-4694 GCA_050700385.1 Pseudonocardiaceae bacterium | reverse complement strand
CTGCTGCCCAGTCCCAGCAATCCAGCTCCACGGTGTACCCGGCTTCGACCAGGTGCCAGGCCACCCACTCCGCCCATGCCTGGTCTCGCCCGGCGTGACTGACAAAGAAGTCCACTCCCGCCACGCCCTGCCCACCCCGCGCCCCGCCGGTCACCACCCCTGCATGCCCCGCCCGGTCAAGACCTGCGGGCGGCGCCCGTCCTCGAGCACCGCTACCTGCTCCGGGCTGAACGGGGAGGCTCAGCAGGTCGGGCCGCTCCTGGAAGCAGCGGACCATGTCCACGATGAAGTGCATCCCGCCCGGCAGGCCGAGCGTCAGCAGGTGCTCGGTGACGACCACCCGGCCCAGCAGTCGTGCCTGCTCCACCAGCCGCGAGCACGCGAGGTCCACCGGGTTGAAGCTGGCCGTGCTCACCCGCGACGACCGAAACCAAGCCGGCAACCTCCGCGAGGTCCTGATGGCCGCGCCTCACGCCACCCTGCTGACCAACGGGCTGTGCTGGTCCCCGACGTGGAGGCGATCCACGCCGAGCTGGAGGAGAGGGTTGAGGACAACCGGTTCTCTTTACCCGGCCCGCCGGTCGATAAGCTGCGTGGCTGGCTCGGACGTTGATCGCCTCGTACGTCGCGTCGAGGAGCAGGACGAGACCGTTCGCCCGGTCAGCGACACCGTGCTCGACATCAAAGACACCGTGGATCAGCACACGGAGACCCTGGCGCGCACAGCCGGGAACTGGCCGCACACGGCCGGGAACTGGCCGCGATCCGACAGACGCAGGCGGAGCACGGCGGGCTGCTCGAGCGCCACGCCGAGCTGCTGACCGAGATCCTGCGCCGCCTCGACGTTCGCTGACCCCACAGCGGGAATGCCCCCGTGGCGGTGAGGCGGCTGCCGTACACCACGGGCAGGACGAGGGACACGAGATGGGTGGTGCGGGACGGAGATGCTCCGCCCCGCACCCGGTGGCCCGGCCACACCGTCCCCCGCGGACCCCCCGAGCCGAGGTGCGGCAGGGCCTGCGTCCCCCTCGCTTCCCCACCCGCTACCGTGCACGGCCCCGCTTTCCGTACGCTCTCCAACCGCTTTCCGCGAGTCCGGTGGACCAGGTATGTCAGTTCGGCGTCGGGGTGGTCGCTGGTCACCGCTTTCCAGCTCGGTGATCCGGTGCGAGGCGGCGGTACCCGACCACGAGCGGGCGAGGATGTCGGCGACGTCTGCGCCGCGAGTTGGGCGTCCTGCCTACGCGCACCGTCGGGCGGGCGGCGAACAACTCGCGTGGCGTCCGGTCCTCCGTGGTCTGCTCGGTGACCGCGCTCGGATCGAAGCCCACGTCGGCGAGGGCCGGAACCAGACGTCGCGACTGAACAATCCCAGACGATGCGTCTCATGCACGACTTGCACCGAGCCGTCGGCATCATCGGTGCCGCCGGGAAGACAGCAGTGCTCGAAGGCCGTCTCGGCGCGGCGGCGGCACCAGCGCCTTGATCAGGCCGCTACTGTCGGGGCACCCTGCGGTGAAAGGCACTTTCGCTGCGTCCGACGCAGTGAAAGTGCCTTTCACGCCAGGTCGGACTGCGCTGCAGCGGCGCCACCGCCTGCTCCGCTTACCGACCCCGTACCCGCTCAGTGGTCCGCGGGCAGGGCCAGGAGCCCGTGGGCGACGTCGACCAGATCAGCGCCGGTGACGTCGGCGGGCGCGAAGACGTCCGCGTAGTGGCCTTCCAGCCGGCTGGCCCACCCGGTGGTCAGGCCGGCGTGCGCGGCACCGTGGCAGTCGAATGCGTGCACGGCGACCAGCGCGACGTCCGCTGCGGGCTGCCCGAGCCGCTCCAGAGCATACCGGTAGACGCGGCCGGCCGGCTTCCAGGCGCCGACGTCGGCGACACCGATGACGTCGGCGATGTAGCCGGAGAGACCGTTGCGGTCCAGGAAGCCGGCCGTAGTCTCGGCCGCGCCGTTGCTCAGGCAGACCATCGATACGCCGGCCTCGGCGAGCGCCTGCATGGCAGGTTCGGCGTCGGGTTGCGCCGGCAGCTCCGCGAAGCCGGCGAGCACGTGCTCGACTCCGGCCTCGTCGAGTCCGCCGCGGGCGACCGTGCGCAGCGCTGCCGCGGCTACCGTCGGGAAGGGCTTGTAGTCACCCGTCACCGTGAGGGCCATCCCGTCATTGAGCATCCGGCCGAACCACAGTTCCAGGGTGCCGGGTGCGAGACCGATCCCGGTCAGCCTGGCTCGCAGCGGCTCCAGGGACATGAGCGTCTCGACGACGTCGAAGGCGACGGTGCGGGGGCGGTGCGGCATGACCCCAGTTCTACGTGGCCTGGCCACTCCTGCGTGAGGCGGCCCACCGCGCGCGCAGCCTCACCGCGAACATGCTCTCGGCACCCTCGCCTGCACGTTCTCGACCGCGCAGCTGCTGCTCAGCCCGGCAGCAGGGCGAAGCCCTCGGCCGCAGCGGCCACACGCAGCGTGACGTCGAACGCCGCCACCGTGCGACAGTCCGGCACGGCCTCCGCGGCGGCCGTGGCACTGGCCAGTTGCACGGCATCGTAGGCGCGCAGGCCGTGCACGCCGACCAGCCGGGAGGCGGCTTCGAGAACGGCTGCGGTCGCGGCCACCACGCCGAAACGCGGCTGGTCACCGGGAGACCCGTGATAGTCGGCCTCGAAAGCAGCGACGAGGACCGCGGCGTCGGCCGCGCCCAGCTCGCCCATCCGCTGCTTGCGCCAGATCGCTGCCGGTACCTCCACCCTGGCCAACGCCGACACCACCAAGCCGCCCAGCCCGCGGACCAGCTGGTGGTCCTGTTCGTCTGCGTAGAGCTTCACCACAGCCGAGGAGTTCGCGAAGACGATCACTCTCGGTTGCCGCTGACCAGCTCCGAAAGCTGGTGACCGTGCCCGGCCCGGTGCCGCGCGCGGGCGAGGTCATCGTCGGCCGGTCTGGGTCTGGGTGGGCCGAGTGGCGCCAGCAGCCCCGCCGATGCCAGCCGCTCACGGACCCGCAGCGACTCGTCGTCGACCAGGTCCGGGTCGGTGGCGGCGTCGAGCACGCGGGTCACGAACTCGTTGATGCTGCTGCCACGCTGGTCGGCGGCATGACGCACCCGCGCGACGAGTTCGTCCGGAGCACGCCAGGTCACCTGTGCCATGCCTCCATGCTAGCAGGCACGCATGCATAAGGGCCCGGCCCAACTCTACGGCGGTGGCGGGTCGCGTAGCGCGGTGTGCACCGCCGCGAAGATGTCGATCTCCCGGCACAGCCGCAGCGAATCCGCGTGCGGCAACTGCACCCAGGTGACCGGTCCGCGCGGGGTCACGGTCGGGGGCAGCGGCAGCGTCTCGATGGTCGGCCGCACCTCAGGCGGCCAGGGCAGCGGCACCCAGAACGGCTCACCGGCCAACACCACCCGATGCCCGGGGGCATCCGGGTGGGCCAGCACCGGCGCTGTGCAACGCCGGGTGGTCAGGATCGTCTCGACCTCCGTGGCCAGGCCGGTCGGGATGAGCAGCGCCACCACCTGCCGGTCCAGGTTCAGTAGCACCTGGTCGCGGCGCACGGTCACCGGCCAGCCCCACGCCCGGTAGTAGCCCGCCGCGGCGACCGGCTCGGCGGCGGAGACGTTGCCGTCGCGCGGCGGCGCTTCCGGCGGCTTCGGTGCGGTGCTCCTGTAGAGCAGGCACATCGTGCAGGGCATACCGTCATCTGGGGTGACGGTCTCGAGGTGTTCGATGGTCAGCAGCGCGCCGCACAGCGCGGCGACCGCGCCGGAGGCCACCGGTGGGTGCGGCACCACGTGGACCGTGCGCGCCGCCTCACCGGCCGTCCCGCGCCGGTAGCGGGCCAGCACCACCACCGGCCGTGCCTCCACCGTCGTCACCTCTGGCGCGCCGTCATCCGACGTCATCGCGGCACGCTCCAGTGGGTCGGGCACGGTGGCGCAGCCGGGAGATCAGCCGTGCCCATACTCCCGGTCGGGCTGCTCGGCGGTGCCGAGGTTGTCGCTCAGCCATGCGGACAGCGACGCAGCGCGAGCACGGCGGGCCCGAGGGGCAGGCCAGTGCCACGGCCAGCACGGCATGACCGCACAGCGCCTCGTACCGGCCCGCCTTCCCGGCGTCGATCGCCTCGTCGGAGACCAAGTGTTCGCGGCCATCCCGGACACATGTGATCGGCAGCGGTCGGCAGCCAGGATGTTCGGACACGCGGAGAGTGTTGCGCCGCGGCGACGATCGGCGCCGTGCCCGATGCAGGCATGGATCACGGCGCTGGGAGTGTGACTAGTTCGGTATAGTGCACGACGCTGGGTAACGAGGAGGGGGATCGTCATGGACCACTCGCCCGCGGTCGCCGCTATCCTCGTCTCGCCGCAGGGTTGCGCTGCCATCGCCTCCGGCGAGGCCGGGACGGTGATCCGGCTGGCCCGCCAGGCCGTCGGGTGGACCCAGCACGACCTCGCGCGACGATCGGGGTACTCCCAGGCCACCATCTCCCGGGCGGAACGCGGCCTGACCCGTGCCGCGCGGGACACGACCGTGCTGACCGATCTCGCCGAGGCGCTGGGAGTCCCGCCCGCCGCGCTGGGCCTCGCCGGCGACCCGGACCGGCGTCCTATCCTCGATGGCGTGGAGCGGCGTGAGGTACTCGGCGGAGGTGTCGCGCTCGCCGTGAGCGCGCTGTTGCCGCAGGGCGT
>JBOHGT010000396.1:0-2786 GCA_050700385.1 Pseudonocardiaceae bacterium | reverse complement strand
GTTTGCCGTCCGGGCGCGCGCGACCCCGCGCTTCGGCGAGCAATCTCCGCACCGCCTCGGCTTCGTCCACGTCGAACAGCTCGACGCGCAGCAGCGGGCGCAGCAACCCCGGCACCGCGCACGGCTCGACCTGCACCGGTACCAACCGGTGCCCACCCCGGTCGTCCTTGACAAGCGCCGAGGTCCACTCGTCAGTGGTATACCGCTCGTCCTCGAAGTACGCTGGGGAAAGCAGCGCCACCACGCGGTTCGCGGCATCCACGGCGGCGGACATCCGGGTGACGAAGTTCTCGCCCGCCTCCCAGTCCCAGGAATCCAGCTCCACGGTGTACCCAGCTTCCTTTAAATGCCAGGCCACCCACTCCGCCCACGCCTGGTCCCGCCCGGCGTGACTGACGAAGAAGTCCACTCCCGCCGCGCCCTGCCCGCCTCGCACACCTCCGGTCACCGCTCCAGCATGCCCTGGCAGATGTGGGCTTGGTACGCGTTCGCCGGCCAGTAGGACACCTACCTGCACGTCGTGGGCGCCGGCGCGGTGCTCGACGCGATATGTCCTCCGCTCAACGCCACGCCATCGCGACGGGGCTAGTGGGTAACGCCCACTAGCCAGACCGGCGCCGCAGGCGGCATCGAGCACCGGGACGCCGGCCGGCAACCCAGGCAGCCGTGCGAGACGCTCGTACATCGGGGCCGAAATCAGCCCCACATCGCCGAACCGACGCGGCAGGCGACGTTCCGGCCATAGTGGAGCTATGGACGATCAGCGTGTGGGGCTCGTGCTGGCCGGCGGTGGCGCTCGCGGTGCGTACGAGGCGGGAGCCCTGTCGGTGCTGCTGCCGGAACTCGAGCGCCGTGGCGAGCGACCGCGGCTGCTCGTCGGCACCAGCGTGGGCGCGATCAACGCCACCTATCTCGCGGCCACCACCCACTTGGGCGCCGACGCCGCGGTCGACGGTCTGCTTCGACGGTGGCGGCAGGTGCATCTCGGAGGGGTGATACGGCCGCTGATCTTCCGGCAGATGCCCTTGCTGGCCGTGCGGTCCGTCGGCGCGCTGCTGTCGCTTCCCGTGCTGCGTCTCGCCAGCCTGCTCGACCCCGAACCGCTGGCCGAGAACCTGGAGCGTTGGGTTGACTGGGATGCCTTGCGGCGCAACCTCGACAGCGGCCGCGTCGGGGCCCTCGCAGTGGTGGGTACCGCCGTCTGGACCGGTCGCACGGTGGTGTTCTGCGATTCGCTCTCCGAGTCGCCGCGGCACCGCTCGCACGTGCTGGACTACGTGCCTGCCCAGGTGGGGCTGGAGCACATCCGCGCCTCCGCGGCGATCCCCATCCTGTTCCCTCCGGTCCGGGTGCAACGCCCGGCTCCGGCGCGTGGCTGGTACATCGACGGCAACGCCCGGCTGAACACACCGATCAAACCCGTGCTCGACCTCGGCGCCGAGCGGGTGGTCGTGGTGGGGACGTCGTCGGTGAGCGAGGTTCCCGACGAGCCGGGCCGGCACGACAGCGGCGAGCCCAGCCTCGCCGACGGAGCGGTCAACATGCTGCACGGAGCGCTGGTGGACCCGCTGATCGAGGATCTGCGGATGCTCGGCAACGTCAACGCGTTCTTCGCCAGGGGGGCGCCGGGCGCGGACCGCTACCGGCAGGCGCGCGGCAAGCCCGTCTATCGCCAGGTGCCCTATATGTTCGTCGGGCCGCCGCGGAACGCGATCGGCGAACTGGCCGTCAAGATCTTCCGGTCCCGCTACAGCGGGCTCAAGGGCCTGCGCTCCCCCGACTTCGCCCTGCTCAACTGGCTGCTGGGCCCGGGCGGCGCCGGCCGCGGCGAGTTGCTCAGCTACGTGCTCTTCGATCCTGAGTTCCTCGACGCGCTGATCACGATGGGCGCCGAGGATGCCCGCCGGTGGCTGGGTCGCGGGAAGCCAGCCGAGGAGCCCTGGCAGCTCGAGCCGCTCGAGGCGTTCGTCGACAAGCCAAACGGACCCGCGCCACCGTAGGGCGTGGACCGGGTGCGCTTGCTGCGCGACGAGGTCGGTCTCGAGATCAGCGGCGATGTCAACGACGGTCACGCGCGGTCACGCCGCACCCGCCGTGCTGTCACCCGGCCAACAGGACCAGTAGCACTGCTGGGCCACGGGCGGTGGCGACGGCCACAGCCCGAGCATCATCAGTGCGGTCTCGAGTCCCTGCCGCTGCTCATCCGCTGTCAGCGCAGGAAGGTCGCCGCGGGGTTGGGCACGGCGGGCGGCGAGCCGGGCGAGGGCATTCGCCGCGTCGCGCTCTTCGGCGGTGGGGCTGGCCAGCGGCGTGTACTCGTTGCTCATCGCTGACCCGTGACGCTCGTGCGGGACTCGAGGGGGCAGCGGCGTCCGTCGCCGTGGTCCATCCACGCGGCGTCGGGCCGCATCACCCAGCGGATCGCCGGCAGGCCGCACACCGGGCAGTCGCGGAAGTCGGCGTCGGACAGCTCCATCACCCACGTGCCCGCCACCGGCGCGGTCACCACCGCACCCCGGTGACGCAGACCCAGCCGCTCAGGCCGTGCCCGTCGTGCTTGTCGTCGCGCATCCCACCCGAGTCCAGGACCACCCGCTGTAACCATCGAAGTTCACCACACTTGGAGCCGGTCGTGACCGTATGGTGCCGGTGCCCGGTTTCCCAGCTCTTTCCGCCGGGCTTCCGACTCCCAGCCGCATGCGGTAGCAGTCGCCCGTCCGACCGTCAGACATGTGCATCCCGCGGTGAAGGGCACTTTCACTGCGTCCGACGCAGTGAAAGTGCCC
>JBOHGT010000395.1:0-46805 GCA_050700385.1 Pseudonocardiaceae bacterium | reverse complement strand
GTCGGTGTGCCCGTTGCCCGGGGCCGGGACGGGCAGCCCGGTCAGCTCCGAGGGCGCGATCTCCAGCGCGCGCGCCAGCGCGACGATCAGCTTGAGGCTGTCCAGCGTCCGCTCGCCGCGTTCGAGCATGGACAGATAGCCCTTGCTGATGGCTGCCCGGTCGGCGACCACCTGCTGCGTCTTGCGACGCGCTAAGCGGATGCGGCGCAGCCGCCAGCCCATGGTCACCGCGTCCCCGATGTCCTCGACGTCCATGTGTGGATCACTCCTTCACCGGAGGTTGCCCGGCGCCAGATTACTTGTGGCGCCCACAGGCCCCGGACGCACACCCACGGGTACCCCGACCGACCATCGCGCGCACGCCCCCGGGCCCGGTGCTCGCAGAGCGGCGCTCTGACCACGGGCAGCGCGCGAGGCTGGTCGGCGCGACGCGGGAGCGCACCACGACGGCCCTCGGCGAGCCGGCCGAACGGGGCTGGTGTCGCTGCACCGCGGTAAGGTCCGCATCCGGGACCGGGAGAGGCCGGCGGCGCTGGCCGGCGGCGCCGGGCGCGCGCCCGGTGGACGACCGGATGGAAGCAGTCATCGAGGGACGGGGTTACCGCAATCATGAACCTCTCGAGATCGGCTCGTCGCGGCGTGCTGGTTGTGCTCGCCGCACTCGCGCTGGTGCTGCCGGCGTGCTCGTCAGGGCCCGGGCCGGCACCGGCCGCGCCGGATGCCGGGTCGAGCGCGGCCACCGCGGTGGGAGCGCTGGAGTTCAGCGGCACGACCCTCGACGGTACGACGCTGGACGCCGCGACGCTGGCCGGCACGCCCGTCGTGCTGTGGTTCTGGACGCCGTGGTGAACGATCTGCCGGGCCGAGGGGCCTGGCGTGGCGGCGGTCGCCGCCGAGTACGACGGTCAGGTGACGTTCCTGGGGGTGCCGGGTCGCGGGCAGGTCGACGCGATGCGGGAGTTCGTGGCCGACACCCGCACCGGCGGGTTCACGCACGTCGTCGACACCGACGGCTCGCGGTGGCAGCGCTTCGGTGTGGTCGCGCAGCCGGCCTTCGCCTTCGTCGACCGCGACGGGTCGGTGCGGACCTTCGGGGGCAGCCTGGACGCCGACGCGCTACGGCAGGCCACGGACGAGCTGCTGGACGAGTGAGGCCATGAACTCCGCCGCGCTCGCGTTCGCGCTGGTCGCTGGTGCGGTGGCGGCGTTCAACCCGTGCGGGTTCGCGTTGCTGCCGGCCTATCTCGGGCTGCTCGTCGCCGGCGACGGCCCGGACGGACGGGCGGCGGCGATGCGCCGGGCCGTACGGTTCACCGCCGGGATGACCGCCGGGTTCGTCGCGGTGTTCGGGCTGGTCGCCGCGGTGCTCTCGCTGCTGG
This sequence comes from Pseudonocardiaceae bacterium, assembly GCA_050700385.1. Classification (GTDB taxonomy): domain Bacteria; phylum Actinomycetota; class Actinomycetes; order Mycobacteriales; family Pseudonocardiaceae; genus WHSY01. Next base: position 45,426 of record JBOHGT010000395.1, on the reverse strand, counting down.
CGCTATCGATCGAGCGGTACCTGCCGGTCGTCACCGTGGTCATAGGGGTCCTGCTGGTCGGGCTGGGCGGCTGGCTGCTCGCCGGGCGGCAGCTGACCGTCCCCGGGCTGGCGGGACACGGTTCGGCGCCGGCGGCGACCTGGTGGTCGCAGATCGGCTACGGGGTCTCCTTCGCGCTGGCGTCGCTGTCCTGCACCATCGCCCCGTTCCTGGCGGTCACCGCCGGGTCGCTGCCCAGCGGCGGCCCGCTGGGGGTGGCCGGTGCCTTCCTGGCCTACGCGCTCGGGATGGGCACGGTGGTGCTCGTCTTGGCCCTGGCGGTCGCCGCTGCCCGGACATCGCTGGTCACCTCGATGCGCCGGGCCGGGGCGGCGATCAGCCGCGGCAGCGGCGCGCTGCTGGTCGTCGCGGGTGCCTACGTCGCGTGGTACGGCTGGTTCGAGATCCGCGTCCTGGCCGGCAGCGCGACCTCCGACCCGGTGATCTCCGCCGCGGTCGGGGTGCAAGCGACGATCTCGCGGTGGGTGGCCGGCCTCGGAGCGGGTGGGCTGCTCGCCGTCGCCGCGGGCCTGGCCGCCGTGTTGGCCGCCGCGATCCTCGTCCGCCGCGCCCGGACGCGCCGCAGCACGGAGCCGGTCGGATGAGCACGCGGTAGGCACCGGTCGCGGAGGTGTTCACCCGGGCCGACATCGTCGGCGACGACCTCGCGGACGTCGCCCAGGGGTTGGTCACCCTGCCCCAACACTGACACGCTAGCGCCAGACCCTGTCAATCTCCCGCATGTCGTCATCTGCGCTGGATTCGTGATCAGCAGCGGCTGCGGCCAGTGGTAGGCGCACTGTGAACCGGCTGCCTTGACCGGGCTCGCTTGTGACATCGACCGTTCCCGCGTGTTCGGTGACGATGTGTCGTGCGATCGACAGTCCCAGTCCGAGGCCAGTGGTGCGTTGAATGTCGTCACCACGAACGTAGCGGTCGAACAGCAGGGGGATGCGTTCGGCTGGGATGCCCGGTCCGGTGTCGGCGACGGTGGCGGCCACGGTGCCGTTGGTTGCGCTGCACTCCACCCAGACCCGGCCCTCGGGCGGGGTGTACTTGCAGGCGTTGTCGAGCAGGATCTCGAAGACCTGCCGAAGATGATCTTCATTGCCACAGACCGCGGTATCGGCCGCGATCGGGGCGTGGCAGTCGATGGACCTGCCACCCCGGCTCCACCGCAGGCATAGCTCGGCAAGGAGGTCGGCGAGCAGCAGGGGGCGGTGGGTGCGCGCCTCGTCATCGCCGGTACGGGCCATGGTGAGCAGCTGTTTGACACTGCGGGCCATCCGCTCGACCTCGCTGCGCACGTCGGTCATCACCTGAGCGGCGAACGCCGGGTCGCTGGAGCCGATCCGCTGGGCGAGCTCCAACGATGACAGCATGATCGTTAATGGTGTGCGCAGTTCATGAGAGACGTCAGTGAGGAAGCGACGCTGCGCCAGGTGCGCTTCGGCGACGGCGCGGTGGCTGTCTTCCAGAGCGGCGAGCATGTCATCAACGGTCGCGGCCAGCCGTCCGATCTCATCCGCGCGGCCGGTGATCCCGATCCGGCCGCGGTGGTCGCGTTGCCGCCCGATCGTCTCGGCGGCCGCCACCAGCCTGGTCAACGGGGCCAGCGAACGGCGCACGGACAGCCAGGCCACGGTCGCGGTCAGCCCCGCTGAGATGAGCACCGCCGGCACCAGCACGGCGCGCAGCCGGCCCAGGGCTTCGTAGGCTGGCTGCGGGGTGCGGGCGACGACGACATAACGCATACCAACTGGCGTCGACACCCGCTGGGCCGCCACCAGCAGGGGGAGGTCGTCGACGCGGCGCTCCACCGCGCTGCCCGGCGGCAGTTGGGCCGGGTCGGGCGCGAGCGGCTGGCTCGGGGTGTTCGGGGACCGGGCGAGCGGCCGACCGGCACTGTCGGTGAACTCCACGAACACCGTCTCCGTGGTTACCGCGGCCACCACCGCGCCCGGCGCGGTGCCGGGCTGGCGGGCCAGCGCGGTAGCCGCCGCAGCTGCCCGGCCCACCACGTCGTCGCGGATCTGGCCGAGCACGGTCGAGTGGCTGACCTGGTAGACGACCACGCCGAGGACACAGACGACGAAGGTGAACAGCACGACCATCGCTGCCGCGAGTCGAGTGCGGATCAGCACGGCCGGTCACTCCCGGAGCACGTAGCCGACGCCGCGCACGGTGGTCACCAGCCTCGGCTCGCCGCCGGCTTCGAGCTTTGCCCGCAAGTGCCCGACATGGACGTCCAGGACCCCATGCTCGGGTGCCTCGCCGTCCCACACCGCTGCTACGAGCTGGCGCCGGGTAAGGACTTGCCGTGGGTGGCGCAACAGGGTCAGCAGCAGCCCGAACTCTGTCGGGGTCAGCTCGACGGGGCGGGCGCCCCTCCGCACTTCCCGGGTGGCCGGGTTCAACGAGAGGTCGGCATAGGTCAGCGGGATCGACACGGTCCCGGATCGACGCAGCGCCGTGCCGATCCGCGCCAGCAACTCCTCGAAGGCGAACGGCTTGCCCAGGTAGTCGTCGGCGCCCAGGTTCAACCCGGTCACGGTGTCGGCGACAGCGTCCCTCGCCGTCAGCATGATGATCGGGACGTCGTGCGCTGCACGGAGACGGCGACAGACCTCGAAACCGTCCATGCCGGGCATCGCGATGTCCAGCACCACCAAGTGCGGGTGAGCCTCGGCCACCGCTGCCAACCCCGCGGGGCCGTCGGTCGCGGTGAGCACCTCGAAGCCCTCGAAGGCGAGCCCGCGAGCCAGCAACGACACCAGCTTCGGGTCGTCATCGATGATCAGCAGGCGGTTGTGTACCGGAGCGGTCGGCACCTCTGCCACTCTAGAGCACTCGCCCGCCGCGTCAGGCTCGTGCCGGTACGGGCCTGACGCGCTCCAGCCGGAGCACATGATCCAGCGACGGGCGGCCGGGCCCCAGCAGCACCACGACCAGGAACCCCACGATGTAGGCCAGGTCACGTTCGTAGCCGACGCCGTCTTCCCCGATCAGGCCATTGGCGCCGGTGAACAGAATGATCGCGAAGATCAGCTCGACCGTCATCAGCGTCGCGATCACCCTCGCCAGCAGGCCGGCAACCAGCATCAGCCCGCCGACCAGTTCGAGCAGCGTCACTCCCCACGCCGCCACCAACTCCAGCGGCACCCCCTTCTCCGCGAGACCTTCGGCGAAGCCCGAGACCCCACCGTTGAGCTTGTCCAACCCGTGGAAGAACATCATCCCTCCCACGATGACCCTGGCGATCACCGGCACGGCGCCGCCGGCCGAGTCCAACCGGGCGAAGATCGCGGACATCGGTCCTCCTTCAACCGTGCGAATCCGACATACCGACGCTAGCCGCAATTCCAGTGGTTCTGCCAGCGAAGAGTCTCAAGGTTTCCTGAAGATCAGCGAGCCCCACAGGAGCGGTGGGGCTCGCTGACCGTGGCTCCCGGCTACACGGCGATCGTGGTCCCGTCGAACTTCCGGAGCGTGAAGGCGGTGAACAGCTCCGGGTACGTAGGTCGGGCCTCGCGGAGGATGCGGATGGCGACCTCCTCCCCTTGCAGATTGCCCTGCACGTCGTCGGCGCGCCAGTGCACCCCCGACATGTCCCGGCCGAACGAGAGGTTGTGGGCCAGCTTGTTGAGTTCGCCACCCACCGTCAGTGCCGGCCCGTCGACACCCACCTCGTAAGGCTCGACCGTCAAGCCGTCCCGACTCGCCTTCACCGGGTTGGGGAAGGGCGCGTCCTCGTCGTACCAGGCCTTGAGAACCGTCACGCAGGCACCAGCGCTGATGGCGTGCCCAGCGGGGAACGAGGGATGCGACGGACCCCCGTTGGGGAACAATATCGGCAGCAGGAAGCTGCCGTCCCCACCACCACAGCCCCGGCGCTGGTTGACGATCCGGTTGTACTCGAACACACGGTCGAGCACGGGTGACTTCAGCAGCCTTCGCTGGATGGGGTAGTCGGCGGCGCCGGTCATGACATTGTGGACGCGACCACCGAATACCTCGGGTCGGAGGAATCGATGCACGTTCCACTTCTGGTACCAGGTGTGCCGCTCGGCCTTGTGCACACCTCCCACCAGCATCAGCAGGTGCGCAAGGCCGAACGTGGCGAAACCGCTCTGGGTGCGGCTTCGCCGGTACGGGTTTCCCTGGTCCAGAACCTCGGCACCGCGGAGGATGAGCGGCGGCCGCAAGTAGGCGGAGTAGATCGCGTCCTGCCCGGCGTTCTGACCCAGGTCACGCACGCTCCGCAGGAAGCGAGGTTGGTCGAAGACCTGCTCTCCCCTCGGGCACACCGGGTAGCCGAACGGGTTGTTCTCGACCGGGAACCCCCGTTGAGCACACAGCCATTCCTCGTAGGAGGTCAAGAAGTCGATCCCATCGGCCGTCGTGACCGGCAGCGGGACCCGGGTGCGACCGTCGATTTCGATGCCGTCGAAGCGGAAGCGCTGCATCAGGAACTGGGAGACCATCGGGCCATCCAGCACTCCGGGGTAGTCCACGCGGAACAGGTTCTGCGGCGTCACCGGTGTGGATCCGGTATAGCCCGGAAAGTCCCCCAGATCATCGACGGCCTCCGCGATCAGGGGGTCGGTGTCGTAATCGGCGAAAGGCACGTCTCGTGCGACCGCCATCCAGTACAACTCGGCCGCCTGGGCGGCGATCTCCTCGCTGGCGAACGCCGGGGGCGGCGCGACCTCGGGCGCGGGTGAGTCAGGCCCCTCCAGGTTGAAGACCAATCCGCCCAGAGGATTGAGGATATTGAGTTCCCCGACGATCCGCAACGCTTCGAAGTCGGCGAAATTCCCGGTGCGGAGTGCCCGCAGTAGGGCATTGTAGTCTGCTGGCTCGACCTCGCCCAGATCGTTGTGTGGGAGTCCTTTGGAGAAGTTCCCGATTCGGCTCGGGTACCGCTCCTCGTCACCGTTGGTCGGGCGCGGAAAGACGCCGATCCCGTCGAGTCTGCGCGCTGCTTGTATGCGCAGTCGCTCGGCCTGCCGGTTGCGCTGCTCGAAGTCCCCCGAAAATGGTGATATCTCCACCATTAGATATCTCCCCCAGTTGATCAGATCAAACGAACTCTCACCTGCGTGGTCATGACCACCCGTCCAGACTGCGGTCGGCGCACGCGGCAACTGAGAGCACGTGGGCACCAGGACGTGCAGCATCGGCTGCCTCATCGGGCAGCCGCGCTGCCGGACCGTACCAACCGCCTCGCCCAGATAGGTGGGTTCGTCACGTACCCAGCACGGGCTCAGGCCCGGCTCAGGCCGGCTTGAGCGGGTCGTGGCCGATCGACATCAGGCGGCGGCGCCAACCCGCCCGCCCCGCAGTGGCTCCAAGTCATCCCGGCGCTCGGCGTACACCTGGTCGATCACCCCTGCGCATCACCCGGATGTCTTCGGAGCCGACGATCGCCACCGGAACCGTTCATCGCTGGAGGCGACCACTTAAGAGGAGGCTGATCGGTGCGACTGATCAGACGTGATCCTTGCGTGCGCCCAGCGGTCGGCATCGTCGACGAGTGGACCTGCTGTTGCCCACCGTTTGCCCTACGACCGGGCGGCGGCGAGCCCGGTCCCTGCTCTCAACCGTCAGGTGGCTGCCATGTGAGGCCGCGGAACCGTCCGAAGTCGCTGTCGTAGCTGACCACGGTGGCATCGTGCTCGACGGCCAGGGCGGCCAGGTGCGCGTCCGTGACGAGGTTTCCGCCGCTTCCCGTCTCGACCAGCAGGCCCGCGAGCACGTCGAAATGTCGCGACGTCGGGTCGACGAGCACACTGGCCGGCTGGGCCAGCCACTCACGCACCTGCGTCAGCGCATCGTTCGTGGGCAGCGGCGACGGGAACAGCCCGACCTTGGTCGACAATCGGACGAACGCGAGCAGGACCGCCCAGGCGAACCCGACGGCCTCGCGTCCGATCAAGGCACCGTCGAGCCAGCCGCGGGCGTCGTGATGCCGCGGATCCGATGCGTTGACGGCGTAGAGCAGCACATTGGCGTCGACCAGCTTCACTTGCCCTGCCGCATCTTCCGCACCCGCTCCTCGTCGTCGAGCTCCCCGGCGAGCTGCAGCGCTCGATCGAGGTTGACCGTCGGCAGTCCCATCGGCACCGACCGGGTGCGGAACGCCTCCCGCCGGTCGCCGGCACCGGTGTCCGTGAGCCCACTCCGGATGGCGTCGTTGACGGCCTGCTTGAACGACACGCCACGTTCGTGCATACGGCGCTTGATGAGCGCCGCCGTATCGGGGTCCAGCGTGATCGTCGTCCGCACCTTGGCATCATAGCATCATCACCTTTGAATACCCGATGCAGTCGTCGCATACTCCCCCGTGTCACAGCGGCGCGAACGTTGCCGTGAAGTGCCGGAGCCGTTCGGGCTGGGAGATGATGCGCAGGCCGCGGAGCGACTCCGCACGCTCGGCCACGTAACCGACGACCTCGATCACGTAGTCGATGTGGCTTTGGGTGTAGGTACGCCGCGGGATGGCCAGCCGGACCAGGTCCATGGGGGCGGGCCGCTCGACGCCGTCGGCGCCCATCCCGAACATCACGGTCCCGATCTCGCACGACCGGATCCCGCCCTCGACGTAGAGCGCGCAGGCGAGAACATGGCCGGGATACCGCAGCGGCGGGATGTGTGGCAGCAGGGCACGGGCGTCGATGAAGATCGCGTGCCCGCCGAAGGGCACGACGACCGGGAGGCCGAGCCGTTCCAGGGCCTCGCCGAGGTAGCTCGTCGAGCGGATCCGGTAGCGCAGGTAATCCTCGTCGACGACTTCGCGCAGCCCGACCGCGATCGCCTCGAGGTCGCGCCCGGCGAGGCCACCGTAGGTGGGGAAGCCCTCGGTGAGGATCACCAGCGCCCGGCACTGCTCGGCGAGCCCGTCGTCGTTGAGCGCGAGCCAGCCGCCGATGTTCGCAAGGGCGTCCTTTTTCGCCGACATCGTCATGCCATCGGCCAGCGCCGCCATCTCGCGGACGATGTCGGCGATCCCCGTCGAGCCGTAGCCGGGCTCGCGCTGCTTGATGAACCACGCATTTTCGGCGAACCGGCAGGCGTCGAGGAACAACGGCGTGCCGTAGTGGTCGCAGGTCTCGCGGACGGCCCGCAGGTTGTGCATACTCACCGGCTGGCCGCCGCTGGAGTTGTTCGTGATCGTGACCATCACCAGCGGTACGTCGCCCGACCGGTCCGCCAGCAGCCGGTCGAGCGCGGCCACGTCCATGTTGCCCTTGAACGGGTGCCGGCTGCGTGGCTCGAACCCCTCGGGGATCACCAGGTCCACCGCCTGGGCACCGGTGAACTCGACGTTCGCGCGCGTGGTGTCGAAGTGGGTGTTGTTCGGCACCACTCGGCCTGGTCCGCCGACCACGCTGAAGAGGATCTTCTCGGCTGCGCGACCCTGGTGGGTCGGCAGCACGTGCCGGAATGCGAACAGCTCCGTCACGGCCTCGCGGAACCGGTACCACGACGGCGCGCCCGCGTACGCCTCGTCGCCGCGGTGGACACCCGCCCACTGCTCGCTCGACATCGAGCCCGTGCCGGAGTCGGTGAGCAGGTCGATGAGCACGGTGTCCGCGTGCAGGGCGAACAGGTTCCAACCCACCTTGTCGAGGTAGTGCTGCCGCTCCTTGACGGTCGTCATCCGCATCGGCGCAACCGAATGGATCCGGAACGGCTCGATGATCGTTCCGAATCTGCTGTCACGCACCCCCACATTGTCACACGTACTACTCCGAACGCACGGCGAATGTTGCCGGCGTCGCCGCGCTGAACTCTCGTAATCCACGCACCGACCACCCGCCGCCTTCTCCCACGGGATCGTGCTCGTGCTTGGCGGAGCTTGCCGTAGTCACAGTATTACGGCGTGCGGTCGTACCTTGGTGATGGTCGGCCCTGCGATGCACACATGATGACCGCGAGCGTGGCGGGTGGCGAGGTCCGCCAGGGCCGACCGCACGGTGCCACGCGCTACCGCGTACAGTCGGCTGTCGGCGTCAGCCCGCGTGGCACCGGAGGACACGAGTTCGGCTGCGGGACTCATCCGGCGGTACAGACCTGCTCAGCCCTCTGCAGGCGGTGGCTGGTTGCCCATCGTCTCCAGCACCGCAGCGGGGAAGTGGCAGTTGGTGTCGGTGGTGAGTGTGGTGTTCACGGCGGTGCCGAAGGTGTAGTTCGCGGCGTACTGGTCGAATCCGCTGAATTCGTGGTTGCCGGGCTTGTCGACGATGACGTTGGGTTCGCCGAAGCCGTAGCGGCTCGTGATCTCGGTGACGATCTCTACCGCGCGCGGCCACTGCGAGTCCGGGATACTCCCCTCGTAGGTCCACCTGTCGAGGAACATGGTCCTGCCGCCGAGGTTGCTGAAGTCTCCACTGCAAAACGATTCGAGCCGGGTCTCGTCGTTGACCCACTCGAAGGGGCCGAGCTCATTGGAGATCTGGTCGCGGACCTCGGCCTGCATCCGCTCGTAGCGTGCGGTGATCTCTTCCAGGCTGGGTCGCTGGGCCAGCTGCGCTCGGATGTCCATCTTCTCCCCCTCCGAAGGCTCCCCGGTACCGCAGCCGGCGATTACAAGGCTGACCAGCAGTAGTGCCATGGTGGTGGTGCAGCGTCGCATCAGTTGGGTACCAATCCGTTGAGGGCGTCCCCGATGCCGGTCGGGCGGCCCTCGACTCGTTGCTCGGGCATTCCGCCGATGGTGACGGCGATGTTGTGCTGGCTGGTCGTGCCTCTGGTGAGGTAGGCGCTGTGGCCGATCGACTCGTCGAGCACTCGCCCGTCGGGCAGTCGCTCCTGCTTCGCGGACAGGTTCGTCACCCCGTCGACGTGGTTCGGGTCGGCGCCGAAGGCTGCGAGGTCGGCGATCGGGTCGTTGCGCGCCTCGATCACCGTGGCGTGGCCTGCGGGCACGTTCAGGTCGGCGCTGTCGTTGACGCTCAGTCCCGGGGAGCCGAAGAACACCGCCTCGTCGCCGCCGGCCTCCTGCATCGCGTAGCCGGTGGTGGTCGATCCGTAGGAGTGCCCGATCGCCGACAGGTGCGGGTCGGTGTCGCGGGAGGTGTTGATGCCGTCGAGGAACCCGGCCAGGTCCCGCCCGCCGCGTTGCGCCTGCTCACTGCGTCCGGGGAAGTGGCTGACGCTGCCGAAGTCGTCGGTGCTGGGTGGCTCGTATCCGATCCAGGTCACCGTGGCGATCGAGAGGTCGTTGTTGCCGAGCCGACGAGCCTCACGGTCAGCGGCGAGCTGCAGCGCTTCCATGTCGCCGATGTAACGCTGCAGGTCGCCCGCGACGGTGGTGTTCATGCCCGGGGTGAACACCGCGACGTGGTCGGCGGTGTCGACGTTGCCGGTGGCGATCGCGGCCTTCGGCCGGTCGGGTTTCACGTCGAGGAGCAGCAATTGTCGCCCGCTACCGGCCGGTCCGATCGCGCCCTCGGTGGCGCGCAGGGCGCCCATCTTCTCGTTCAACAGGTCCAGCCGCGCCTGCGCCTGGGTGGTCTGGATCCGCTCACCCGGTCCCTCGATAGACGCAAGCTGGGTCTGCACCGCGTCGATCTCACCCTGCACCCGGGCGATCTCCCGGGGGAGAATGGTCCGGTTCGCCGCGTCGCGGGCCTCGGCCGGGATACCGTCGAGGTTGCCCACCCACTCCGGATGCTGCTCCAAGACCTGGGCGCGGTCGGCCTCGGACAGAGTGTCCCAGTACCCGGCGTTGTCCCCCGGGGTCCCGCCCGGCGGGGGCCCGGGAACCGACAGCGCGCCCGCGGCGTCGCCCATGCTCACCGCGCCCTGCAGGAACGCGCCGGTGCCGTCGTCGATCTCACCGCGCTCCACCCGTTCCATGATCGACGCCAGGTCCGCGTCCACATCGGTGGCCGTGCGCACCACCTGCTCCAGGCGGTCCGCCACCTCGTCCCGGATCGCTGACCGCTCCCGCGACACCGTCTCGACCTGATCCTCGGGCACCACCGGCGGGTGCACGTCATCGACCCCGCCGTCCTCGCCGACCCGGAACCCGTGCGCGGTCGCGAGGTACTCCGCCTCGCCCAGCGCCCGCAGCACCGCCTCCACCGTGTCGACGGCGTCCCCAACCGCGCTGCGGACCGCCGCGCTGCCCGCCAGGGTGCGGCGCAGTCGTTCCGCCAACCGGTCGTGCTCCGCGGCCGCTGCCTGCGCCGCCGGGCCGGTCCACCCCTGCGGGCTCCGGGCGCCGTCCACGTCGTCCTGCAACCACAAGAGCTCGTCCTGCGCCCGGCCCAGTTGGGTGAACGCGTCCTCCAGCCCGGCAGGGTCCCAGCGGCGGATGTCGGCGATCGAGACCATCAGCCCACCCCCGCGAACCGGTCGCGCTCCCCACCGTCCACCGCGCCGTAGGTACCGTCGCTGGCCGCCATGTTCTCCGCGTGGCGGCCCATGCCGTCGCGCCAGGTCGACAGGTCCGCATTCCAAACGACCGCCAGCCGCTGCGCCGCTCGTTGCGCGGCACCCCCGGGCAACGCCCCGGCGACCTGGGTAACGGGCCCGGACAGCGCCGTCGGCCGTATCGCCTGTGCCGCGGCGTCGGCCTGCGAAGCGGCGACTCGAAGCGCGGACTGGATCACCGCGAAGTCGGGCATAGGTCCCACCTCCCAACCATGAGCCTAGCCGACGCCCGATACGTTCGGTCCGAGATCGTCACCAATAGTGACTACGAACGGTGCGCACTACGGCCGCCGCGAAGGGACTCGAACCCCTAACCTTCTGATCCGCGGTGGCGACGTCGCCATGGGCATAGGCGGTGCGGGGCAAACGGCGTAGCACGGCCATCGCGACAGCGCATGCGCGGTATCCGTACGCCGCAGTTTGTGCCCCCGGGCGTGCCCAAAGATCAAAATTAGTCATCTGATGTGGACAGACATTCAGGCTTCGACTGGGCATCTTGGTCCAGGTCCGACACCTCCAAGCAGGCGGTCATCCGGCTTGTGTGGACTGTCGTCGCGCACCGGCCCTACAATGATTACTGTGTCGTGTGACGCCGACCAGGTGGACGGCGGCGGGTGGGCGGCCCCATACGCGCAGGGGGATGATGTCGTGAGTTCTCACTTCACAGGTAGCGCCTGAGCGCACAGCGCCCGCGCCGTCCCCGACGACCCGGTGGTGCTGAGAGCGCCACCCCTCTGGTCCCGCGCACCCGTCAGGGCCGCGCACGGTCGCTCCGCGCTGTCCGTTCCCCCTCATCCAAGCATTCCGCGCACGCGCGCGCGGCCCACACCGGCGCCTGGAGGGCGTTCCACCATGCCAGTCGAGTTCAACCACACCATCGTCCACGCCCGGGACAACCGGGAGTCCGCCGAGTTCCTCGCCCGCCTCCTCGACCTGGAGATCGGGAGCGAGTGGGGGCCGTTCATTCCCGTCGCCACCAGCAACGGCGTCACGCTGGACTTCGCGGCCCGCCATCGAGCCGGAGAAGATCGTCCTGCAACACTACGCGTTCCTGGTCTCCGAGGAGGAGTTCGACGGGATCTTCCAGCGGATCCGGGACGCCGGGATCACCTACTTCGCCGACCCGGCGGGCAAGCAGGTCGGGGAGATCAACCACAACCACGGCGGCCGGGGCGTCTACTTCCTCGACCCGGCCGGCCACGGTATGGAGGTGATCACCCAGCCCTACGGCAGCCACGAGCAGTCCTGAGATGTAGCCGGCGGCGGGTGGTGGTGGAGCCCGGGCGTGGCCCGTCCCCATCCCCGCCGCTACGGCAAGGCAGGCTGGGGCCGTCACTGCCAATGATCCGCCCGAGATGACGCTGGCCGAGGTGCGCTCAGCACATCGGCGAGCAGTGGCGCGGAGTCCGGGCGCACGACGCGGACTTCGGTGAGCGCGAGGCTCGGCACGTAGAGGGTGAGTCCGGGCGCCGAGGCGATATCGAACCAGACCAGCGCCAAGTACCGGCGTCGGGCCAGTGCAGCGAGCGCGGAGGCGTCGAGAACCTTGCCGCCGATCACGCGGCGGGGGCTACGCGGTGTCGCTGGCGGATCACGTCGTCACCGGGCCAGGGCGCCCCGCAGGAGGCGTACGCACGGCAGTAGTCCTCCAGGCTGGGCATGCCACCGAGAGCGGCCAGTTCCGCTCAGGTCGCGGTTCCGTTTCCGGCAGACCGGTCGGCGCAGTGAGAGGGGTTGGGCCAGCCCAGGCGGCCTGGTATCACCGGTGGGCGGAGCTGCGCGCCTCGGCGATGGCGTTCGCAGGGCATGGCTGGCCGGTGCTGCGAGGCACCTACCTGGCCAGCACTGATACTGGTCAGGCGCAGTGGCGGGGTCGGACGGGTGCGGTGGGGTTGCGGCCTGTCGATGATGACTGGCCTGCAGGCTGGACTATTCGGTCGGCGCAGGTGGCGAAGTGGTGGGCGGCTCAGCCGTACAGCGTGCTCATCGCGACCGGCCGCGGAGTCGACTGCGTGGAGCTACCCGAGCTGTTCAGGCTCCGTGTGCTGGACTCGTTGGCCGCAGCCGCGATACGCCCGCCAGCAATGCTCACCACCGCCGGCACGCTGGTGCTGTTCGTCTGCACGCCGACCGGACCAGTCCCCGCCGTTGCCCGTCGGCTCGTCTTCGGTCAGTCAACGATTGGATGCCGGTCCCACCCACCCAGCAGGACCGTAGCCCGACACCCGGCGAACGCGGTTTCCGCTGGTTGACAGCACCCGGCGAAGTCGAGTGGGTGCTACCGGCGCTGGCAGACGTGAGCCGGGCCATCACGACGGCGGTCCGCCCATGACAGCAGCCAGACCGAGTCGGAGAACGGTGTCTTTGTCGGAACAGGCCCGCTGCACTGCACTCCTGTGGCACCGTCGAGCTGCCGCCCAAGAAGCGGCTTCGACGGAGATCATCGTCTGCGCGACAAACAAGGAAGGTTCATCATGACCGTCGACACACTCCACGCTGTCGCCGAGAACAGTGCTGATCTGGACCTCGACGTCAGGATTGTTGTGGCCGGGCCTGTGGCCGCGGCGTTGCTGGGCTGCACCGACGATGGGTGCGACACCCGGAAGGATGGCGACTGCTGACCGCGTTCTGCGGCGGTCCCCGGTAGGGGCAGGTTGGGGGTGCGGGACCGCGGCCGGTGGTATCGGCAGGTCGATGCGGCGCTGCTGCGGGCAACCGTGCGCGGCAGCGACGTGGTTCCCGCGCTCTGGCCTGATCTGGACGATGTTGCCGGGGTCGAGCAGTGGTGCGCCTGGTTGGACGAGGTGTGGTCGCACGTGCCTGTCGCGGAGGCCATCGCGGTGGCCAGCCCGGCACTGGCGGATCGCGTCGAGGCGGTGCGTCGAGGGCTTCGGCCGGGTGCTGGGCAAGTCCGGCGCGTGGTCATGTCGGTGGCGCGCTACCTGGTGCGGATGCGGGGCCGGGCGACGCCCTTCGGGGCGTTCGCCGGTGTTGCCCCGCTGCGTTTCGGCACGTCGGTGTCGGCGCGGTGGTCGGATGACCATGAGGCCCGGACCCGCGCCGATGCGGTCTGGCTGGCGGGTGTCATCGCCCGGCTAGAGGCGTGCCCTGAGCTGCGGTGTCGCTTGACGGTCGTGCTGAACGATCTGGCCGTCGTGCGGGGCGAGCGGCTGGTGGTGCCGTGGCAGCCGCACGCCAGTGACCCCAACCGAGACGCCGTGGTCGAGGTGTCGGTGCGGCGCAGCCCGCTCGTTCAGATGATCACGCATTTGGCCAGGTCAGCGGTTCCGGTGAGCGATCTCATTGACAAGCTCCACGCCGAGTTTCCCACCGCCGCGGTAGCGGCGATCGACGTCGTGGTGACGGAACTGATGACGCGGGGCGTCCTGATCAGCAGCCTGCGCCCTCCTTCGACCAGCACCGATGGCCTCGCCCATGTCGTGCACCGGCTACGAGACATCGACGCGGACAGCGTGGAGCAGGCGGCGCCGTTGGTGGCGGAACTGGGCGCGATCCACACGGAGCTCCAGGCAGCCGATCACGTACCGAGCTGGGTCGACGGGCAGGCCAGGCGGGCCGCAGCCTCGCGCATGCGGGCGCTGTCCAGTGCTGCCGAGCCGACCGCTGCCGGCCAGCCTCTGATGGTGGACTTGCGGCTCGACGCCGCGATGGTGCTGCCCCGGCAGGTGGCTACCGAAGCTGAGTGGGCGGCGAGCGCGTTGCTGCGGTTGTCCCCGGCGCCGGCCGGAAAACCTGGTTGGCGGGAGTACCACGCCCGGTTCTTGAACCGGTACGGGTCCGGTGCTGTCGTCCCGCTCGATCAGCTCGTCGATCCGATAACTGGGCCGGGTTTCCCCAGCCATTACAGCGACCTGGGACCACCGGCTGCAGCGGTATCGCGGCGTGAGGAGCGGTTGCTGGCGCTGGCACAGCGGGCGGCGCTGGACGGTGCGCGGGAAGTCGTGCTCGATGACGGCGCACTCGACGCGTTGGCCGCCGACAGCGGAGAGGACGTGCGGTCGGCCCCGCATGTGGACGTGTGCGTGGAGATCCGCGCGCCCACGACGGCGGCGCTGGCCGAGGGAGCGTTCACGCTGGCGGTGACCGGGATCGGCCGGACCGCGATCGCCACCAGCGGACGGTTCCTCGACGTCCTGCCCGAGGACGACCGGCAGCGGATGCTCAGGCATTACGGCGAGCTTCCGGTGGCCGTGGGCGGCGCGCTGGCTGCACAGCTGTGCTTCCCACCGCAGCATCCCCGTGTGGAGAACGTCGCCCGCGTACCGCTCGTGCTGCCTGAGCTGCTGTGCCTGGGCGAACACCACGACGGCGCGCAACGCCGTATCCCGCTGCGGGATCTCGCCGTCACCGCCGACCCCGACCGGATGTATGTGGTGTCGCTGCCGCGGCGGCAGGTGGTGGAGCCGGTCCTGGCCCATGCGCTGGCACGACACACCATGCCCGCGCTGGCACGCCTGCTGTTCGAGCTACCGCGGGCCACCAGCACGGCGGTGTCACTGTTCGACTGGGGCGCCGCGGCTTGCTTGCCCTACCGGCCGCGGGTGCGTTACCGCCGCAGCATCCTGTCCGCGGCCCGGTGGCGGTTGTCGCCCGCGGAGCTGCCCGGCCCGGCCGCGTCACCGCGCGAGTGGGCAGCGGCTTTGACGGCGGTCCGTGAACGTCTGGACCTGCCCGCCGATGTGTACGTGGGCACGGCTGACCGGCGGCTGCGGCTGCATCTGGACGACCCTTTGGATGTGGCGCTGCTGCGCGCCCACCTGGACGAGGCCGCTGACACGGTCACGGTGATGGAAGCACCCACGGCCGCTGATCACGGATGGATAGACGGCCGCGCCCACGAGGTCGTCATCCCGTTGGCCAGCACCGCGGCGCCCGCTTCCGCTCCCGCGGTGGTGACTAGGCCGGGGCCGTTGCCGCTGATCGAGCGCGGACACGGCGCCATGCCGGGCTCGCACGTGCTGTACGCGACGCTGGCCTGCCACCCGGACGTGGTCGACACCATCCTCACCGGCCATCTGTCCGCGCTGCTCGCCGGGTGGGACGACCCGCCGCTGTGGTGGTTCGTGCGCTACCGCAGCCCCGCCCCGCATCTGCGGCTGCGGCTGCACTGCCGGCAGGACTACGGGCGGGCCGCTGTCCGCGTCGGGGCGTGGGCGGCCGAGCTGCGCCGGCGGGGCCTTGCCGGCGATCTGGCGTTGTGCACCTACGAACCGGAGACTGCGCGGTACGGATCGGGGGCGGTCATGGCCGCCGCCGAGGCGCTGTTCGCCGCCGACTCTGTGGCGGTCCTCGCGCAACTCACCGCTCTGTCGGCGAGGCCGAAAGAGGCCGGGGGGCGGGTCGTGCATCCACAGGCGCTCACGGCGGTGAGTCTGGTCGACCTGGTGTGCGCCGTGACCGGGAGCCGGCAGGCGGGGATGCGGTGGCTCGTTGACCACCCCGAACTCGCCGGTCACGCACGGGTCGATCGCGACGTCCAGCGGCAGGCCCTTGACCTGGCCGGTGTCAACGTGGGCAGCTCGATCCGGTCGGGCAGCTCGACACTGTCGAGCATTCCCGGTGGTGCGCGTATCTCGTCGGCCTGGCAGGCCCGGCGGGTCGCGGCGACCCGCTATGCCGAGCTGCTCACCGTCGAGGACACCCACGTCCGGCCGGCGTCGGTGGCGGTGTCGTTGCTGCACCTGCACCACGTCCGCGCGCACGGGATCGACCCCGACACCGAAGCGCTCACGCACCGGCTGGCCCGCGGCCTCGCCCTGGCCGCCACCGCATCCCGGACCACGAGCGAAGGAACCCGCTGATGAACCTGCTCGTCGACCGACGGGCCTTGGCCGCGGCGCAGGCGACGGCGGCCCGGCTCAGCGAGAGCTTGGCGGTGCCGCCACCAGCAGAGTTCGGCGAGGACCGCGGACCGCGCAGCCCGCGGTGGCACGACCAGTCGCTGTCCAAGGGCGCCGCAGGCGTCGCCGTCCTGCACGGCGTCCGCGCCCAGCACGAACCAGGCGGACAGGACCGGGTGCATGCGTGGCTCGCCAGGGCCACCGGTGAGGATCTCAGCGCCGCCACCGGGTCGGGTCTGTGGTTCGGCGCCCCCGCGGTCGCGTTCGCTCTCACCGTCGTCGCACCCGACCGGTACCCGCGGGCGATGGCGAGCCTCGACGCCGCTGTCACCCAACTCGTCCACGCTCGCCTGGACGCCGCCCACGCCCGGATGGCCGCCGCGGCCCGGCCATCGCTGTCGGAGTTCGACCTGGTGCGCGGTCTGACCGGGCTGGGCGCCTATCTACTCCGTCGTGATCCGCGCGGCGAGCTGATGCGCCGGATCGTAGCCTACCTCGTGCAGCTCACCGAACCCATCCCCGCCCACGACGAAGCCGGGCGCGGCGCTCCGGGCTGGTGGGCCAGCGACGTCCCCTCCGGGGGACCAGCGCACCGCTTCTCCGGTGGGCACGCCGATCTCGGCATGGCTCACGGCATCGGCGGCCCGCTCGCACTGCTCGCGCTGGCCATGCGGCAGGGAATCACCGTCGAGGGTCACAGCGCCGCGATCGAACGGATCTGCACCTGGCTCGACATCTGGCGCCACCTGGCACCCGCGGGGCCGTGGTGGCCCGAACGGATCAGCCTCGCCGAGCTGCGCATGGGCCGGTCCGTCCACGACGGTCCGGCCCGGCCCTCCTGGTGCTACGGAACCCCCGGTCTGGCCCGCGCACAACAACTGGCCGGCCAGGCGCTCGGAGACTGTGCCCGTCGGGAGGCGGCCGAACGTGCCCTCCTCCGGTGCGTCGCCGACCCCGCCCAGCTCAACCGGATCATCGACCCCGCCCTATGCCACGGTTGGGCGGGCGTGGTCGCGACCGTGTGGTGTGCGGCCGCCGACGCCCGTACCCCCGAGCTTGGCGAGCACCTCCCGCCGCTGCTCGACAGGCTCCTCGCGCACGTCGATGACGCCCCGGGCGCGGGGCTGACCGGCTTGACCGAGGGCAGCGCGGGCGTCGCCTTGACCCTGCACAGCCTCGCGACCGGCAAGGTCGGCGGCTGGCTGACCTGCCTGCTACTCGACTCACCACACGACGGCGACGGGACACCACGATGAACAACCACCACGCGGCCGACGGATGGCGTCAGGTCAACCTGTGGTGCGACGACTGGCAGGCCGCCGAGCAGATGGCCATCACGCACCTCGCACCGCTGCTGAGCGATGACGACAGCGATGCCCTGCACTGGTGGTTCGTCCGCAAGGGGCCGTGCTGGCGGCTGCGGCTGCGTCCCGTCGACGGGTGCGTCGACACCGCGACCGCCGCGGTGGAGCGGATCACGACCACCCTGATCGACCGTGGTGCGATCCAACGGTGGGTCGAAGTCGTCTACGAACCCGAGATCCACGCGTTCGGCGGCGTCGAAGCCATGACCATCGCGCACGAGCTGTTCAGCGCCGACAGCCGCCATCTCCTGGCCCACCTCGCCCGCACCCGCACCGATCACCGCCGCGAGCTGGGCCTCCTGTTGGGTACCCGGCTCCTGCGCGCCGCCGGACAGGACTGGTACGAGCAAGGCGACATCTGGGAGCAGGTCGCCGCACACCGCAACCCCACCCACCAGATCGGTGAGCAGCCACGCCGACCGTCACCGACCACCGTGGCGGCCGTCCGCCAGCTCCTCACCGCCGCCGACGACACCGACGACAGCCCGCTGCGCACCGCATCCGCCTGGCCGCAAGCCTTTCAAGACGCCGGTCAAGCCATCGCCGAGCTGGCCCAGCAGACGACCCTCACTCGCGGCCTACGGGCTGTCTTGGCCCACCACCTGCTGTTCAGCCTCAACCGCCTGGGCATGTGCTGTTCACGAGCCGAGGGTATCGCCGCTTCATGAAGAGTGCATGAATGCCAGCACCCGGGACAGCGCCGTTCACCCCCGCCGTCAGGTCGCGCAGCCGCTGCCCCCGTCGCGGTCCGCGGCCTGGTGGAGGTATCGCTCGGCGGCTTGCTGCAGATCACCCAACACCGCCCGGACAACCGGGGGGAGCGACTCAAGGTCCGGGGGCGCCCCGCTGCCGTCTGCTGACCCGCTCGACGTCATCACTGCCTCCCCGATCCGGCCGCCCTTACGGTACCCGGCGTCCGGCTCGGTGCATCCGGGCGACCTGAGTAGGGTGTGCGCCTTCCCGAGGAGGTGACAGATCCGTTGCCCGCCGTCGACGAGTTGCGCCGTGAACGCGCACGATTCATGGAGACCCTCGACAGCCTCACCGACGTGGAGTTCGACACCGGCCCCACGCTGTGCGCCGGCTGGTCGCCGCGCGACGTGCTCGCACACGTCATCGGCACGGACCGCATCGGGGTCTTCCTGCGCGGCGGCCGGCTCCGGCGGGTCAACGACCTGATGGTGCAGCGCGGGCGCGCGATGAGTCGGGCGGAGCTGAGCCGCGCAGGGTGGCGGGCCGCCGAGGACCCGAGCCGCTTCAGCCGCGCTCTGGCGCTGCCGATGCTCGGTGACGTCGCGGTGCACCACCAGGACGTGATGCGCGGTCTCGGTCGCTCCCGAGAGCTGCCCACCCCGGTCGCGGCGGCGATCTTCCGCGCGGGCATCAACCTGGGCACCTGGAAGGGCGCGACGCTGCTGCACTATCGCGTCGTCCCGACCACACCCGGTGGGCGGCCGCTGGGGCGGGGTCGGAGGGTGCGGGGCACCACCGAGGCGCTGGGGATGTGGATGGCGGGTCGCGACTGCGTCGCCGCCGAGCTCGAGTTCGGGTGACCCGATTCAGTTGAGCTGCGCACGCATGCTGCGGGCGGCGTGGCCGAGGATCTCGGCGTGCTGCGGCCACTCGTCCACCTGCGACTCGAGGAACCGGGCGGCGTCGATGAAGCGGCCCTGCCGGCCGATCGCACCACCCAGCTCGAGGAGATCCTCGGCACCGACCCCGGGCAGCGCGAGGCGCATCCGCAACACCCATTCCAGATCGGCGGGTCGCCCGAGGCTGCGGTAGACCACCCGGAGGTTCTGCAGGATGCGCGCGAGGATCGGCCTCGTGGGCGAGGTCGTGAGCAGGTGCGCCCCGAACGGGACGTCCGGACCCGCCTGCGTCGAGGCGCGGAACAGCTCCTCGCAGCCGGCGAGGTCGAGCAGCGTGCCGCCGTTGAACGCGTCGAGATAGCGTTCGGTGGCCAGCGGCCGGACGAGGAAGTGGCCGGGCATCCCGACTCCCTCCATCGGCACGCCCGCGCGGCGGCCGACCTCGATGCAGACCACCGACAACGTGATCGGGATGCCGAGCCTGCGGTCGAGCACCCGGTCCAGCAGCGAGTTGCGCGGGTCGTGGTAGCGGGTGGTGTTGCCGGCGAAGCCTTCGTCGACGAACAGCCTGCGGATGAGCGCCTCTAGCGAGTCGACTCCCTCGGCCAGCCGGTCGAGCTCGCGCAACCAGTGGTCGGCGTCCAGGTCGGGGTCCGCGCCGGCCGCGATGGCGAGCGCGCCCACGTCGAGATGCGGGCCACGCCCGCGCGCGGTCACCAGCGCGGTGAAGCGCTCGACAGCGTCCACGACCTACAGATCCTCCGCGCTGCCGCGACAGCTGTCGACACGGACCCCGGCGCGAGGGCCGGCTGCGGTGTCGCGAGGACATCGACGCCCTGCGGCGACCTCAATCGGGTGAGGACTCACTCCGTTAGGTTGACGGCGTGGCCGAAGAAGCGGGCTCGAGGGCACCGGTGATCCGTGTCGGCACCTCGGGGTGGGTGTACCCGCCGTGGCGGGGCACCTTCTACCCGTCCGGGCTGGCGCACCGCCGCGAGCTGGAGTACCTGTCCCGGCGGGTCGGCACGATCGAGATCAACGGGTCGTTCTACTCGCTACAGCGCCCGGCCAGCTACCGGGCGTGGTCCGATCAGACGGCCGAGGACTTCGTGTTCTCCGTCAAGGGCGGCCGCTTCATCACGCACATGAAGAAGCTGCGCGACGTCGAGGGCCCGCTGGCCAACTTCCTCGCCTCCGGCGTGCTCGCGCTCGGCCCCAAGCTCGGCCCGCTGCTCTGGCAGCTGCCGCCGGTACTGGCCTTCGACGCCGCGCGGCTGGAGGCGTTCTTCGAGCTGCTCCCGCGCAGCACCGCGGCGGCAGCCCGGCTGGCCGAGCACCACGACGAGCGGCTCGATGGGCGGGCGTGGACGACCACCGACGCCGACCGCCCGCTGCGTCACGCACTCGAGGTGCGCCACCCCAGCTACCGCGACCCCCGCTTCGTCGAACTGCTGCGCGCGCACGACGTCGCGCTCGTCGTCGCCGACACCGCCGGGACCTGGCCCTACCTGGAGGACGTGACAGCAGACTTCATCTATGTGCGGCTGCACGGCGACGTCGAACTCTACACCAGCGGTTACACCGGCGACGCGCTCGACTCGTGGGCCGAGCGGGTCCGAATATGGCATGCGGGCGGCAGCCCGCGCACCGAACACACCGTCGCGCCGCCCGCCGAGCAACAGCCGCGCGACGTCTTCGTCTATTTCGACAACGACGTGAAGGTCCACGCGCCCGCCGACGCGGTCACGCTGGCGCGGCAACTCGGCGCCGGGTGAGTCAGCCGGGCTCGTTGCCCGGCTTCCACTTGATGCCACAGCCCATGCTGGGCGCCTGCGGTTCGGGCACCGGCTCGCCGGCCAGCACCCGATCCATCGCCGCCCGCAGCGCCTCCCCGGTCACCGGGACATCGTTGCGCGGCCGGGCCTCGTCGAACTCACCCCGGTAGGCCAGCCGGCCCGACCGGTCGTAGAGGAAGAAGTCCGGCGTGCACGCGGCGTTGAACGCCTTGGCGACGTCCTGGGACTCGTCCACCAGGTAGGGGAAGCCGAACCCGGCACGGCGGGCCTGGCCGGCGAGGCCGTCGGCCGCGTCCTCAGGGTGCGTATGGGTGTCGTTGCTGCAGATCGCCACCGCGGCAACGCCCCTACCGGCGTAGTCGGCGACGACGGAGCCGAGCGTCTGCTCGATGTGACGGACGTACGGGCAGTGGTTGGACAGGAACATCACGAGCACGGCAGGCGCACCGGCGAACTCGGCCGAGGAGACCTTCTCGCCTCCGACCGACGGCAGGGAGAACTCCGGCATCGGATCACCGAGTGGGATCATGAACGAGTGTACGGCCATGTCACCATTCTCCCAGCCGGACAGGCGGGCCGCCGGAGCACCGACAGGGAGACCACGATGGACCAGATCGACCTCAAGCCGCGCAGCCGGGACGTCACCGACGGGGTGGAGCGCGCCGCCGCCCGCGGCATGCTGCGCGCGGTCGGCATGCGCGACGAGGACTTCGCCAAACCGCAGATCGGCATCGCCTCGTCGTGGAACGAGATCACCCCGTGCAACCTCTCGCTGGACCGGCTGGCCCGGGCCAGCAAGGAGGGCGTGCACCACGCCGGCGGCTACCCGATGGAGTTCGGCACGATCTCGGTGTCCGACGGGATCTCCATGGGGCATGTCGGCATGCACTTCTCGCTGGTGTCCCGGGAGGTCATCGCCGACTCGGTGGAGACCGTCTTCGAGGCCGAGCGGCTCGACGGTGCGCTGCTGCTCGCCGGCTGCGACAAGAGCCTGCCCGGGATGCTCATGGCCGCCGCGCGGCTCGACGTCGCGGCCGTCTTCCTCTACGCTGGCACGATCCTGCCCGGCCGGGTCGGTGACCGCGACAACCTCACCATCATCGACGCGTTCGAGGCCGTCGGCGCCTGTGCCCGCGGGCTGATCACCCGCGACCAGGTCGACGCGATCGAGCGCGCGTTCTGCCCCGGGGAGGGCGCCTGCGGCGGGATGTACACCGCCAACACGATGGCCTGCGCGGCCGAGGCACTGGGCATGTCGCTGCCCGGCTCGGCGAGCCCGCCCTCGACCGACCGCCGCCGCGACGGCTTCGCCCGCGCCAGCGGCGACGCGGTCGTGAACATGCTCGCCCGTGGCATCACCGCCCGGCACGTTCTCACCCGGGAGGCGTTCGAGAACGCGATCGCCGTGGTGATGGCGCTGGGCGGGTCGACCAACGCCGTGCTGCACCTGCTGGCCATCGCCAACGAGGCGCAGGTCGACCTCGCGCTCGACGACTTCAACCGCATCGGCGACCGCGTGCCGCACCTGGCAGACGTCAAGCCGTTCGGCAGGCACGTGATGGCCGACGTGGACCGGGTCGGCGGCGTCCCGGTGGTGATGAAGGCGCTGCTCGACGCGGGCCTGCTGCACGGCGACGCGCTGACGGTCACCGGGCGCACCGTGGCGGAGAACCTCGCCGAGCTGGCGCCGCCCGACCTCGACGGCGCGATCCTGCACGCGCTGGACGACCCGATCCACCCCACCGGCGGGCTGACGATCCTGCGCGGCTCGCTGGCCCCCGAGGGCGCGGTGGTCAAGAGCGCCGGCTTCGACTCCGCCCGGTTCGAGGGCACCGCGCGGGTGTACGACGGTGAGCAGGCCGCGATGGACGCCGTCGCCGGCGACGAGCTGCAGCCCGGCGACGTGGTGGTGATCCGCTACGAGGGACCGCGCGGCGGGCCCGGGATGCGCGAGATGCTCGCGGTCACCGGGGCGATCAAGGGCGCCGGGCTCGGCAAGGACGTGCTGCTGCTCACCGACGGGCGCTTCTCCGGCGGCACCACCGGGCTGTGCGTCGGGCACGTCGCCCCCGAGGCCGCGCACGGCGGGCCGATCGCGCTGATCCGCGACGGTGACCCGATCCGGCTGGACATGGACCGCCGCGAGCTGGACCTGCTCGTCGACGACGACGAGCTCGACCGGCGCCGGCAGGACTGGGAGGCTCCCGACCGCCCGTTGCGCGGCGTGCTGGCCAAGTACGCCCGGCTCGTCGGATCCGCCGCGCAGGGCGCCATCTGCTCTTGACCGCCGCCCGCTCATCCGCCATACGCGTACTTATCGTGGCTGCCAGCTCCGTCACACCCACCATAAGTACGCACGTGGTGAGTCGGCACCTCCGTGAAGAGATCCAGCCAAAGCCCGTCGGAGAACGGCCGGGCCGGACGACGATGAGGGTGTGAGCGAGCAACCGCGGGTACGCGCCGACCCGGCGCTCGGGCTGCTCGAGATCTACGACGCGGCGCTGCCGCAGGTCTACGGGTACCTGCTGGCGCGCTGTTCGGATGCCACGCTGGCGCAGGACCTCGCCGCGGAGACATTCCTCGCGGCGGTGACCGCCGCCCGCCGGGAGGCCGCGCCGGTGAGCGTCGGGTGGCTCATCGGCATCGCGCGGCACAAGCTCGTCGACCACTGGCGGGCCGCCGAGCGCGAGCAGCGCGGGCTGCGGCGGGTGCACAACGACACCGTCGAGGCCGACGACCCGTGGGACGCCGAACTCGACGCGCTGCTCGCCCGGCAGGTGCTCGGCACGCTCGGTCCGCACCACCGGGCCGCGCTCACGCTGCGCTACCTCGACGGGCTGCGCGTCCCCGAGGTCGCCGACCACCTCGGCCGCACCGTGCACGCTACCGAGTCGCTGCTGGTGCGCGCCCGCGCCGCGTTCCGCAGTGCCTATGACGACATGGGCCTACCAGGGAGAGGAGGGCTGAGATGACCGACCCGATGGCTGATCCGCTCGACGCCCTCCGTGGGCCCATCGCGCCGGTCGATCCCGACCCGGCGTTCGCCACCGAGCTCCGCGCCCGCCTGGAGCGTGCGGTGCTCGCACCGGAAGGAGATACCATGACCACCATCGACGCCCCCGCCCACACCCTGGGCTGCTACATCGCGGTCGACAGCGCCCGCCGGGCGCTCGACTTCTATGTCGAGGCATTCGACGCCCGGCGCCGCGGCGAGCCCTACATCATGGACGACGGGCGCGTCGGGCACGCCGAACTGGCCATCGGCGACTCGGTGCTGATGCTCGCCGACGAGTTCCCCGAGATCGGCATGCTCAGCCCGCGTACCCGCGGCGGACCCAGCCAGTCACTGTACCTGCGGGTGGCCGACGTGGACGCGACCGTGCGGCGGGCCGTCGAGGCCGGCGCGACACTCGAACGCGCGGTCGCCGACTACGACTACGGCCGCAACGGCGTGGTGGCCGACCCGTTCGGGCACCGGTGGATCGTCTCCTCGTCCCCGGCGCAATCGTGAGGAGCGTCCAGGCTCGTCGTTCAACGTGCTGGGCCACCCCGCTGCGGGAGGGTGCCCCGCGGTATGAAGCGCAGCCACCGCACCCGTGAGTGGTAGGCGGGTTCGATCTCCTGGTAGGCGCATCGCTGGGCGATCCGACGGGCCTCGGCCTCGTCGAACGCCCACTGGTAGGCGTTGAAGAAGACCGTAGGGCGGCCGTCGAACTGCGCGGCGAAGCTCTCGCGCTGCTGCTCCACCGGCTTGCGCCGGTGCCGGTAGGACCACGCGACCAGCGCGAGACTGGCCGGGATCAGCACGGCCATGACGATGAGTGCGATCATCGGCGCGTTCTCCGACTGGGGCTGCCCCGCCAGGACGAGAGTGTCGGCCGTCACGTCAGCGGGCATCATCGAACCTCACGCTGCGCGCCGCCGCGACCGCCTGCCGCGCGATGGCGGGCCACCCGCGCTCGCTGGTAGTGCTCACGTCCAGCGCGAGCAGGTGCTCACCGGTCGGCAACGGGATCAGGAACTGCACCCGGTAGGTCGGCACGGCCACCTCCTGCCCGCCGCCCCACTCCGCGGGCAGCCGCAGCGTGCCGGAGACGACGCTGACCGCGGCGGGACCGGCGGGCAGCGTGACCACCCGCATGTCCGCGTACGGGTTGCGGCGCTGAACGATCTCCCGGATCGCACTGGCCAGGCCGGTGAGGTCCTCGGCCGCCGCCCGCCGGTCGTTCACTTGCAGCGGGTGCACCGCGAGCACCACGGTGGCCGTCACCGGTCCTTCCGACGTGGGGACGGCGAACTTCCCGGTCAGCTGGACGTTGAGCGTCCCGAGCATGTCGAGTGTGTCGACGACGCCGCGCACGGTCTGCTCGACATCCCCGACCGAGCGGCCCGAGGACACCATCTGGTCGACCAGCCGGCGAGCCTGCGTGTCGAGTGAGTCCCCCGCGGCATCGAGTCGCACCGCGGCGAGGTCGCCGGGCAGCTCGAGCAGCAGCTGTGGTGTTGCGCTGGTCATCATTCACCCCGCTCGGTCTCTGCGAAGCCCTCTTCGACGGCGTTCCAGACGGCGAGCCCGACCGGGGAGACGACCCCGACCCCGGCCTCCACCGGGTTGTCCGGCGTCCAGTAGGTACCGATGTTGTCGTAGAACGTGGACGCCTCACCACCGGTCGCCGCCTCCCCGAGTGCCTGCCCGCCCAGGTTGCCGAGCGCGATCCCCAGCCCCACGCCCGGGACCGGCGTCACCAGGCTGGCGGTGCTGAGGCCGATGGCGGCAACGTCGAGCCCGTAGGTCTCCGGCGGGATGTCGGCGCCCAGCGCGTCGCCGGCGGCGTGGGCCCCCAGCGCGGTGACCGAGAGGCCGAGACCGACCGCGTCGAGCGCGGTCCCGACCACCGTGCCGACACCGGGGACCAGTTCGACGACGCCGCTGACCACGCTGAGCATGGTGCTGATGTCCCCGGCGACGTCGCCGAGGTTGGCGATGATGTTGCCGCTGGCCGCGGCTAGTTGCTCGAGCCCCTCGCCCAGCGCCTCGATGCCCGAGTCGAGCGCACGGCCGATGGTCTCGCCCAGCTCCTCGAAGAACCCGGGTTCCTCCGGTGCGATGTCCTTGGCCCGCTCGAGCGCCTTGGCGACCTCCTGCGCCAGCTGCTCGTGCTGGTCCAGCAACCGCCGCGCCTGTTCCCGGATCGCCTCCAGCTCCTGCTGCGTGCCCTGCAGCCGCTTGGTCGCCGCATCCAGCTTCTGCTGCGCGGCCTGCAGCGACTCCCCATCGGGGAAGAACCGCCCGGCCAGGCCCAGGTCCGGGTTCGCCTCGGCCTGCTCCAGCTGGCGCTGCGCCTGCTGCGCCTGGCGTTCCAGATCCGCTGCGGTGCGCTGCATCGAGCCGAGATCGGTGCGCCAGCCCTGCAACGCGGTGGCGGCGTCCCCGAGCGAGCGGTACGCCTTGTCCAGGTAGTCGGGCAGCTCGCCGACGGTGTCGCGGAAGTTGTCCGCCGCCTGGCCCTGCCAGATGCCCGAGCTACTGGCGATCCGGGTCAGCGCCTGGTGGGCCTGCTCGAGCGACTGCGAGACCTGCGTGTAGTTCGTGCTCAGCGTCTCGATGTTGCCGACCTCGCCGGGGGCGGGATCGAAGCCCAGCGCGTCGAAACCCTCGCGTCCGGGCTGGGGAAGGAGCACCGTCATGACGCACCCCCGTCCAGGGCCGTCGAGATGGCGCTGTCGGGGTTCGCGGCCGGAGCCGCGCCGCTGGCAGTACCGGCGGCGACACCCGCACCACCGCTCGGGAAGAGCCTGCTGATCTCGTCCTCGATGCGCTGGTAGTCACGCTGCGTCTGCTGCAGGCCCTCCACCATGCCCTCGGTGGCTTCGGCGATCTTCTCGGTCCCGTGTTCCCAGCGGTCCTGGAACGCGCGGCCGGCCTGGTCGATCGCATGGCTGCCGAGCTCGTTGGGCGAGGCGTCCTCGAGCTTGTCGTTGGCGCTGCTGATGTTCTCCGCAGCGTCGGTCAGGTTGTCGATGAGCACACCCATCTGCTGTATCTGCAGCAGGTACCCGTCCATGTCCCCTCCGCCAGGGCGCCGTTTCCGGATCGGCGCACACTCTATGTGGCGCGCGCTCCTGGCTGGGACGTTTCGGTCAGGTCGGCGGTTCCCTGGTAAGGCTCACACCTCTGGTGGTTCGGCCAGCAGCTTGGACAGCTTTGCCGACGCCAACCAGAGCAGTGAGGTCATGGCGGACACCGGGACACTCAGGCGGGCGGCGATCTCCTCCAGGTCCAGACCCTGGTCGCGCAGCCGCAGCGCCTCCGCGTACACCTCGGGGAGGGCGGCGCGCGCGTCGTCCGCGTCCACCGTCGGGACGGTACCGGGGGTCGTGGGGCGACCGCATGAGACCCGGGCTGCTCACTCAACCCAGCGGGACTGCGTCGAGACCGAGGAGCAACGCGAGCTCGGCCCGTCCGGAGATCCCTGCCTTGGTGTAGATGTGGTTGAGGTGGTTGCCGACCGTCCGCACCGAGAGCACGAGGCGGTCGGCGATCTCCCGCTTGGGCAGGCCGCGCGCTGCCAGCTCGGCGATCTCCCGCTCCCGCGCGGTGAGTGCCTCGAGGGTCGGCGGGTCACCGGCTCGCCGCAGGCTCGGCGGCTGCGCGCCCTCGCAGACCGATGCCCATGTCCGGGAACGTTCCAGAGCGGCGAGCCGGGCCGCCGCGCGACCCACGCGGTGGTGCTTCTCGGCGGCTTCGGCCGCGGCCTCTGCGGCGAGTAGCGGCGCCCCCAGCTCAGCGAACCGGGCGGCGCAGTGATCCAGCGCATCGGCGTCGCCGGCGGCGAGCGCGGCGGCGTGAACTGCGAGAACTGGTGCGAGCACGCTGTCCACCTCCGCCGCGAGCGCCGCCAACCGGGGCTGCACCCGCGTCTGCCCGAGCCGCACCGCATCGTGCAGTGCCTCGAGCTCGGCCGAGCGCAGGCCGCTGGCAGCGGCGATGTCCGCGGCCCGGCAGGCCAGGCTGCGGGCCGCGGAGTGCTCGCCTCGTGCGGCAGCGGTCCACGCATACGCCAGCACCTCCTCCGAGTCGAAGACCCGCACGGCCGGGAGCCGGTAGCGGCGGTGCTCCGCGAGCGCCCGCTGCGCGTCCTCGACGTCGCCGAGCAGCGCGGCGGCACGCGCCGCACTGGCCAGCGCCCACGGCAGCAGGCCGGCAGGATCCTGCTGGCGGAACAGCGCGCAGGCCTCGCGGAGCCGCCGTCGCGCTGTCGCGGCCCGGCCCGCAGCCAGCGCTGCCCGCCCGAGCAGCATCGCCCACAGGCCGCGCAGATCGTGGGCCTTCTCCGCCACCACGTGCCGGTAGGCAGCGGTCGCCATGTCCTCCATCTGCCGGTAGCGGCCGGCCATCCCGCTCGCCACCGCCTGCATGGCCAGCAGCTCGCCGACGAGCAGGGGTCGCTCGTCCATCAGCCGCCCGCCCGCCTGCATCCCCTCGTCGGCCAGCTGCAACGCAGCGTGGCACCGCCCGAGGATGGCCAGCGCCGGGACCGCCGAAGTGCGGGCCCGCACGGCGATCTCGTCCGTGGACGACTCCCGGGTCAGCAACGGCTCGACGGCGGCCAGCGCGTCCGCCGGCCTGCCATGGAAGAACACCAGGGTCGCCCGGTGTGCGATCAGCAGGTCGTGGTCCGCGCCGGGCGCCACGGCCTGCTCGGCCTGCCGCATGATCTCCTCGGCCCGGTCCGCGTCACCGAGGCCCCAGAAGAAGATCGACGATGCGACCATCGCCCACTCGGCGACCACCGCAGCCCCGGCACCCGGGGGCAGGCTGTCGCCGACCGCCGAACGCGCCTCACCGTAGCGACCCTGCCGGTACAACGCGTCGGCCAGCACGATCCACGCGTCGGCGCCGCAGCCCTCGTCGATCGCGACGCGTGCCAGCCGCTCGGCCAGCCGGTGGTCGGACGTCGCGCGCGCCCACCGCGCGCCTGCCACCAGCATCGCGGCATCGTTGGGCCCACCGCCCCCGAGACGCCACAGCGATGCGCGCAGCGCGTCCTCCTTGCGGTGCGCGCCCGTCGCTGCGAGCGCGTCGGCCAGCAGGCGGTAGATGGTGCGCCGGCGCATCACACCGAGACCCGCGCGCATCGTCTCCGCGTAGAGCGGATGCGCCAGCCGCACGCTGTGCCGTTGGCCCTGCTGTGAGACGGCCAGTAGGCCCCTACTCTGGAGCTCCTGCACCACCCGGGACCCGACGACGGAGCCGAACAACGAGCTGGGCAGCGGCTCGCTGACGGCGAGCACCTCCAGTGCCGAGCGCTGCCGCCGGTCGAGACCGGCCAACCGGTCCTCGACCAGCTCGGTCAACCGGTCACCGCAGGCCAGCTCCCCGACCCAGGACCACACGCCCGCCCGCTCGGCGAGGCTCCCCCGTTCCAGCCCGATCAGCACGAGCTCGTGCAGGAACAGCACGTTGCCACGGCTGACGTCCCACAACCGGTGCTGCGTTGCAGTGTCGACCTGGCCGCCCAGCACGGTACCGAGCAGGTCACCGGCCTCCATCCGGGACAGCGCTTGCACTTCGACCCGCTCGGCCAGGCCGTCCTTCCACAGCGAGCTGATGGCATCCGGGACGCGCTCACCGCGCCGCACGGTGGCCACCACGAACGCGTGGGCGCGGGCCGCCAGCAGGTGGGCGAGGCCGGCGGACGCGTCGTCGAGCAGGTGCGCGTCATCGACACCCAGCGCGAGCGGCCGGTCGCCGCCGCGGCGGCGCAGCTCGTCCCCGGCCAGCCGCATCATCTCGGCGGAGCTGGTCGCGGCGTCGCCCGGCGGGAGCAGGTGGGCGAAGGCGCCGAACGGCACACCGGCGATCGCGCGGGTACCGACCGCCCACTGGGTGGCCCAACCCTGGTTGGCTGCGAACTCCAGCAGCTCGGTGGCCAGCCGGGTCTTGCCCACACCTGGCGCGCCGGACAGTACTGCGCCCCGGGAATCGACGTCGGTGAGGGCGGCGCGCAGCAGTTCGAGTTCTTCACCCCGGCCGACGAGCCCCCACCCCAGCGTCACTCGATGAGAGTAGCGCCACGGGCGTCCCGAACCGAACGGTTTTCCCCGGTCGAGGTCGAGATGAGCCGAGGTCGAGATGAGTCGGTGGGGACTCATGACAGTGCGTCGACGGCCTGGTGACGTTGCGGTGGACCGGTTTCATTGGGGAGGGCATCATGAGGGAACGTGTGGCGGTCGCGGTGACGGCGTTCGATCCGATCTCGCAGGCAGGCATCGCCAGCCAGCTGCGGTTTCGCCAGGAGGTCCAGCTGGTCGGCCCCGGCGACGGGGAGCAGCCCGCGGTGGCGATCGTGGTCGTCGACCGGGTGGATGAGCAGGCCGTCCAGACCATCCGAGCGGCCCAGCGCCACGGCGGAGCGCGGGTGATCGTGGTGGCCAGCCAGGTCGAGGGTGCAGACCTGCTCGCTGCCGTGGAGGCGGGCTGCTGCGGGCTGCTCCGGCGAACGGAGGCGTCGCCGGAGCGACTGATCGTGGCGATCAACGCGGCGGTGGCGGGAAACGGCACCCTGCCGCCGGATCTGCTCGGCCGGCTGATGCAGCAGGTGGGGCGGCTGCAGCGAGATGCACTCGCACCCCGCGGCCTCACACCGGTTGGCATGTCGAAGCGGGAGCTGCACGTGCTGCGGCTGGTCGCCGACGGCCACGCCACCAGCCACATCGCGCGGGAGCTGGCCTACTCGGAGCGCACCGTGAAGAACATCCTGCACGACGTGACCACCCGGCTGCAGCTGCGCAACCGTGCCCAGGCCGTGGCCTACGCGGTGCGCGAGGGCCTGATCTGAGCACACGCCGGCAGGATCGGGTGCTGGAGCAGCTCGCCGGCCGCGATCAGCGGTGCGTCCTCACCGGGGTCGACGACAATCTGGAACGGCCGGGCCAGCGGGGGTCCGCGCCACCGCCGGCGCGTCGGCCGGACCCGGATCCGGCTCTGCGCGAACCTCCCGGGGAACACGGTGAGCCTCGCCGGAGCGCACTCCACCCGCACCGCGCCCGCGGCATCCCGCCCCCGGACACTCACCCGTAGCGTGGTGTTGCCCCGGTTTGCGACGACCAGCTGGAAGGTGGCCGACGCCCGGCGGACGGAGCGTGGGATCAGCTCGACGGCGGTGTCGGTGAAGCGACCCACCTCGAGCAGTTGCTCGACCACCGAGCCCGCGCCCTCCCGGGCCGACATGGTGAGCACACCGAACGGGATACGGCCTGCCCGCACGTGCGCGATGCGGGGTGGGTGGAAGTGCACCGCCACGTGACCGGTCGTGTCGGGTCCCAGCGCGAGCACCGGGGGGTCCAGCGTCGTCCAACTGGCCGCCGGGCCGACCACTTCGAAGGTGAAACGGTCGGCGGCGAGACCGAGGTTGCGCACCAGCATCTCGCCCATGGCCTGCCCGCCGGGCTCGAGCCGGATGCAGCCCTCGGGGAGCACCACCTGCGCCTGCATGCCACGACACTAGGAGCCGGATCGGCCGCTGCCACCAGCCGTTGAGGTACACCTTCGGGAAGGTTCGGGTGCCCTCCTGTGGCCTTGCCGAGCGTCCGCACCCAGGAAGGACTCCCCAGGAACCGAGTCACTGTGGAGGGGCCCGAAGAGCCGGGAGCAGCGCAGCGAGAGCCGAGCGCCCGCGGATCCCGAGCTTGGCGTACACGTGATGCAGATGGTTGCCGACGGTCCGGCTGGAGATCACCAGGCGAGCGGCGATCTCCTGGTTGGACAGGCCTTCGGCGGCGAGCCGGGCGACGTCGCGCTCCCGTGCGGTGAGCTGCGGAGCATCGACGCCGGCCACCAGGGGTGTCCGCGCCCCCTCACAACCATCCAGCAGCAGCGCAGCCTGGGCGCGCAGCCGCCGATCTCTCGCCGGCCTGCCGGCCCGCCGGTGTCCGTGGGCGGCCTGGACGTAGGCCTCGGCCGCCAGCAGGTCGGCGCCGAGGCCGGCGAAGGCGGCACCGACCGCCTCGAGCCCCACGGGGTCGCGCACCGCGGCGGCCGTGGCGTGTTCGGCGAAGACGTGCACCAGGTCACTGTCGATGATCCCGGCCAGCTCGTGCAGCCGGTCCACCTCCGTATGGGCCGCTTCCAGGCGGACGGCGTCGTGCAGCGCGAACGCCTCGAAGCCCGCTGCTTCCTGGTCGCGGGCATACCCGGCGGCGGTGAAGGCCAGCTCCACGGCTCGGGCGGGGTCACCGGTGGCAACCGCGATCCACGGTCGCGCGAGCTCGACCCAGGGCTGCAGGAGCCTCTCCGGGGGCGCGGGTCTGCGGTCCGCCTCCGTCATCGCGGTCACC
This sequence comes from Pseudonocardiaceae bacterium, assembly GCA_050700385.1. Lineage (GTDB taxonomy): Bacteria > Actinomycetota > Actinomycetes > Mycobacteriales > Pseudonocardiaceae > WHSY01. Next base: position 12,991 of record JBOHGT010000395.1, on the reverse strand, counting down.
GCTGCCGCCGCGTTCCCGGCAAGCGCCTCGGCATGCGCCAGCTCGCCGAGGATGTAGTTGCGGAAGAACGACTCGGGCAGCTGCCCGTAGAGGCGCTGCCCCTCCCGAGCCCAGCGGGCCGCCGCCCGCACGCGCCCGCGCAGCCGCGCCACCTGGGCCTGCACGCCGCAGGACAGCCGCAACGGGAACTCCCACCCGGTGTCCACAGCGCGCTCGTAGAACGCCGTGGCGAGCTCACCGGCCTCCCTGAGCCGGCCGGCGAACAGCGCCACATGGCACCGGGACATCCGCCGCGTCTCCGCAACCCAGGGGATCTCGCCGGTCCAGCGCTCGATCGGTTCCGTGGCCAGCTCCAGCGCGTCGTGTGCCTGCGCCAACCGGCCCAGGTGGACGAGGGCCATCCCCTGCACGACGGGTACCTGGGCAGCGGCCCGCGGGCTCAACGCAGGGCGTGCCCGGAGATCGGCGAGGCCCCGCAGCGCCACTCCCGCCTTCGCCTGCATGACCTGGAACATGCACTCGAGCAGGTCGATCTCGTCCCGCCAGACCGGGTCGTCGATGACGTCCCGGGTGGCGTCGAGCAGGGCGAAGGCCTCGTCGATGCGGTGCAGTCCCCAGAACAGGTTGTAGGCCCGGCCGACGGCGTAGTCCCCTCGCTGGCTGTCCGACATCGGTGCGTCGGCCAGCCGGGCCATCACCTCCTCGGTCTCGGCGCTGCGCTGGGACAGGAACAGCACGCGCCACAGCACTGCACCCGCCTCGACCGGGCCCGCTGCTGCCGGGTCACCGCCGGCACCGAACGCCGTGCGTGCCAGCCGTTCCGCCAGCGGCAGGTCCAGCGCCGCGAAGGCTCGACCCGCTGCGGCGGCCAGCACGGCGGGCCGGACCGGGATGGCGGCGTCGAGACGCCAGGTGGCGATGCGCAACCAGTCGTCCTTGCGGCGTGCCCCGGTGGCTTCGACCGCATCGGCCAGCGCGCGGCGCAACGCCGCTGCGCGCTCGGGGAGGCTGCCCGCCCGGAGCACCTCGCCGTACAGCGGGTGGCCGAGCCGTACCTCGACACGGCGGCCGTCCTGCCGCGCCAAGACCAGGTCCTTGGATTCCACCGCTTCGACGGTGTGCTGGTCGGCCAGCGACGTCAGCACGTCGGCGCCGATCGGCTCGCCGTAGGCGACGACCTCGAGGACCTCCTGTTCCGACCGGTCCAGCCGCCCGATCCGATCGGAGATCAGCTCGACCAGTTGCGGCGCGAGCACCCACGGGCCTTCCCAGCGCCACACTCCCGCGATCTCGGTGAGGGCCCCGCTGTCGATGCCGGCGTCGACCAGCTCCCGCAGCAGCCGCAAGTCGCCCTGCGCGGCCCGCCACAGCCGGCGGCCGGTCGCACCGTCGAGCTGGGCGCCGAGGGCTGCGACCAGCACATCTGCTGTCTCGGGCTGCGGCAGCGCCGAGACCTCGATCCGGTCGACCAACCCGTCCTTCCACAGTGCTCTGATCGGGTCGGACACCGCCTCCCTGCTCCGGAGGCAGGCGAGCACGAATGCCCTTCCGGTCCGCGCGAGCCGGTGCACGAGGGTCGCGGAGATCGCGTCGAGCAGGTGCGCGTCATCGATGCCCAGCACCAACCGGCGGCTGCCGGAACGGTCGAGCAGCGCGTCAGTCGCGCCTCGCAGCAGCGCGACCGGGCTGGTGGCGGCCGGCAGATCGGCCGGCAACAAGGGGGCGAGCGCACCAAGCGGGGTCGGCGCCGTCGCGGACGTCGCCGTCGCCCACAGGCTCACGTAGCGGCGGGGGTCGGCCGTGGCGACGGCCTCGTAGGCGAGCCGGGTCTTGCCGACGCCCGGTGCACCCACCAGCACGATGCCGGTCCCGCCAGCCATCGCGTCGCGGATCCGCCGGAGCTCATCCTCCCTGCCCACGAAGGGCCACGACAAGCTCACAAAGCGTCAGCCTACGAACCGCGACGGTAGCAGACCAGATACGCAACGTCATCCTATCGGGTCGGATTGACGTCGATCCGTCCGGAGAAGGATGCAGCCGGCCTGCAGCTGTTATCACCGCCGGGTGGTGCGGGTGGGTTCTGGCAGTTGACCGAGAGCACGATCTGCTCGCCCGGCTGGAAGCGCAACGGTTGCACGAAGTGGTAGTCGAGGTCGCGGAAGTTGTTGAGGCCGACCTCGAGGAGAACGGTCCGCTCCGGCTCCTCGCCCTCCCTGCTGACTTGCCGGAGGATGCGAAGGATCCCGCTGTCACCGAACGGGTTCTGCAGCACCAGATCCGTGACCATGACGGTCTTGTCGGGCGGCAGCTCGCTCTCGGAGAGCACGAATCGCTCTTCTTCGTCCTCGACGTCGCCGGTGACTGGTGCCGCCACCACGGCGATGCGGAAGTCGATCGGCTCCTGCCGCGGTTGGCCTTCAGGGCCACCCGGCGCGCCGGGGGTGCCGTCCGCCGGACCCTGTTGATCCGCGCCGGCGCCGGCGTCCCCGGGCGGTTGCTCACCTGGTGCCGCCCCGCCTCCCGCAGCCACCTGGGCTTGCTCGGCCTGCCGCTTCGCCTCGTTCGCCGTGGCGGCCACGTCCTGGACCTGCCGGGCAGCCACGTCCCGCGCCGCCGATTCGATCGTCGGCTTGAAGAGCGTGAACCACAGCACGACCAGCGCGATCAGCAGGGCGAGCAGCGCCGCGAGCGCGGGCAGCAGCCACTTCGGCAGCAGCGGTCGCTGCACCATCGCGCCCTCGGCGACGGCCGGCTCGGCGCCCGCCCCCGTGACCCGCACCTGGAACGGATGGGGGCGGTCGGGGCCCCGCAGGAAACGCTCGTCCGGGCGCACCCGCAGCGCGACAAACGCCGTGGTCCCGGGGTCGAGGGTGAGCGCGGTGTGCTCCGGCCGGAACCGGAGGCTCTCCTCGGGGTCAGCGGTGTCGATGTCGACGGTGACCGGATGGTTCCCGAGGTTGTCGACGGCGACCTCGTACTTCGCCTGCCGCCGACCCCGCGCCTTGCTGGGCACGAGCTCGACCCGGACGTGGGTGAACGCCCCGACCTCGACGGTGCCCTCCTCGACCACCGACCCCGCGGGATCCTCCCGAGAAGACACCCGGAGCCCGAACGGCACGGTGCCCGCGGGCACATCGGACGACCGCGGCGGCCGGAACCGGACGACGGCCGTGGCCTCCTCGCCCGGCAGCACGTTGACCACGGCCGGGTCGACCTCGCTCCAGGTCTGGGCGTCACCGAGGACATCGACGGCGAACTGGTCGACGACGGTTCCGGTGTTGCGGACCAGCACCGAGCAGGTGGCTTCCCCGCCGGGCTCCACCGCGATGCTTCGGCGTTCCAGAGACGTGCTGGCACCCATGCACGAGATTGTGCTGAACGGGGGAAATCCCGATCGCAGGCGGAAGGGTGTTGCCCGGGGCAGCGGGGCTCGCCCGAATGGGCAACCGATCCGGTCCACATGCCCACCCGCGCGAGGGGACACTTCCGGCCCTGCGCTTCCTACTGTCGCGGTGATGCCCGGTCCCGAGGAGGCGCTATGCGCATGCGCGTACTGCGAAACCGATCCGGTCGCGCCCTTCTCCTTCTCACCGTCGCGGCCGTGGTGGCCGCCGGGCTGGTGGTGGCCGGGACCGCCCCGCCGCGGCAGGCCGGCGCCGCCGTCTCGCCCGGCACGACACAGCTCGTCTCGGGCGGCGGCAAGCAGCTTCCTTTCACCGGCAGCAGGCAACCCGCGATCTCCGCCGACGGCCGCTACGTCGCCTTCTCCACGTTCAAGAGCCTCGACCCGCTGGACATCCTACGAAAGGGCGGCTCCGACCTCGACGTCTACGTGCGCGACCTTCGGGAGGGCAGGACCGTCCTGCTGTCCCACGGCGTCCTGCTGCCCCCCGAGAACCTCATCGGCACCGAGGGCGTGCCTGATGTGCTGACGGTTCCGGCCAACGGCCACAGCGGGAACCCGGCGATCTCGGCCGACGGCCGCTACGTCGCGTTCGAGACGAAGGCGAGCAACCTCGGTCCACGGGACCGCGACAAGCGGGCCGACGTGGTCGTGGTGGACCGTGATCCCAACGGGGACGGCGTCTTCGACGAGAAGCACTGCCCGCTGCTGCGGCTGTACTGCCACGAGTTCACCCGGGTGAGCCCGGACCGGCGCGACGAGCGGGACCGGCGCGTCGCGGGCGCCACGGCTCCCAGCATCTCGGCCGCAGGCGACGCCGTCGCGTGGGCCGGGGTGCGGGTGGTCGAGGTGTCGGGCCGCCGCGCAGGGGTACCGGTCGTGTACCGGAGCACCCTCGAAAAGGGGCCGACCGGCGCCGTCACCGGCGTGCGGTCCCAGCAGGTCAATCCCGGGATCGAGGATCTGCCCGTGCTCGGCGCGACCTCACCCGCGCTGTCCGGCGACGCCCGCAGGCTCGCGCTGGTCGCCCAGGTCGAGTCCGATGCGGACGATGGGGTGCGCTCCGCCGTGCTCGGGGTGGACCTGTCCGCCGGTCCGCTCCCGGAAACCGGTGGTGAGGGATTCGCGGCGACCCGGCTGGACGTCGACGGGGACGGTCGCCCGCTGTCCCTGCCACCCGACTTCGTCGCCGCACCGGCACTGTCCGGCGACGGCGGGCGGGTCGCCTTCACGGCCCCCGGTGCCGGTTCCCAGGTGGTCCGCACCCTGCCGTGGCGCACCGGCCAGGCCCCCCGATCCCAGGTGGTGTCCAGAGACACCAGCGGCAACCCGTTCCACGGTACGGATCCGGCTCTCTCGGCCAGCGGCCGCTACCTCGCCTTCGCCACCTTCGCGCGCAACGTGCACAACGGAGTGGACGGGCCCGGGACGGAATGCGATCCGGACACCGGCCTGGGTATCGACCTGGGGTTCGACGATCCGCCACCGGCGCAGCCCCCACCTCGGCCGGACGCGCCATCACACTGCGACGTCGTCGTCCGTGACCTGGCCCTGGATGAGGCACGGGCGGCCGCGAGCCTGCCGAGGCTGCCGGCGGAGCTCGCCTCACACAGCCTGGCACGCAACTGCGGCGCGCGGCTCGCACCCGACGACAGTTGCGAAGGCGACGATGCCAGCCGCCACCCGGCACTGTCCGCGAACGGTGGCGTGGTGGCGTTCGAGTCGCAGGCCGACACGCTGGTCGCCGACGACCCCAACGGCGCCGTGCAGGACGTGTTCGCGCGCACCTTCACGCCGAGACTCACGGCCGAGCCGCTCGACTTCTTCACCATCGAGCCCGGCAGCTCCACGACCGGATCGGCACGCCTGGAACACGCAGGATTCGGTCCGCTGTTCGTGGAGTCCATGACCGTCACCGGAGCGAACGCCGCCGACTTCACGGTGACCGGGGAGACCTGCATCGGCCGGGTGCTACATGCGGGCGAGGCCTGCCTGGCATCGATGCGGTTCGCTCCGGGCACCCTGGGCCCACGCCGAGCGGTGCTCGAGGTGCGCTACCGCGGCTTGGGGTCACCACTGGCCGTACCGCTGTCCGGCGTCGCCGATGTGCGGCCGCCGGTGGCGTTCTCCGCCGCACCCGACCCGCTGTCCTTCGGCGACAACCTGACGCTATCGACCAACCCGCCGGCCGCCGTGACCGTGACGAACAACGGCGCCGGGCAGCTGAGGATCGACAACGTCAGCCTTCCCGCCAACGGTGGCACGGGGAAGTACCCGGAGGACTACGCGATCGCCGCGAACACCTGCACCAACCGGACGCTGCGCCCGGGCGAGAGCTGCGATGTCACGCTGCAGCACAGCCCGCAGAGCGTCGGTGAGCGTCCCGCAGTGCTCCGGTTCGACGACACCGCGCCGAACGGGCCGCACCTCGTCGCGCTGCAGGGCAGCGGAACCCAGCCGCAGCTGCAGTTCAACCCCGCCGTGACGCCCGGCGGCAGGGTGACTTCGGTGTTCGGTTCCGGGTTCGCGCCGCAGCGGGGGGTGACCGTCCGGCTGCGCGACTTCCCGGAGACGATCACCGCTACCACGGACGCGGCCGGGAACTTCACCGCGACGGTGGTCATCTTCCCGAACGCCACGCCGGGCAACCGCGTCGCCGATGCCACCGTTGTCGGCCACCAGCCGCCGATCACGACGACAGGCAGCCTGCTCGTCGTCCTGGGAACCGCGTCACCCCCCGACTTCCAGAACCGCCGCTAGCCGAACCGTCGCGGTCACCCCGGGACGACCTCGACGGTGTGGGGGAGGTGCGCGGGCTTCGCGCCGGAGACCAGCGCGTCGAGCCGGCGGAGGTCCACGGTGGAGGGGTCGGGCACCCGGACCCGGACGTGCAGCGACGGGGTGTCCGAGCCGGGCAGCGGGGTCTGCGGGCGCGCCGACCACGACACCGCGCCACTCTCGGTGATCTCGACCTCCCCGCCGGTGACCAGCGCGACATGCTCGGCGATCCCACGCCGGGTACCCCGCCAGCGGTGCAGCTCGACGGCCCGGCTCACCAGCTCGCGCCGCCGCTCGATCGTCCAGCTCTCGTCCAGCTCGAGCCCGACCCAGCCTGCCAACCAGTCGAGGAAGTCCTCCGGCGCGAGCTGCGGGTCGACGTAGGCCGGCAGGCAGTCCAGCGTGGCGAAGATCGGCGCCAGCACCTCGTCGAAGGCGGACACGAACCGCTGGGTGAAGTCGTCGTCGGCGTAAAGGCCGGGCAGCAGCATCCCGATCGGGTGCGGGCTGTCCAGCCCCGCGATGAGCCCGCGCATGTATCCCCCTAAACCGGAGTGACCCGGATCTGGTGGTCATAGGAGAAGGCCAGCGCGCGCTCGCTGAGGTCGAGCCTGCTGACGGGGTCGCCGCGCTCGCCGGTGGTCGGGTCGGCGCCGAACAGCCGGACATCCTCGACCATGTCGACGCCGGCCAGCTGCTGCAGCACGGCGAACACCTCTCCCGCCTGCACGGGGCGGCCGAACGGCCATCCGGTGCCCTCCGGGCCTCCGGTGATCGGGTTGAGGTAGCGGTAGAGCGCCTCGGTCGCCCGGCTGCGCAGCTTGTCCAGCGAGGCCCGGGGCCGGGCCAGCAGCTTGGCGACCACGGTCACGCCCTGGTAGTAGGGCGGTTCGACCATCACCCGGGCCCCCAGGCAGCGCCGCTCGTCGAGCTGCCGGCCGATCGCGGCCAGCATCCCCTCGGGCGGCACCAACTCCTCGAACCGCAGCCGCCCGGTGCCGTCGTCACCGACCGCGGGAACCACCAGTACCCGCGCCCCGCCTGCCGCGACGTCCGGGCCTGCGTCGACGCAGCGGACCCTGGCGACGTCCGGGGCGGCCTGGCGGGCCAGCAGCTCGTAGTCCTCGGCGGTGACCGCGCGGTCCCGGGTGCGCAGCGACAGCGGCCCGCGCAGCGCCGCGTTCGGCACGGTCTCGCCCGCCACCCCGCCGGTGGCAGGGTGGCGGTTCTCCACCGTGGTGACGAACGGCACCGGGTCGCGCTGCACCGTCAGCAGGCCGCGGGCCACGTTGCCGCGCCGCCCGCCCCCGGTGCGGTAGGCGGGCAGCCGCAACGGCACACCCTTGGGGGGCACCGCGCCGTACTGGCGCAGCGACCCGTCCGGCTCCCGCACCGCGGGTCCGAGCACCACCTCACCGGCGACGTGATCGATCGTGAAGTGCCGGTCGGACGGTCCGGAGTTCGCGAAATGCTCCACCGCCCGCCATTCCTCCCAGCCCTCACCGCCAGCGGCCTCGAGCACGAGCGGCACTTCACCGGGGACGATCGGGCTGTGCTGCACGGGGAAGCGCTGCCCCGGCACACCCTCGGAGAGCCCGACGATCTCGTCGCGGATTGTCTCGGCGTGCACCGCGTCGATCGTCCCGCCGATCGTGCTGGCCGAGGCGGCCCGCACCTGCGGTGGCGCGCTGTAGAACGGTTGCCCGGCCGCCGGATCCACCACCCGGCAGCGCAACCAGCCCGCCCGCTGGCGGTTGATCACCGACGCGGTGTGGCCGGCGGGTACGTGCAGCACGACGTCGCCGGGACGGTTGAGCCCGCCGGTCTCGTCGTGGTCGACCTCGCAGGCCACCCAGCCGTCGCCGTCCCAGGCCTCCCAGGCCAGCGGCGGGTCCCGCGGGTCCACGCCGACACCCTCGACCTCGCAGTCCAGCCGCAGCAACACCGCGCAGCGCGGCACCGGGCCGGAGAGCCCGAGCAGCATGGTGTCGCCGACCTGCGGTGGACTGCCGAAGCTGGCGAAGCCCTCGTCGAGCTCCAGGCGGTCGGTGCGGTCGACCGGGTCGCCCTCGCGCCCGGCGGTGAGCACCCGCGAGAGCGAGCACGGCACGATCGGCAGCTCGCGCACGGTGGTGAACACGATCGCGTCCTCGGTCTCGGTGGCCGGGGTGCAGATCGGGGTGCCTGCGGGGACGGCGACCGGGTCGGGCTGCGGCGCTGACAGCCAGAACGTCACGTTCCCGCGGGCCGCCGTCGGGGGGAACAGCCGGACCCCGATGAGGTCCAGGAAACGCAGGTAGTGCGCCTGCGGCACCCGGTTCAGCCGGTAGAGCAGCTGGTCCACCATGGACGCGAACGTCTCGATCAGCGTGACGCCGGGGTCGGAGACGTTGTGGTCGGTCCACTCCGGGCACCGCTGCTGCACGAGCCGTTTCGCGTCGTCGACCAGGTCCTGGAAGCGGCGGTCGTCGAGGTTCGGGGCGGGCAGCGCCATCACACACCTCTTTCGGGCAGTGACTCGAGCGGGGACTCATGCGGGGGCTCGTGCGAGGGGATCACGTAGAAGGGGAAGACCAGGTTGCGCGGGTCGTTGGTGTCCCGCAGCGAGTAGCGGATGTCGATGAGCAGCGTGCCGGCGTCCACCGCGTCGAAGCGGACCGTCACGTCCTCCAGGTCGATCCGCGGTTCCCAGCGTTCCAGCGCCAGCCGCACGTGGTAGGCCAGCTGCCCGGCGGTGGTGGCGTCGGCCGGGGCGAACACCAGGTCGTGGATCGCGCAGCCGAACTCCGGACGCATCGGCCGCTCACCCGGCGAGGTGCCGAGGATGATCCTGATGCTCTCGGCGACCTCGCGCTCGCGGCCGACCAGCGCGATGCTGCCGGTCGCGTCGGTGTGCAGCGGGAACGCCCATCCCGCCCCGAGGAACTGCTGGTTCGCGCCCACGTCTCACCCTCCGATCAGGACGTTCGGGGCGCCCATGACGATCGGGGCGCCGCAGCCTGACAGGTCGCCCAGCCGCGCGGCGGGTCGGCCGCCGATGAGCACGTTCGGGCAGCCGGGCGGGGCGATCGGTGCGGGCGGGTGCGGCCCGGCGGGCGGTGGCATCGAGCAGACGTGGGGCGTGCCGACGGTCGCTGCGGGCAACCCGGCGATGAGCACGGTCGGGACCCCGGGCGGCCCGATCACGCCGGGGTGCCCGGTGGGGTCGCCGACCCGCGCTGCCGGTGGCATCTGGCTCGCCTCCCTACTAGTTGATCTTCACCAGCGAACCCCGGACGGTGACGGTGCCGGACGCCGTGAGCTCGGCCGTGCCCTGGCCGTTGACCGACACCGTGGCGCCCTCGACCTTCACCCCGGACGTCCCCTTGATCGACACGTTGTTGCCCTTGAGCTCCAGCGGGCCGGCGCCGGCATCCACCGTGACGCCCCGCTTGCCCTCGATGAGCACGGTCCCGTCGCTGCGAAGCGTGACCTTGGTGCCCTTCTTGTCCAGCTCCAGGGAGTGCTTGCCGTCGCCGGTGACCAGACGGACGGCGTCGTCCGCGGCCGCGGTCTCCACCAGCTCCAGATGGTGCCCGGTGCGGGACACCAGCCGCCGGCCGTTGACCTGGCCGCTGTTGGCGTCGACGAGGTCGTAGGGGCTGGTGGCGGGCGCGTCCTTGCCGTTGTAGAGGCCGCCGAGCACGTACGGGCTGTCGAAGTCACCCTGCTCGAAGCCGACCAGCACCTCGTCGCCGACCTCGGGAAGGATCATGGCGCCGCGCTTGCTCCCCGCACCGATCTGGACGGTGCGAGCCCAGCCGGTGGTGTAGTCGGTGGCCAGCCACGGGAACGTGACCTTGACCCGGCCGAGCTTGCGCGGGTCCCGGACATCGCTGACCAGCGCGGGCGCCAGCCCGGAGACCGCGCGGTGGCCGTTGCGCTCGTGCCCGCCGTGGGCCAGCCCGTACAGCGAGCGCTCCTGCCGACCGCTGACGGTGAACAGCGTGGTGTACCCGGCGTCCTCGGAGAACAGGTGCCGGGTGGCCGACAGCGTGTACTTGCCCTCGAACGGTGTGCCGGCGCCGGACAGCGACACCGACGAGCCCGCCCGCAGCTTGGGGTTGCCCTTGGCCACCCCCTCGATCTCGGCGAACGCGCCGGCGATCTGCGTGGCCAGCGCCTCGGCTGCCGTCTTCGCGGCGGCCTGGGTGCGGTGCGGCACGTCGGTGGCGAGGAACGTGCCGTTGCCGAAGTCCTTGGCAAGGCCCTGCGGGGTGACGCCGGACAGCTCCGCGCTCGCCGTCTTCGCGGGCGCGGTCGCGGTGATCGCCTGCTTGGCGAGGTAGTCCCAGCCGCGCACCTCGACCTGGCCGACCTGCTCGGCCGAACTCACCGCGGCACGCACCGCCGTGACGTTCTGTCCCGCCTCGAGCACCAGCGGGTCCTGCCGGGCGCGGGCGCCGGTGCCCGGTGCGGCCGCGGACTCGGCGGGCGCCCGGAAGGAGAGCTTGCCATCGATCACGGCGAGTTCGGCCCCGGTGACATCTGCGAGCCGCTGCAGGAACTCCCAGTCGCTGACGTTGTCCTGGGCGATATCGGTATCGGCGGGCGGCTTGCCGAAGGTGTCCACCTTGTCGACCGGCAGGTTGGCCCGCTGCGCGACCTTGCGCACCACGTCGCTGATCGTCATGTTCGCGTAGGCCGCTACCCGGCGGCCGCGGAACAGCCGGTGCGACTGGTCGTAGCCACGGACCTCGGTGACCGTGCCGGTGGTGTCGATGTCCACGGACATCGCGGTGACCTCGCCGGACAGCAGCGGCTCCGGGCCGGGGCTGTCGCCGGCCTGTGCCTTGAGCTTCATCGCGACGCCGATCCGGATCCCGGCCTTCTCGAGCACGTTGCGGGCGGGGTCGCGGAACCGCAGCACGAACGCGTCCGGCAGCACCCGGCTGTCGTCGACGTAGGCGTAGGTCATCAGCTGCGCGATCTCGGGTCGCAGCGGCGCGCCGGCCACCTCGACGAGCAGCGAGTTCGTGAACCCCTGGTTAGCCACCGTCCAGCTCCTCGAGAGCGGGCACCAGCAGCGTCCCGCCGACCGGCAGCCGCATCGGGTCGTCGATCTCGTTCGCCTCGGCCAGCGCCCGCCACAGCGTCGGATCGCCGTACTCGCGGTAGGCCACCGACGGCAGCGAGTCACCGGACACGACGGTGCGCACCGAGCGCGCGGCCAGCGCCCCGGACGTCGGGTTCTGCCCGCTCGTCTCGCCGCCCATCTCCTCCATCTGGACGGTGCACACCGCGCGGACCGGCGTACCGCTGGGGGTGAACAGGGTGTACTTCGCGGTGACGGTCTTGATGTGGGCCGGGAAGCCGGTGACCGCGCCCCACTGGAACCGCACCCAGGGCGGGGAGGCCTTCTGCTTCTGGCGGGTGTTGTCGGTGGGAACGCAGCAGTTGAACAGCTTCTCGACCGCCTTGACGACGCTGTCGTCCATGTTCTTGGTGGCGTCGAGGAACATCTCGACCGACAGCTTCGCCGGTTCGGCGCCGAGGAACTCCGGCACGCCGCTCTTCTTGGCCCCCTTCGCGGCCTCCCGCTTCCACTTCGCGGTCTTGGTGAGCGTGAGCTCCTTGGGATTGAACTGGAACTCGATCTTCTCGCCGGTCGGCGCGCCCGGGGTGTCGGTGGTGCCGCTCGGCGGTGGGGTGAGGATCTCCAGGAAGGCGTGCACCAGCTGCGGCGGCGCACCGCCCGATGCCTTGCCGGACGGTGCGCCCGCGGCCTGGAAGACGGTCGGCGTGGCGGCCATGTCAGTTCCCGGCGCCGGGCGAGAGGAAGCCGTGGTGGGCGATCTCCACGGTCTCGGTGGCGACCTTGGGTGAGTCGGGGTTGAGCGACGGTCCGGTCCAGCGCACCGGGACCACGTCCACCAGACCCCAGCGGGCCACCACCGTGCCCTCGAGGGTCAGCGCAGTGATCGACGCGGTCTTGTGGCCCACGCCGGTGGCCACGCTGTTGAACCACTTGGCCACCTTCTCGGTGTCCTTGGTGACCGGTCGGGACAGCTTGATGTTGGGATACTTCAGCCGGGTGGGCAGCTGCCAGACCGCGCCGTTGTTGCCGCCCTCCTCGCGCTGCTCGATGACGACCTCGCAGCCCAGCCCCTCGCAGCCGTTGAAGGTGCCGAGGCTCTGGTCGTCGATGCTGACCATGAAACACACGCTGACGGCCGGGTCGCTGTCCATGGCGTTCCTCCTCGGTCTTCGAGTTCTTCAGTGGTGTAGGTCGGTGAGCACGCCGCGGCGCTCCCGGTCGAGCCGCAGCTCGTTCTTGAGCCTGCGCAGCAACGGGTCGAACAGCTTCTTGACCAGCTCGTCCGGGTTACCCGCTGCGCCCGGTGCGCCGGGTCCGGCTGGTGCGCCGGGTCCGGTTGGTGCGCCTGCCGGGGGTACCGCCGACGCCGACTCGGGTGGGCCGAGGTCGCCCGGCCCGCTCGCCACCTCGGTGGCCGCTTCGGGCGGGACGTCCTGCACCGGTGTCACGGCAGCCGCGGGCACCTCGGGCACGATCTGGGGTGACGCCGTCTCCAGGGGTGCGGTCTGGACCATGGGCGCGTGCCGTGACACGGCCTGCACCGCCGCAGCGGTGTGCCCGACCGGGGGCGTGAGCTGGACGGGTAGTGGGCCGGGTGCGCCGCCCGGGTAGCCGGCTACGCGCAGCGGTGCGTCCGGGGTGAGGCGCTGGGCGACGTTCGCCGCTGCCGGTGTGGGCTGATTGACGCTGCCGGCAGCCTGCCCGCGACCGTGCGCGACTCCCGGAGTGGGAGG